>CAMBHS010000001.1 GCA_945867235.1 Akkermansia muciniphila
AAATTCCAAACATTACAACGATTCCAACTACGGGTCTTAAATCAAATTTCCCCCATTGGATCGAAAAATTTGCCAGCGGATTAAGAATGTTTTTAGCGTTTAGATTGATGAATTTCCAAAAATAATGGTTCCCCAAATAGACGTAGCTCTGGAGTAAATACAACCCGAGAATGACGAGCAGGACATACCGCAAAGCAAGAATCGACATCAGTGCAAAAACTAGGGATTGCTGCCAAAGATGGGCAGGGCTAACCCAAGGAGGAACCATCCCCCAAGCGCGGAGGAACGGAGCAAAGAGAACCCAAAGAATCATGCTGCATAGGATGGGCAGGATCAATTTGATGGATGAATGGAAATGGTTGATGCGCCCCAAATGCAAACGAACCAATCGGCAGAGGTAATCAGTTTCTCCAGAGTTCCGATTTATGACCGAGAGAAGAAGCAAGGATGAATAAAATAAGGCCAACAAAAGCAAAAAACTAATAATCGAGTATAGGGCGACGCGTCCGAAATAATCAGCCCGAAAAGGAATTACGATCGGTCCAAGATCAATCGGGAGAGTCCAACCAAACTCGAAACCAATCAACCAGTAAAACGCAGCTCGCAAGGCCAGCAAGCTTCCCAACGTCACCATGGAAACCCAGCGATTCACACGTCGAGTTTCAGCGCGTTTAAGTGTGGCGAGAAGGGATATGCCGACACTTAGATTAGGTTGGGCTACGGAGATCGAGCGCCAATTTAACCAAAGAACTACACAGATTCCGTTGATCACGAAATCAATGCCATTTATCAGGGTTATTTGCATGGGTCTGCATAGCGGAGAACCCTGAATTGGATTCTCCCCTTAGGCACGATTCATCATCTTCAGAAGCGTATCCGCCATATCAGAAGGAGTAGGTGCTATCCCTATCCCCGCGTCTTTAAACGCTTCAATTTTAGCAGCGGCAGTTCCCTTTCCACCACTGACGATGGCACCTGCATGTCCCATGCGGCGACCTGGAGGAGCGGTAGCCCCTGCAATAAATCCAGCAACAGGTTTCCTGCAATGATCTTTGATCCAAGCAGCTGCCTCCTCCTCGGCCGACCCGCCTATTTCTCCGATCATGATGATTCCTTCAGTTTCGGGATCATCATTAAACATTTTAATGACATCGAGGTGCGAAGTGCCATTCACGGGATCGCCGCCAATCCCTACGCAGGTCGATTGCCCAATTCCGCGACGGGTCAATTGCCAAACAGCTTCATAGGTCAAAGTGCCACTGCGTGAAACTACCCCAATGGAACCTTGCTTATGGATGTAGCCTGGGGAAATGCCGATGCGACATCCTCCGTGAGAGTCCTTTCCCGTTCCAGGCGTTACAATTCCTGGGCAATTCGGTCCGATCAACCTTGTTTTCTTTCCTTCCATGGCTCTTTTCACTTTGACCATGTCATTGACCGGAATTCCTTCAGTGATACAAATCACAATATCCAGACCAGCATCCACACCTTCTAAAATCGCATCCGCGGCAAACGCTGGCGGAACAAAAACAACTGATGCTGTCGCTCCTGTTTGTTGTATCGCTTCAGAAACCGTGTCGAAAATGGGAACTTTTTCCTCAAAAATTTGACCGCCTTTTCCTGGGGTTACACCAGCAACAACGAGGGTGCCGTAGGCAAGACTGAGTTGGGTATGGCGGGCTCCAAAACTGCCTGTAATGCCCTGAACTAATACCCGAGTCTGCGGAGTTACTAAAATTGCCATGAGATAAATCTGTTTAAGTTAGGAAGTTGGGCGTTAGTTGCCGACAGCATTAACAACTTTTTGTGCGGCATCGGCCATTGAATCGCCGCTGATAATTGTGAGCCCAGATTCGCGGAGGATCTGCCTTCCTAATTCGACATTGTTTCCTTCAAGTCGCACCACCAATGGGAGGGTAAGTCCTGTTTCGCGCACCGCGTCCACGATCCCCTTTGCGATGATATCGCACTGCATAATACCCCCGAAAATGTTCACTAAAATTCCACGAACATTGGGATCGCTTAAAATAATTTTGAAAGCTGCAGTGACTTGTTCGCGGCTGGCTCCACCGCCAACATCAAGGAAATTAGCTGGGTTTCCACCGAAATGCTGAATGATATCCATCGTTGCCATCGCCAGCCCAGCCCCATTCACGAGGCACGCGATGCTCCCATCAAGTTTGATATAGTTGAGATTGAACTTGCTGGCTTCAATTTCCAAATCAGCCTCCTCAGCCAAATCTCGCATGGCATGGATTTTGGAGTGACGGAAAAGCGCATTGTCATCCAAACTCATTTTCGCATCAACTGCCACAAGAACCTCGCGCCCATCCAGTTCCTCCATGATGGCCAAGGGGTTAATTTCGATCATCGCTGCATCGCATTCCCACCATGTTTTATACAGCCCAGCGAAGAGTTTCGTTGCCTGGGTCATCATCTCCCCACGCAGTCCGAGTGCCGCTGCGATTTTTCTGGATTGGTAAGGCATCAATCCCAAAGCAGGATCAATGCTTTCCTTTAGAATTTTTTCCGGATGACTTTCAGCCACCTCCTCAATATCGACTCCTCCTTCGGTGCTGACCATCAGCACAGGGCGCGATGTGGCGCGATCGAGTAATACAGCTGCGTAATATTCCTTTTTGATGTTCCGCGCAGCTTCGACCAACAATTTGCTGACCATCCGTCCATCCGGTCCTGTTTGTTTTGTGACTAAAACCTGACCCAGCATTGAGGATGCTTTGCTTTCCGTTTCTTCTGCAGACTTGCAAACTTTGACTCCGCCTTGAAAACCGTTTTTAAATGTCCCTTTTCCTCGTCCGCCGGCGTGAATTTGGGATTTTACAACTGTCAATTGGGCTCCGTTGGCAAAAACTTTGTCTGCAAACAAACGAACCTCTGCAGCGGTCGAACATACCGCACCCGTGGGGACATTGACGCCTCGTTCTCCTAACAACTGTTTCGCCTGATACTCGTGCAAATTCATTGATTAATTTTTATTTGTTCTCAGCGTAGTTCAATAGGGGTGACTTTCAGTCCGACGGGTCCTGTATACACGCTTTGAGGACGTATCAGCCGATTATCAAGCAACTGCTCCACAACGTGAGCCGTCCAACCTGCCGTCCTAGCAATTGCGAAAATTGGGGTGAACAAATCTAAGGAAATTCCCATGGAGTAATAAACCGTCGCGGAATAAAAATCTACGTTCGCATTAAGTCCCTTTTCCGTCAGCATGATGTGCGCGATTCGTTCGCTCATCTGGATCCATTTCGGCTCTCCTAGTTTGGCACTTAATTCATTCGCCATCGCCTTCAAATGGGGAGCCCTAGGATCCAATGTTTTGTAAACTCGATGGCCGATTCCCATTATTTTCTTTTTGTGAGCCAGAGCCTCAGCAACCCATCCATCGACTTTTTCGATGGAGCCGATTTCTTTGAGCATCCGGATCACCCCTTCATTGGCACCTCCGTGTAATGGGCCTTTGAGGGAACCTATGGCAGTAGTGACCGCAGAATAAATGTCACTTAAGGTGGCAATCGTCACTCTCGCGCTGAATGTGCTCGCGTTCATACCGTGATCGGCGTGTAACACATAACAGAGATCCATCGTCCGTTCCATTTCTGTGGATGGAACCGATTCATTGAGCAAATAAAGAAAATTGGCAGCTTCCCCAAGACTTGGCAGAGAGGGAATGATTTCCTTGCCGCGACGAATTCGGTGAAAACAAGCCGTGATAATTGGAATCTGGGCGATCAAGCGGATCGATTTATGCTTGGCTTCCTCAGATTTTTTTTGGGTGTCAGTACTAGATTCGTCAACATCGGGATCGAAGCAACCCAACGCGGAAATCCCTGTCCGAATGGCATGCATCGGAGGTGTGTTTTTAGGGAGTTTACGTAAAATCTCGATCACGCCCTCGGGTAATTCGCGGTGCGAAGCAAGGGTTGCTTTCAGTGCAGCCAGTTCGACTGCATTGGGAAGGCGATTTTCATGAAGCAAAAACACGGTTTCTTCAAACGAAACCCGGCCTGCCAGTTCGTTGATGTTGTAGCCACAATAAATCAACTCACCGATATCACCTTTGACATCGCTGATGCGTGTTTCTGCAGCCACCACTCCTTCCAGCCCTTTGGTCGATTTTACTGGCGTCGTCATCATGTTCATTTCGAAATATACTTCAAAACGTTCGTTTCTTGGTGTAATCCATGGTAAAATTTAGGGATACCCCATCTGACCGTCAACGGTTTGTTTGAAACATCGGACTTCAATTCACAAGACGAATACTTGACGAGTTCCTCCAGACAGTTAGAAGTAAATGCGAACCTAGCCATTGATATTGTAATTTCATGCCGATATTCGCATTAGCCAACTCTGTTAACCAAGGTTATTGGCCATTTCTCGTTCTCGGGATATGTGTCGCTTCTCTTGTAATATTGATCACGGTATTACGTGTTCATGCATTTATCGCACTGATTCTCGTCGCCATAGGAGCCGGTTGCCTTTCTATGGTGGGTTCACTCCCCGGGGAAGCCGAAGGCAAGAGCCATTGGTTGCAAGCCGTTGAATTAGCAACGACGGAATTCGGTGTCACCGCTGGGAAGATCGGTGTCGTGATTGGTTTGGCCGCGATCATCAGCTTTTGCTTAATGGAGAGTGGTGCTGCCGACAAAGTAGTTCGTCGATTCATCGCCTTGTTCGGTGAAAAGCATGCTGGAACCGCCATTGTTGTCAGCAGTTACATCCTGAGTATCCCCATATTTTTTGACACTTTTTTCATGTTACTGCTTCCATTGGCGCGGGCTTTGCGGCTTCGCACGGGTAAAAACTACCTTCTATATATCCTCGCCATTTGTTGTGCGGGTGTCGTCACCCATTCTTTAATGGCACCTCACCCCGGACCGTTAGCCATGGCGGAGTCCTTAAAGGTCGATCTGGGGATTACTATTATCGTAGGATTATTTGCAGGAATTCTACCTGTTGCGGGAGGATGGATGGCTGCCAAATACATCAACCGACATATGGAAATACCATTGCGGGAAGTTTCCGGGTCTTCGACAAAAGACCTTGCCGATATCGTAGGAAAACCAGAATCCGAACTCCCCTCCTTTTTCTGGTCGATTATCCCAGTGATACTTCCGATCCTCCTCATTGCAGGAGCTTCCTTCGCCAGTGCATTGTCATGGCAGTCCAAATATCCAAGTATTTACCCAACAATTGAATTTGCGGGTAATAGGAATATCGCCCTTCTCGTGGGGGCGATTATTTCGATGGGAATTCTGATGCGCCAGAAAAAGATGTCGCTCGCTCGAGTGAACGAACTCATCGGACCTTCATTTGAAACCGCAGGGGTGTGTATTTTAATCACTGCCGCTGGAGGTGCGTTCGGTTTGATGTTAAAAAATGCGGGAGTTGGAGAGGCCATTAAGTTGGCCGCTGCGGGTCGAGAAATAAATATGATCTTGTTGGCATGGTCCGTCGCAGCAGTGATTCGTATCGCTCAAGGTTCTGCCACCGTAGCAATGTTGACCACCTCGGCGATGATTTATCCCTTGATGAACTCTGGGACTCCTCTGCCTTACAACGAGGTCTACATCTTTTTGGCAATTGGATTCGGTGCCATGATTTTATCTTGGATGAATGACAGTGGGTTTTGGATTGTCAGCAAACTGAGCGGGTTTACAGAGAAGGAAACACTCAAAACGTGGACTGTAGTTCTCACGGTAATGAGCCTCTGCGGGTTGGTGGAATGTCTGATCCTCGCGAAATTATTTCCGCTACGATAAGGTCGACAAAAAACGAATCTCTACTTTGTCATCGGGCACCAGCCTTAGATCGACTATTTGAGAAGTTTTTTACAAGCAACCCTCAAATACTTTAGACCTGCTGCTGATTTGGCTTCAATATAACACCGGATCAAGGGCTCGGTTCCGCTCGCTCGGAAGGCTACCCATTCTCCACCGGGCAGCAGGAATTTATAGCCATCAATGGTAATAAATTTTTCCACCTTCACCTTTCCAATTGTCTGCAAACCATCGCTCAACTTTTTTAAAATCGCCTGTTTCTTTTCGGAAGGAAATGAAATGTTGAGTCGTTCGGTAAAAAATGAACCCGTTTTTTTCTCGAGGTTTTTCAGAATCGTTCCCAGAGATTTTTTCTCTGTCGCCACCAGTTCGGCCATCAAAAGGCAGGCAAGGATTCCATCTTTTTCGGGGATATGCCCTCGAACACTAAGCCCCCCGGACTCCTCACCTCCAACGATGATGGGTTGTGATTCCATCAGGGCTCCAATGTATTTAAAGCCCACAGGGGTCTCAATAACCGGAACTCCCAGCATCGTAGCCACACTATCCACTTGGTGACTTGTGGGAATGGTGCGGACGACGGAGCCTGTCCAACCACGGTTCTTTTTTAAGTGGTAAAGAGCTAAAGCAAGAATCTGGTTGGGAGTTAACCATGTGCCATCACGGTCTGTAATTCCGAACCGATCCGCATCGCCATCCAGACCCAACCCCAAGGTGTTCGTTCCTTTGATGATCGACTCGCGCACTGCGAACATGCCCTCTTCATTGGGCTCAGGGTGGTGGCCTCCAAAAAATGGGTCGGGTTCAGCATCGAAAACAGTGATGCGTGCTCCTGCCTTTCGGAGTAATTCATCCAGATAACCTCGCCCCGTGCCGAACATGAGTTCGACGCCAATCTTGAGTTTAGCCGAGCCAATCGTGGTAAAATCAATCAGCTTGGATATTTGTTTGAAATACGAGGGGCGAGGATCAAATCGAGGGCATTTAAATGATCCTGATAAGGGCGACTTAAAATTCCAGTTTTCCTGTGACAAACGAACGATGTGCGCTTCGATTCGTTGGGTCACTTCAGGCGGTGCAGCCGCCCCGTTAGATATTGAAAACTTCAACCCTTGATAATAAGCAGGGTTGTGACTGGCGGTCATATTGATGCCGCCGATTGCCTTACGGGAACGAATACTGTGCGCGATGACGGGGGTAGGGGTGTCGCGATTGCACAGAAGGGGTTGAATACCATGGACTGATAAAACCTCAGCCGCAGCGAGAGAAAACTCCAGTCCTAAAAATCGAGTGTCATACCCGATGATGACCACCGGATTTTGCCCATGGATGGAGGAACCCGGCGAGGATAATTCCTCTTTTAAATACGCTGCAATGCCCGCTGTGGCGAGACGGACATTGGAAAACGTGAAATCACGCGCTATCAATCCGCGCCAACCCGAAGTGCCAAATCGAATCATTCCCTACTTTTTCCAATCGAATGCACCCTTTTTCAAGGCATAATAATAGCCAATAAAAAGCACCCCAAGAAATGAGACCATCGCGCCAAAAATTAAATTGGCATCCGTCTTCAGCATATCCCGATAAACGACAGCCCACGGATACATGAATACCACTTCGATATCGAAAAGGATAAAAAGCATCGCCACCAAATAAAATTTTACCGAGAGCCTGCTCTGGCCGTCGCCTATGGGCAACATGCCGCACTCATAGGCGGTGTCTTTTATTTTTGTCCGTTTCGATCTTTTGCCAGCGACGGCAGACAATATTAGATTGCCCACGGCAAATGATACCGCGACGCCTCCTAATAATAGAATCGGAATGTATTGCTGTTGCTGTTCCATAACCCTCACAAACCTAACAGCAGAAAGGGTGATTAAGCAAGCCTGTCCACATGGTGATATACATGAAAAACGACCTGTTTTTACATCCCCATAATCTGGTAACCAGAATCAACGTAAAGCACCTGTCCCGTCATGGCTGCCGCTCCATCGGAGGCAAGAAAGGTCCCGGTGGCACCCAGTTCCTCAGGTAGCACATTTCGTTTGAGTGGAGAGTGGGATTCGTAATGTTTCAACATGTCAGAAAAGCCTGCAATTCCACGTGCAGCCAACGTGTTCATGGGACCCGCTGAAATACAATTCACGCGGATCTTTTTCGGACCTAGATCATAAGCAAGGTATCGAGTTGAGGCTTCTAGGGAGGCTTTGGCGACACCCATGACATTGTAATGGGGAACCACCTTTTCCGCCCCGTAATACGTCATTCCGACAATCGAACCCCCGTGGATCATGAGCGGTGCTGCGGCACGTGAAATTGCTACAAGCGAGTAGGCACTCACATCGTGGGCAATGCGAAATGCTTCCCTCGAAGTATTGATAAAATCGCCTTCGAGTGCTTCCTTTGGAGCAAACGCCACAGAATGAAGCACGAGATCTAAGTGTCCAAATTTTGCCCCTAATTCGCTAAACACACGGGCAATATCCTCGTCCTTCGTGACGTCACACGGCAAAATCAACGTGTCCGACCCGAAAGTTCCGGCTAGCTCTTCAACATTATCTTTGAGCCGATCCCCTTGGTAGGTGAAAGCGAGAGTGGCACCGGCTTTCTTCCATGCCTGGGCGATGGCCCAAGCAATCGATCGCTTATTGGCGACGCCAAACACAATTCCTATTTTATTTTCAAGTAATGACATAATAAACCGAATTCTAAAACACAGGTTGAATGCGAACGAGAGCCCTTGGCAACTATTATTTGTGGAGGAAAAAATCCAGTGGATACATTGTTTCCATGATCCATCTTGGATAACCCCAGACATCCAACAACCAACCTGTTAAATTACACCTTTCGATCGATTCGGATTGAAAAAACATCCGTCGACTATAATCCTTGCTTCCGAATTTCTAATCCTGCCCAATAATGTATCAATAACCTATGAACCTATCTTTTCCCTTGCGGCCGTTCGGGTACTCTCTCCTGTTGTGTGGTTTGATGGGGTGTGGGGGGGCTCCTAATGTTTCCCTTCCACATTGGTCTGCAACGGATCCAGTGAATCCATCAAGTCCGTTCGGAGCGGTGCTTCCCGTAAATCAGATCATAACGCCTGCTGGACGACAAGTGGATCTGCCTGGCCTACGTCCGCAAGCAATTGCATTAAGTCCCAATGGTCAACTTTTGGCAGTTACAGGTAAAACTTCTGAGATCGTAATCCTAGATCCCACGACGGGTGAAATACGCCAACGAGTCAGCCTGCCGCCTGAGTTAAGCACCGCTACAAATCCGGTAGTTTCCAGCCACTTGTTAAAGCCGGATACAGAGGGTCAGGTCAGTTATACTGGGTTGGCATTTGCACCCGATGGGAATTCACTCTATCTCGCCAATGTCAACGGAAGCATCAAGGTTTTCTCCGTTGACTCGAATAATGTCGTCACTCCTTCACACACGCTCGCATTACCTGAAGTTGTCGGGTTCCCAAGAACGAAAAATATTCCTTCCGGCTTAAAGGTTTCTCCTGATGGAAAACGCCTTTACGTAGTGCTGAATTTATCAAATCAACTCTTAGAAGTTGATCTGACGTCTGGAAATACCTTGAAGAAGTTCGAAGTGGGGAACGCTCCTTACGATTTGGTTTTAGTCGGCACTAAAGCTTATGTGAGTAACTGGGGAGGACGTCGAGTTGAACTAGGAGTTCTGAGTGGCCCGATTGGGATTGGCGCCAAAGTCCGAGTTGATCCAGTGCGACACATTGCCAATGAAGGTTCAGTCAGCGTCATCAATTTGGAAACGGGAATTGTCACCAGCGAAATCATCGTAGGGATGCACTCCTCGGCCATTGGAATGTCACCCGACCGAAAATACGTGGTTGTTGCCAACGCAAATAGCGACAGTCTGAGTGTCATTGAAACCAAATCCGACCGGGTGATCGAAACCATCGACATGAAATGGGCCAAGGGGGATCCGTTCGGCGCCAGTCCCAATGCTTTGGTTTTTGATGAATCAGGGCGGGAGATTTACGTTTGCAATGGAACACAAAATGCCGTGGCTGTTGTCAAATTTCAGCCCGGACATTCCAAATTAACAGGGTTGATCCCCACAGGTTGGTATCCTGGAGCGATTGTTCAAGATTCAGCGAGGAAATCGTTGTATGTGGCGAATATCAAAGGATGGGGATCTGGACGACGTGGGAAATCGGGCGAAAAAATTAAAGCTCAAACCCATCAATATTTCGGCACTGTTTCGCTCTTCAAAAAACCTGGAGCTTCCCTACTTAAGAATTACACCCAGTTGGTGCATCACAACTATCGACGGGCGATTGTGGAAGCCTCTCAATTACCTCCACGTGCAGGGATTGCAGCAACACCAGTCCCAGAAAGGGTAGGGGAACCCTCGTTGATCAACCATGTCGTTTACATCATTAAGGAAAATAGAACCTACGATCAGGTCTTGGGTGATTTGCCGCAAGGCAACGGGAATCTTGAATTGTGTACTTTCGGAGAAAAATATACCCCGAATCAACATAAACTCGTGAAAGAGTTCGTCCTTCTTGACAATACCTACTGCTCAGGGATTTTGAGTGCAGATGGACATCAATGGTCCACCACAGCCTTCGCAACAGACCTTCTGGAAAAATCCTTCGCAGGATTTCCTCGCAGCTATCCTGACGGAATGGAAGATGCCGATGTCGATGCGTTGGCTTATGCTTCCTCCGGGTTCATTTGGGATAATGCGTTAGCTCACAATAAAACACTCCGAATTTACGGTGAATTTGCCACGAGTACTTGTGGGTGGTCAGATACAAATAGAACGGGGTCGCCAACTTTCGCTGACTATTACCGAGACTTTAAGGAAAAGACCCAGTTTACCCGGGTGAGTTCTCGTCCCTCGATCGAGTCGATCCGAGGTGTATTAGCCACCAACACGGTCGGTTGGGATATGGACGTGCCTGATGTGATCCGAGCTTCTCGGTTTATCGAGGATCTCGCTGCATTTGAGAAAAAAGGCGAAATGCCCAACTTGATCATCATTTGTCTGCCGAACGATCACACGTCTGGCACGAGTCCAGGAAAACCAACTCCAGGGGCATACATTGCTGATAATGACTTGGCGATGGGGCAAATTGTCGAGGCATTGAGCAAAAGCATATTTTGGAAAGATTCCTGCGTGTTTGCCATCGAGGATGATCCTCAAGCGGGCTGGGATCATGTCACCGGATATCGAACGACAGCGTATGTGGCGAGTCCTTATGCGAAGCGTGGTGCCGTGGTGAGTATCAACTACAATCAACCCAGCCTCCTCCGCACGATGGAGTTGATGCTCGGTCTGCCACCCATGAACCAGATGGATGCTGGGGCACGACCGATGAAGGAATGTTTTACGGAACAACCTAATTTCGCTCCGTTTATAACGGTCACCAACAACATCTCTTTGCACGAAGTGAATCCTCCTGCACACGCGTTGATCGACAGTATGCAACGCCGATATGCGGAATCATCGGCGAAGCTAAACTTGAAGGAACCAGATCGTTGCCCTGAAGACTTATTAAACAGGATTCTTTGGCACGCCATTAAGGGGAGTAAAACCAAATACCCCATGTGGGCGATCCACGAAGTTGAAGATGACGATTAAAACGATTAGATTCAGTCAGGTTGTTTTTAGGTGTTGAAGTTCGCACATACTTCAACGCATTGGCGAACCGCGTCGAATAATTAAATAATGATTTATGCAGGCCGTTCTTGATTACTTGGTATCAAACGAATCCCGATTCATCGCTGACCTTAGCAATTATGTCAGGATACCCAGCGTATCGGCGCAACCGAGTCATGCCCCAGATATGCAACGAGCAGCGGAATGGATCAGGGATCACTGCTGCGGAATTGGCTTGGAAGCTGAGTTGCACCCTACGCCGGGAAACCCTGTTCTCATAGCTCGCACACCTCGGCAAAAAAACAGGAAACGTCCGCACTACCTCGTTTACGGTCATTATGACGTTCAACCACCTGAGCCTTTTGAACTCTGGCATTCAGCCCCCTTCGAACCCATCCAACGAGGTCGTTCACTTTTTGGTCGTGGTGCCAGCGACAACAAGGGACAGCATCTCGCTCACCTCAATGCGATTGAAGCGTATTTAAAAACCGGAACCGAATTGCCATGTGATCTTACCTTTCTCATCGAAGGAGAAGAGGAAATTGGTTCGAATCATCTCGCTCAATTCTTAAGAACAAAAAGAAATGAGCTTAAATGCGACGGAGTGGTTATTTCTGACACTGGAATTCCGAGTCTGAAACAACCGGCATTGACCTGTGCCCTCAGGGGCATTGTAGCTTTTGAACTTAAAGTGATTGGCCCGAACCGAGATTTGCACTCTGGACTTTTCGGCGGATCAGTCGATAACCCTGCGCTCGTTCTGTGTCAAATGCTCGCCAAAACACGAGACTCCAAAGGCCGAATCACCATTCCTGGCTTTTACGACGAGGTTGTAAAACTGACCTCCGCTGAGCGTCGAGAAATGGCGAAACTTCCTTTCAATGAACGCAAAGAATCGCGATTCCTTGGGGTTCCCCAGTTGTTTGGAGAGAAGGGATTCACCGTAATTGAGCAGAGAGGCACTCGACCAACTCTCGAAATCAATGGTCTTACCAGTGGGTATCAAGGGATTGGGAATAAAACCATCGTTCCTAGTTGGGCGAGTGCAAAAATCACATGCCGGTTGGTTCCTGATCAAAAACCGGAGGGGCTTCGTAAAAAAATCATCCAGTATCTGAGGACAATTTGCCCACCCACTGTGAAGCTTCAAATCACCTCGGATCACGGCGGGGAACCTTACCATGTTTCCTCCGAGAGTCCACAGGCTCAAGCTGCCTTACGCGCCCTCAGATCAGCCTTTGGCCACGAACCTGTGTTGCTGCGTGAAGGCGGATCCATTCCGATCGTGAATGATTTTAAGAAAATCCTCGGTGTGGACACACTTTTGTTGGGACTAGCCCTGCCGGATGATAATGCTCATTCTCCCAATGAGAAGTTCAACCTCGACTGCTACGCCAAAGGAATGCGGTTGGGTGCTTTGCTTTGGCAGGAACTAGGTCGAGTCAGTGAGAACGATTCAGCCTAGTAGTAGCACCTACCTTCCTCAGGCGACCACAGAAGTAACGCATCAAACGGTCCGCATCTGAATCGCAACCTGAATCATCCCATTCTCAGTCGGTGGGTCGATAAAGAGAGTTGTATCGTCATCAGGTGTCCTTGTCAGAAGAAGCGCGGTTTGTGGGATTGCTGAATCAACCGAAAGCGAGAACGGAACAACTTTCGATGGTGTGCCATTAAATGTGCGGAACCTTACCTCATAGGTGATTTGTTCGAAGGCTAGAAATTTAATTTTGAGACGCTGTCGGTTATTATTTAACACCGGCGTGATCAGCACCTCAAAACTCATCTCCTCGATCTCGATGGAAATGAATCCTTGGTTTTCTGGAGTAACGGGAAATTTTATCAATGAGGAATTCGCGGGGCCTGTGACATAGGTTCCATCGATTTTGAACTTTGAACTATGGCAGGGGCATGTCATGAAGCCGACTGTGGGTTTATACGTGCCAACCACACAGCCAGAATGGGGACACCGTGCGTCCACAGCGGAATAATTGTTGGATGTTCCTCGATTGATGATGACTGGAGGATATAACCCGACTGGATTCTTATCACTACCGATGGAACTACTCCCCAACCTTAATGATCCATTTGCAACTCCTAGCACAGGAAAATCAGAAATCTTGAGTTTGATCAGCCCTTTGGAGGTGGCTCCAGCGGCGTGCAACTGCCCGGTAATGGACTGACTCATCACTTTCTCGCCAACGACTGAAAGTGCACTCCCCCAAAGGATAGATTTTATGATTGTTCGCCGAGTCAATGAAGGGGAATACATATCGCTATATTGCTCAACCAAATTGGGAAATCAAGTCTGTCTGCAACGTAGGAAAAGTGATGTGAGTCCATTTGACACTCCAAATTTCCACCATTAGTCTCATTGGTTATGGAATCTGGTAATCTAGTTGATCCCAACGTGGTGACTCTTACAGTGCAGGCTATTGCTGAAGCTAAAAATCTATTAGCAAAAGAAACGGATGCATCACGAAAGGGATTGCGAATTTATGTAGAAAAAGGTGGCTGCTCTGGAATGCAGTATGGCCTGGTTTTTGACGAAAAAAGGGAAAACGACCTCTGCACTCTATTCACCGATGTTCCAGTATTCATAGACCCGATCAGTGCCGATTTCCTTCGTGGAACCGTGGTAGATTTCAGCGACTCACTCACCGGTGGCGGATTCAAAATTTCAAATCCACAAGCTCGTCAATCGTGCGGATGCGGAAAATCTTTTGAAACTTAACTGCAAGAGCAGTTACCCACTCACCGCGCGACCATCAAGCACGATTTCTTATTTGGTATCGGAAATCCCAGGGAAGTCAGGGGGAAGTCCGGGAATGCTTAAAGGGTTAACCGCACTATTGGGTTTTTTGTCGTCCTTCATGTCCGCAAACAGATCTTTCCTTTGTTTGAGCAGGGGCTCTACGACATACTTTGACACTTCAAACACCCACTTTTCCAAGGCTTTCTCAGTTTTTAACTTTCCGTCGAGTTTGGCCAAACCTTCTTGAAACTCCTTGTCTAATTTCTCCTTGTCCTCAGGTTTTTCATCGGTGCCTTTAATTCTTTCTTTGGGATAATTAGCTTCAACAACAATGCTTAATTGATAGGTGTCATCCGATGAGGTTTTTCCTATTCTCAAGTTGTATGTAAAATTTTCAAAGGTCTCAATTTTTGCCAATGTCAGATTAGTCATGGCAGCATCGGTTCCGAGCACATCATTAAAGCTTGGAAAACTAAAAGAATTTCCGGGTCCACCGGCCTTGGATTGGTCTAAAACTTCCCCTTCTTTTACATCGGCAAGTTTAAGTTCTCCCCCTTCTTTCTCTCTCGATAAATGCCAGGCAATTGCATTATTTGTAGTTACCGAAACTGATTTGATTTTTTCAATTTTGAAGAAGTCCTTATTTAACCAACGGTCAGGTTTTGTATCCAGCGATTCAAATGTTTCTCCAACCAAGTAGACCTTCGCAAGTTTAGCATCCGGGACTCGGACGTAGCGGCCAACAGGGAATCCACCACCACCCATGGGGGAGCTGTCCCCAGAACTGCGGGTGTATTTCTTTCCCAACGTCAGGCTTTGTAGAGTTTTTCCATCTTTATCTTGGAACTCTACTAACATGCCAGAATTCGTAGCTTTTTCGGATAGATTTAATTCGAGCCTCTCTAACTGGGATTCCCCGACCTTTTCTTCGCGCATCGGTTTTAATTCCCAAACGTTGCGTAAAAGATCCGAAACTTCCGTAAAATTAGCAGGGTAACCTGACCGTTCCTTTACTCGCCAGACTTCCTCGACTTTTTGCAAATTGATTTCCGTTGAGGATTGTTTGATGTGCACTCCCGCTACATCATTCAAAGGGAAATTGGTAAAAACTTTTTGGGCGACTGTGGCGTCCGTAGTTTTGTAAGAATTCTTCTGGGAACGCAAAACCCAAAGGCCACATCCTCCTACGATTAATCCCAAGACGACTAAGATCTGAAACTGTTTCCGATTCATTTGGCGGCGGTGATTTTACGTTTAAAAATAGCAAATCCCAAGCCTGTGAGAGTCACAAGAAAAGGGATTCCGAGAATATTCAACCACTTTAAGCGGTTTTCCAACGAGTCTATGTCTTGGCGCAGATTTTTTCGTTCCACTCGGAGTTCGCGTTTAGCGGAAAGCTGTTTTTTCTGAAAACTGGCTATTTCAGATTGTTGTTCAGGGGAGAGAATAAAACGCTGTTGTGCTCCGCCGCCTTCCTTTGTGCGCTGTAATTCACTTAATCGAGTCTGTGTATCGGCCAAGCTTTTCTCCAAATCTTTGATTTTAGTGCGATAACGATCCTCGGCAGCAGCTTGTATCGCCCGGACTCGGGTGAATGGGCGTGTCATTGTGGCGCGACTACGAATGCCAATAAGGTTTTGATCGCCCGCCATTTGATCGACAATATTTTGTAGAAGATTCAGGTTTCCATTGCGTGGGAAAAACATTTTCTGACCCATGAAATCTTGCACCTGGCCTGCAAACTGTTCGTATAGCAAATCTGAATCACCCACCAGTACCACACTTGTTTCCTTGGTTGATTCCTTCAGTGAAGTGTTGTTTGTGCTCGCATCTGGTTTTGCAACTGCATCGACGGGGGCACCATCAGGGAATGCTGTTTTGAAATTTCCAGTAATCCGAAGTGCAATTTTTTGCGCTTTTCCCGAAGGAGTAAAATTTTTGGATACTTGATCCCCTGAATACTCAGCCATGAATTTTTCGATGATTTGCGACTGAGTGGAACTCTGCAATAACACTGTTTCCTTTAAGCCTTCCTTAAGTGTACCTGTGAAAACCCCGGCGAATGGTATCAACAAACTATCAATTTGGCTCGTTGCCACGTCATTAGTATTAACAGCTTGGGCATTGAGAGTCAGCACGGCCGGAGAAGATTCAGCTCGTTGCCCCCGGTTGATTTTGGTTTCGTATATTTTGTCGGCAACAACCTTCGCTGAATCGAATTCTAGTCCCCATGCTTTGACTAATTTGTCTAGATTGGATCCAGCCTGCATTGCCCCCTGCATTGGATTCTGCTGGGGTGTATTGCGGGTGTCGATAATGGACATCGGATCAAGAAACGCGATAAGTTTGCCCCCATTCATTAGAAACTGATCAATCATGAACTGGGCTTTGTCAGTGATGCCCTTCGGGTGAATTACGACCAACACTTTGATATCGTCACTAATAGTTTCCGAGGTCATTGGAACCTCATTCACGGTGTAGTCTTTTTTTAATTCACTTACGAAAATCCAAGGATCTTGGCGTCCACCTCCCATGCGGGCAGCCATGGGATTGGACTCACCGAACACAGGTAACCCGCTCATAATGCCGATCACCGTCTTTTGGGGGTTTGTTACCGTGGAAATAGCACGTGCTAAATCGTATTCCAGTAATCGTTCACGCTGGGGAGTCAGAAACGGGAGAGTGGTATTTGCTTCCAACATGCTGACTGCTAATCCGAGGTATAGTTTGTCTCCGAAACCCATTCCCATGGCCTGACCTTCGACCCCGTCCTTCATCGCTTGTTCTTCGGCATCTGAATCGGGCTGTGGATCATATTTCTTGATCTCGATATTATTGCCAGCAACCTTTTTGAATTCACCAAGCAAATCCTCGACCCTTTGGGAATATGTCTTTAACTCCACGGGCATGTCCTTGCCTTGGGAGCTATAGAATCGCACTTGGACAGGGGTGTCTAATTTACGAAGGATCGCTTTGGTTCCCGCTGAAAGAGTGTACAGCTTTTCCTCGGTCATGTCGACACGGAGTGCCGCGACATGGGACACGATATAAATGCCGATACAAATGACCAGCATGATCCCAACACCAACGATGGAAAACAACCAATTGCCTATGTTTTTAGTACTCGCGCTCATGGCCACGTTTGCAAATAAAATAATTGAAAGTCTTGTTTAACCAGCTCGGTGTGAGCGGATGATAATGCTCGTCGTGAACAACGAAAAACCAATGATCGCTGCAAAAAACACGATATCGCGAAGGTCGATGGTTCCCTTCTGAAATCCTTCGAAATGAGTCATGACACTGAAAGCTGCCACGGTCTCTACGAGACGGGGATTATCCGAAATTTGATCCAGCAATCGCGTCACCGGAGGCCAACCTGCAAGAATCAAAAATAAGGACATCACCACGGAAAGAATGAAACTGACCACCTGATTCCGAGTCATCGCCGAAGTCATACAACTGATCGCCAGGTAGGCTCCTGCCAATAACAGACTCCCTAAATAACTCGTTAACACCACCCCGTGATCCGGTGATCCTAGGTAACTCACGGTTATCCATACAGGAAAAGTGAGTGCCAATGCCAATGCGAGGAACATCCACGATGCCACGAATTTTCCAACGATGGCTTGCCACGGCGTAATGGGCATGGTTAGCAATAGTTCCATGGTTCCCGAACGTCGTTCTTCTGACCAAAGTCTCATCCCTACCGAAGGAACCAAGAAAAGGTAAAGCCACGGATGCCATAGAAAAAAGGACAACAGGCTTGCTTCATTGCGTTCAAAAAATCCCCCCGCCATGAAGGTGAAAAATCCGGCTAGCAATAAAAATATCACTATAAAAACGTAAGCAACAGGCGACGCGAAATAGCCTGACAACTCACGTTTTGTAATCGTCTTGATAACGCTAAAAGAATTCATTTCCGTCCCTCCTGTACTGTTTCAGGTAAAGTTATCGTTCTAAACACTTCGTCGAGGCGACCTTCTTCAATATGAAGTTCCTCAACGCCCCATTTTTCTTGCAACGCCATATTTCCCAAAGCACCGGCCAATACCTCAGCCGCTGATTTAGAATTCGGATAAATGCGGACAATCGACCCGATAGGATCATCTTTGACTATCAACACTTTTCGAACACCTTGAACGTTCGAAGCTTTTTCCTTAAGGATTTGGGCAGAAACTCCCTGAACCTTAAATGTGATCGCTCCGGCTAATTCGGATCTCATTTTTAATTCCGAAGGCGTTCCGTTGGCCACCACTTGTCCTCGGTCAATAATGATAGCGCGAGAGCAGACCGACTCCACTTCTTCCAAAATATGAGTAGAAAAGATGATGGCTTTCGTCTCACCCATCCGCCGAATCAATGTGCGGACTTCGTGTTTTTGGTTGGGATCCAATCCGTCTGTTGGTTCATCAAGAATCAGAACCTCAGGATTGTGAATGATGGATTGGGCAAAGCAGGTACGATGTCTGAACCCCTTTGAAAGGGTCTCAATACTTTGATGAAGAACTCCTTCGAGGAAGCACATTTCGACAACTCGATGCACCGCCTTTTTAAGTTCCATTCCTTGCAGACCTCGGATTTCCGCCGTAAAGGTAAGGAATCCATGGACCGTCATGTCGTTGTAGGAAGGGGCGTTTTCAGGTAGATACCCAATCAACTGTTTTGCGGGTATAGCGCTTTCCACGATATCATGGCCACCCACGGAAACAGATCCTGAGCTAGGGGGGATAAACCCCGTGATCATACGCATGGTGGTTGATTTTCCGGCACCGTTGGGTCCCAAAAAACCAAGCACTTCTCCACGTTCGACCGTGAAGGACACGCCATTAACAGCCAATTTAGGGCCGAACGACTTCGTCAAATTTTGCACTTTAATCATGCAGAAACTCCGAATCAAACTTTGAGCGATCCATAACAAACACGACCAATTTTTCAGCACCCACCGAATGGTGCAATTTTTGTCCGCTTGATATCGCCTACTCCAATTGTTCTGTCAAACTGTTTTTGATCTTAACGAGGTTGGAAAACGCCAATAATGCTTGTCGGTAAACAGGTTTCCCATTTTGAATATCAGTTCCAGGGCGGAATAAAAACTCATTGTTTTGGTTACTGGATCGGCAGGTGTAACAGCGATGCACGTTCCTTTTTCAATAGCATTTCTTTGATGCGAACTCCCCAACGGTAACCTGAAAGACTCCCGTTCTTGCAAACCACTCGATGGCAGGGAATTGCCAAGGCAATTTTATTAGCACCACAAGCTCGCGCGACGGCCCGAACCGATCGTGGAGAATTAATCATTGCAGCAATTTCCATGTAGCTGACCGTGTGTCCCAGTGGAATTCTCTGGATCGCCTCCCAAACCTTGGATTGAAATGGAGTTCCACGTGGGTCGATTCTCAGAGGAATCCCGATATTAGGCGACGCGATGTAGCGAGTTAGAAACTGCATCTCCTGAGATGATTGCACTCCGCCTTCAAAAATATGCGAGTGAGGAAATTCCTTTTGAAGAGTGTCCAAGTTGTTTTGGAGACATTCATTCAACGAAATAAAGCATATGCCTTTTGTGGTAGAAGCGACAAATACAGAACCCAATTCAGAGGTTCCTTCGCAAAATACGATGGATTCTCCCACGTTCATTTTTATCAGTTATAACCTGATATCTCCGAACCAACCTCGGTTTCAACCCTCACCATTGCGAGTATCAAATCCTTACTTTGAATTGCTCGTTGTTTTTCAATGACAGCGCGAACGCAACCATCAATTCGGATATTTGTTCGAGATCCAACAGGTTCACCATCTCTACAGGGGAATGCATGTAGCGATTCGGGAGGCTTATCAATGCACTTGGGATGCCTCCGCGTGTCCAAAAAATTACATCCGTATCCGTTCCGCTTGTGGCGGACATCGCTTCGTGTTGGAGTTTTATTTTAGAGGACGCGGCGACTTTTTCCAGACGCCGTACAACCTCAATGTGATTACACCCACCATGGGTCAAAGCGGGTCCACAACCTAAGCGGATATCTCCATGCTGGATTTTGCTGACTGTTGGATAATCGGTGGCATGGGTGACATCAACAACGAGTGCCACGTCGGGCTTCAAGGCGTAAGCGATTTGTCGTGCTCCGAGCAAACCTACTTCCTCCATGATATTGGAAACGCCGCACACCTCCACTTTCAATTTTTTGATTTGTGGAGCAAGCAATCGTAACGTTTCGGCGACAGCGAACGTGCCAATACGGTTATCAAACGCCCTTCCAACGGCAAGGTCACCACGCAACAGATCGAATTGGTCAGCCAAGGTGATCGGGTCACCGATCCGGACGAGTTTTTCCGCGTCTTTTCGAGACGAAGCTCCGATGTCGATAAACAGGTCTTCAATTTTGGGAACTTTTCGTTCGCCTTCCTGTTTCGTCAGATGCGGGGCTACATTGCCTACCACTCCCTTAACTAATCCATTTGCGGAATGAAGATGGACGCGTTGAGCTTTCGTGATAGCGGCATCGACGCCCCCCAAACGGCGCACGTAAATAAATCCGTTATCATCGATATAGTTAACCACCATACCAATTTCATCGGCATGAGCGGCTAGCATGAGGCGGGAGCCTCCGCATCCTTTATTCAACCATGCGACGACATTTCCGTAGGCATCACTTTGAATGTCGTCGGTATAGGATTGCACATAATCCATCCAGACTCTCTGTCCTCGAGCCTCGTGTCCGGATGGGCTAGGGGTGTTGACTAATGTTTCAAGGAATTTGAGGGATTCTTGGCGCATAGGGCAAAAAAATTTCTGATACCTCGATCCCCCCATTGCAATGGGGAGATCGCAGGAAATCATTCATGCTATTTAGGTGCCACCATGGTTTGGAACTCAGGTAAGTTCCGAAGGTTGACGAAGGTGGGGTCGGTCAAAGCCTCTTGCAAAAGGTTTTTTGCCGTTGGCTGTGTCATCAATCTCGTCTGACTGAGTCCGACGGCTTTAGCCAATGATACTAATGCGGCTTCCGGTTTATTCACCATCACTTGAGAACGGGCGTAATCAAACCAGGCCTCTGCATTATCAGGCATGATCGCGACGATGCGACCAAGTGCTTCTTCGAGTCCAGGCATGTTTTGCAACTGGGAATATGCCTGAGCAACAGAGAGCAACATGCGTGCGTCCGCTCCGGGCATTTTAACCAACTTGTCAAATATCTGAACCGCCTGATTTGTTTTCTGAAGCTGAACATAGGCTGAAGCCAGCTTAAACACATGTTCCAGATTCGTAGGGTTGGCTTGATATTGTTTTTCTAATTCAGCGACTTGTGAATTTGCTGATTGAACCCCTACCTGATGATCACGAATGCCCTTCAGTTGTTCGGCAAGCTGCGCGATACTTTGACTTTCTGGATCGAACATCAAACAGGTTCTTGCGACGAGTTCTGCGTCCCCAGCACGATTTAAGTTCACGAGTAGGTTCACATATTTGTAGACCGCCTCTGGGCTGAATGGACAGAATGCGAAAGACTGGCGCAAAGCAAATTCAGCTTCCTTCAACATGCGTTGGTTTTCCCCAACGTTTTTGGAATTGCTGACTCTCCAGTAATACAATCCCCCTTGGGCGGACCTGAGTTTTGAGAAAGCCTTCTGGGCGTTATCATCTCTCACGAACTTTGGGTCTCCTTTGAAACCGTTGAGATCGCGTCGGAGGTAGGTTCTTTCGGCAAAATCGCAGATTTCTTTCACCGTAGTATCATAAGTAATCCAATTGCCGATAAGTCGTTCGGAATATCGAGACCAGAATTCATGATCTTTTTTAACGGCGTCCTCCGTCATCTCAGCGAGCGGTTCACGATTTATCTTCATGATGATTCCGAAAGGCGAGAGGTAGGGAAACATCCAGTCTAAGGCGAAACTTTCCTCGACGAAGAATTCATGATCTGGATTTTTGTCAAAGATCACTTTCGTGAGAAGACCATTGATTGCCATCACGGCTACTTGTCCTGATACAGAGATTTTATTGTCCACGACACGCACGTCTTCTCCGGGGCGAATCTGCTTCGGTTCGTTCGGGAACTGCATATCGTGTTGCAAGCGACGCTGGGCATCGCCGATATATTGTTGGAACGCGACCTGCGAATCCTCTGGTGTTGGGGTATTAATCTCCTTCGGTGGATAAACTCCTTCCTTCCGTCTCCGATCTTCCATGTCTTTCCCAAATTTTGTGAAAAATGTGTCGAGTGGTTGGGAGAGTTTGGCGAGTAAATTTGTTTTTCCTTGTTCTTCCTCATTTGTTGAGCGCAGAAAATTGACGAAAAACGGGGGATCATTCTGAGCACTGCGATTGTAATGAGCGCGGATGTAGCTCAGGTAGGTTCCATCGGCTAGAGCGTTTTGGGTGATCAAGTAACAATCGCGTCGGTCAAATGCGGGATCGCGCCGTTTTTCCGGAGGAATGAAACTTTCGCAAAAAATCATGTAAGTCGGACAGAACCGTCCCGGATCGGTGCCCCCAAATATGATCGAACTTTTAGGCATTTCGGGGTAGATATCGAACGGGGGCGTGAACATGTCATGTCCAAACCAATAGCCGAACAGGTGACCGCGTTGTTCATTCGCCGACCAGTGAGCGAGGATCGATTGAAACGGCAACAGGGCAAACAAGCAGAGGATGGCAAAACGCGGAACTTTTGTGCGACCCACCAAAAACAAGGCTAGGGCAACCAAGGTTAATCCAAAAAGAAAGTAGGCATTGACCTTGTCGATAAGGAAAAGTGATTTGTTTTGAAAAATGCTGTAGAGAGCGAAGGCTGAGGCTACTGCGGTGCCGAGGATGATGTTTCGACGCACCGCCACATAATGGGTCGCGATGAGACCTCCGATCAGCGTGATCCCGTAGCCAACCCAGATCGCGATCATCACGTGGGAAGCAGTGAAGAACACCCGTGCTTGTTCGCTGGCCTGAAGGTCAGTCCCAGGGTTGAGCAGGATGAGAAGCAAGAACGCCAGTCCTATATAGATTGCCGTCAGTCCGATCATCCAATCCCGCTCCCGTTTTTGCATGCGGGATAAAAACATGAACGGAACGATCGCAATGAGCAGGCATACCACAGTAAATTCATCGATGGCTCCCCCAACATACATGGCTACCTGTTGGAAAAGTTTGAAGGGATCGGAGGTCGGGGATGTTTTGTCATACTGCCCACGTGTCAACGCATGCCAGAATCCTTCCTCGGTTCTTGGATACCCCCAATTCATGGGAGGGTTGGTCATCGAGGCGATGGGCATATAAAAATAAAAGGCTGCTCCAACGAACCACATGGCCGCCATAATCAGAATGGGTTGGAGAGCTTCCCTCAATTTTTTGAAATTGAAATCCACGAGGTCTGTGAAAATCGCCGTGAATTGATCCATTGTTTTGACGATCATGTATAAGGCCACCAATCCAGACCCCACGCCTACCGCGTTAAAAATAAAAAACAGGGGGGGATTATTATCAAAGGACTGAATGATGCCTTTGCTTTTGGCAACCAACCCGAGGATATAAATCAGCGTGTTGGCGATGAATAGATCTCTGCCAAGTCTTGGTGCCGCCATCAGGATGGCCACTTCCAGCCCCATCGCAGCGACAATGAGGGTCTGGTGATTGGTGATGCAAATACCAAACCAGAAGAACGCCAGGTAAAGGTGTCGAAGTTGGTGAGGCGCATACATCCAGCGAAGCAATGCGCAAAGTAGAAGCATCAACGATAGAACGCTGAAGGGATAAACCTCAACGATCACCGCCTGACTCCACATGAACCCATTAAATCCAAGCAGGCAACCCGCGACAAATCCAGCGACTAAACAGAGACCGTTCTCCCACCGTTTTTCAATCTGCTTCATCCCAGGGATGCCTTCGAGCATCATACTGCTGCCTCGTGAAACAATTAACGCGAGAAGACCACAGGACAACGCGCCAGAAACAGCACTCGCGAGTGCGACGCGGTAGGCAATGTTCGAAATTGGAACCAGCACCGTGAATAGCCACGTGTAAAGGGTCCAAACGGGATAACCTGGCGGATGGGGCACCCCTGCATAAAACGATCCGACGGCAAGTTCGCCCGAATCCTCCAAGGTAAGATCAGGTGCCAAGGTATAGACATACCCGATCAAAACAAAAAAACAGACAAAGGCTGCGGTTATCCAATCCAGCTTTCTAAAAAGGGGAGCCACCGGTGGGTGCGGGACACTTGGGGCTGCGGTTTTGTTGGAGGTCCCTTTGGCGGGCGATGGTTTTGTAACCTCACCCTTTTGGATAGTTTTTAAATGATCGCTGCTCATCTTTATCGGTTGAGAAAGTTAGTCACTGGATGAATCGAACCCGGCAAAGTTGACCGGAGATCGGAACTCATTGTCCACATCAAAGTTGTTCGTGGCAAATTGTTAAGCCCGCTATGTCGGATCTCCGCAGGGACGTGTGATAATTGCGAACCGAGTTTGTCCATTCTTGCGAGGAGATCGTTGGTGGCATGGGAACCGTAGTTCGACGGATGATCCAACCGGTGAGGCAAAGTGGCGAGAACTAAAATGGCACAGGCAGTGATCGGCAACAGCCAATGAAATAGTTCGTGAGTCGCGGAGGGAGCGGGTGCTGCACCATCGTGATTAAAAAGCCGCTCGTAAACCCGGGCAGATGGTTTTCGCAGCGACCATCGGCGCATCGTTTCTTCCAAATCCTGTTCGTGCATCATCATTACATCCTTTCAACAATTCCCGAAGTTTTTGCAATCCATATCTGTAACGTCCTGCAGCGGTATTCGGCGATAGGTCGAGTAGTCTGCCGATCGATTCAAAAGTTTCCTGATGCCAAATCTTTAAAACGATAATCTCCCTTTGATCTTGGGGTAATTGAGCCAGACAGGCCATCGCCTGTTCCTCCTTCTTCGAGGGTTCACCCGAGCTTTCAAACCATCTATGAGCTTCAAATTCTCGGGCAATACGACGCCAAAGACTACGTCGATGATTCAGTGCACGATTGCGAAAACATCGAATGACAAATCCCGCCGGTTGCAACGGGGGAGCACTTAATTTTAACAAACCTAGGAATGTTTCCTGCAACACATCTTCCGCCTCCACCTGGGAAAGGCCAAGAGCTCGTCCATACAATAGCACCTCCGCAGCCTTTGCTTGATAAAGGCTCTGCACCCAGCAAGAACTCGAGGTTTTCTCACTCATTACCTACTTTATAGACACCGGCGGTTTGCTAATTGGTATATCCGATACCAAAATTCTTGGGAAGTTCTCAGAAATTGACTCAGCTAACGAATATTTCCGATTCGCTAATACAACCTAAATCACCTAGCATGGAGGTATGAGCAATTACTTTCACCGGTTGGGTTGCTGGCAGTCGTTACGTTCGAAATTATCAGTCTGTTTTCTTGGAGCGGTGTTTTTCTTGGGAACCTGTCTAAATCCTCTCCATGTGATGGGTGAAAATGATCTTTTGCAGTCCGTTGAAGATTGGGCTTTGGAGAACTTGGATGAAGATGTTTTAGACGCATTAAGTCAGATCGATAAGGAGCGGGTGACCGAAGTATTGGCTGATCTTCAAAATAGGTTGAAGGGAGATTCAGTTTATGAACTTGTTTCTATCAAAGACAGGGCAACACTTTTAATTCCTATCCTTGAGCAATTTACGGAAACGGCTGCGATTGCTGAGTGGATCAAAACGAGGATGGATTATCTGGAAGTTGCTCAAGAGCTAAAACGCAAAGCCCCACCGGCCCCTATAAACAAACCCCCTGCGCCTCCTACGGCTCAGCTCCAAAGTTCCGCTTGGAGTAAGCAATTAGAAAAGCGGGTAATACCGCCTCGTGCCAAAACTTATCTGCCGATTCTCAAACCAATTTTTGCTGCTGAAAAAGTCCCCGAACAATTAGTTTGGCTCGCTGAAATAGAATCTTCATTCAATCCAAAAGCCAGCAGCCCCGCTGGCGCGGAAGGCATGTTTCAGTTGATGAAACCAACGGCTAAGCGATTCGGGCTTTCCACTTTTTTTCCTGACGAACGGCGTAATCCAGAGAAAAGCGCACGTGCTGCGGCCTCCTATTTGCGTTTTCTTTACAAACATTTTGGCGACTGGCGACTCGCTCTCGCCGCCTACAACGCTGGGGAAGGACGCATCGACTCGATTATTAAGAAAGCTGGTACCCGTAATTTTGATGAAATTGTCCATCGATTGCCCGCCGAAACTCAACTTTACGTTCCAAGATACGAGGCGACGCTTAAAAAGCGTGAAGGACTTACATTGGAGGATTTACGGATCCCTCAGAGTTAGTGGAAGAGTGATTCCCACTTCGTAATCGGCGACCCACCGCAATCATTAACCAAACCCAAAGCGGCTTAAAGTTAGGGTGGTGATATAGGGAAGCATTCAATCTCGCAGGAAATTTACTGCATGCTCGCGTATATAATGAGACCCAATATCACGGCGAACATAATTACCCCGGATATTTTCCAAAAACTGTAAGGTCGATGTCCTGCAATCGTGCCTGTATGCCCATTGATTAGGAGTTGATAGGATTTCCTACCATAGGTATAACTCAGCAACCACACGGGCAATAAAGTGTGCTTAAAGGTTTCACCAGTATAGGAGGTTCGCACATTAAGGCTCTGATAAGTGTCACCAGGTACCGCCGACTTACAACTAGACTCCATGAATTTTTCCATGCGGTCCTTCGCATCAACTGATGCAGCAGCGAGGTCGATCTGATATTGTTCGACCAACCAACCCGCCACGAACGAAGGCATGTAGGGTTCGAGACTTCCTGTTGGGAAGGGTTCAACCTTAACTAATAAAACCTTATCTAAACCTTGAGTGGCCGGTATCAAGATGTCGTCAAATCGGTGGGATTGATGCCCTGATGAAGGCACCCAGCGAGTGTGTCGCACCTGACGAGTTTGTGTGTGCCCATTACTGTCTCTGTAGGATTCTGTCTTGTAATAGTAATAGCCCGAAAGAGCGGACCAATCGGATTCTGCTTGGGCGTCAAAAGTCCAATAGGGGACATACACTCCTTTAATTGTGTCCGTAAGAGCCGATCTACTGAGTCGATTGGGCGCAAACCATCGGTTGCCATACCACTCCCTCACCGCATCACGAACGACCTTTTCCGAGATTATAAATGGCAAGACGCTCTCGGGACTGATCGGACGATCCGACTGCTCGTGAGGAACGATCTGAACCGATCCGCAAAAAGGGCAGTTGTGCGCAGCAACTGCTGGATCCATGACAGTAATCCCTAGACAACTCTGGCATTTAACGGATTGCTTTTCAGTCTTCCAACCGCGATCTGCTTTCGTCAATACTGCCAGAGACGACCGTAGATCATACTCGATGATTGGGGAGCCTCCCTCCTCAACCTCCAACTTGTTTCCGCAATAAGGACAGACCAAAAGCTGATCCTTCGCACTCCAACGCACGTCTGATCCACAGCTCGGACAATTAATCTTTTTGCTCGCGAGAGCTTCGGCCATGGGGGTTACTTGAGAAAGTCCTGCAACGCAATGCGGGTAATGCGGTAGGCAGATCCAATTTTCTTAGCTTTCAATTCACCGGATTGGATGGAGACCATCAGGTCAGCTTCCGAAACATTCAATTGACGGGCAACCTCAGCAGGGGTCATCACTTCGTCCACAGGAGCGGGTGGGGTTATGGATGGAGTTGCGATCGTCTGCCCATCGATCAGTTGCTTTGCCATAGCTAAACCCATGGCTAGTTCTGCCGGTGCGCTTCCTGCGCTGCCACCTTGTCCAAGCCCTTGAGCCAGTTGGAATTTTACAAAGTCATTCAAATTTCCGACCGCTGACATGCTGCTTCGTTTGTCGATCGCTTCCTCCACCTCAGGTGGCACTGACACATTTTCGACAACAAAGGCCGTGAATTCTAATCCGTATTTCGATTGGGTGATTGGATTGATAATCGGAAGTAGAGATTCACCTAACTCCGAATAACGCGTGGCGACGTCGAAAATCGAGATGTGTGCGGTGGCTAATGCTTCGCTAAAAATACTGACGACTCTGGAGCGCATGACATCGGCAAATTCATCAAGACGAAAATGTTGATCCGTGCCGGCGACCTCTTTTAAGAAGAGTGAAGGATAGACTATTTTGAAATCATACGTGCCGAAAGCTCGAGCCCGAACCACCCCAAGGTCTTGATCCCGAACCATGAATGGGTTTTGGGTGCCCCATTTGTTACCGGGAAAAACACGCGTGGTGATGTAATAAACATCCGCCTTGAAAGGGGATTCAAATCCGAACTTCCAAGAAGCAAGAGCCGTCAGAACAGGAATGTTATCTGTCGTCAGGCTGTGTTTTCCGGGACCTAACAAATCCCCAAATTGACCCAGGTAAACAAATTGCACCACCTGCGACTCCCGCACGATCAGTTGGGCCCCGCGCTTAATGGCTTTGTCGTCGTCAGGGAAGCGGTAGGAAAGCGTGTCGCGCGAGTCGTCTGTCCACTCGATGACCTCAAGGAGTTGGCCTTTGATAAAATCAAACAGTCCCATAAGTATTAGATATAGAGACTACTAAGGCCGAAAATTGCCCAATGCAAATGAAAATTATCGATCAGAGTGGCAAAATTCAGGAAACCAATTAGATTTTCTAGACCATGAAAGATCTAGATTCAGTTGTGTGTCCATTCTGTGGACAATCGTGCACGTTGGAAATAGAAACCAGCTATGACCCTCAAAGATTCGTAACTGATTGCGAAGTATGCTGCCGCCCCTTCGAAGTCACCGTCATTTGCCAAGAAGGACGTGTAATGTCCATCGACGCCCAGAGCGAATAATGTGAAGATACGAGGATGATGACGTCTGTGACAATTCTTTGGGTTTATATTGTTCTACTCATTGCGGGTGGAATATTTGGTTTCGTTAAGGCAGGAAGCAAACCATCGTTGATTGCTTCGTCCATTTTTGGTGCCTTACTTGCTATGTGTGCGTTGAATATTATTCCGGTTCATTACGCAACTTGGCTGATGGGTGCGCTTGTGTTGGTTTTTGGAATGAGACTTATTAAGACCAAAAAATTCATGCCCAGTGGATTGATGGTCATTTTAACCCTCTTAGTACTGTTACTCGCTGGATAAACGCAAACAAATCTGGTTTGCCTAACCCCGTAATTTCCTTCCACTTTGGAAAGATCACTTCCTATTTGGCAGTTGCAAGGATCGCTGCTCCAGACTCTCGAAACGACCAACCGAGTTGTTCTTGTCGCACCAACTGGGTCTGGAAAAACTACACAGGTTCCACAGATACTTTGGGATGGAGGAGTTGGGTTCGGTGGAAAAATAATTATTCTACAGCCTCGCCGTGTCGCTGCTCGCACCGTGGCCGCCCGCGTTGCGTTTGAACGCTCTTGTTTATTAGGCGGGGAAGTGGGGTATCAAGTTCGTTTTGAGGATCGGACAAGTCTTGGAACTCGACTTTGTTTTATTACGGAAGGGATTTTGCTGCGGTGGTTGCAGGACGATTTCTACCTCAAGGATATCGGCGTGATATTGTTTGATGAGTTTCACGAACGCAATCTGCTGAGTGATGTCTCATTGGGGTTGGTCAAGAAACTTCAAGAATCAGCGAGACCAGACCTTAAAATAGTTGTCATGTCGGCAACGCTGGATGCCGAACCTGTCGCCAAATACTTAGGGGGTTGCCCAATACTGGTCTCGGAGGGGCGCAATTATCCTGTCGAAACAAACTTTCTCTCTACACCTGATAATCGTGCAATGCCTGATCAGGCAGTGGACATTGTGGAAAGGCTCGTTCGGAATAATGAACAAGGGGATATCCTAATTTTCATGCCTGGAATGGGTGAGATTCAAGCAACCATACGAGCAGGAGGCAGTGTTCGGACGGCTGAAAAACTCGCTTGGATTCCGCTCCATGGAGAGCTTCAACCTGAGGATCAGGATCGTGCCTTTGCCCCCAACCAACACCGCAAAGTTATCGTTGCTACAAATGTCGCTGAAACCTCCATCACCATCGATGGGATACGACACGTGATTGATAGCGGTTTGGCTCGTGTGGCTCGCTACGATGTCGATCGTGGGTTGGGAACCTTATTCATTGAGGAAATCAGTCGCGCCTCAGCCGATCAACGAGCGGGTCGAGCCGGTCGAACTTCAATGGGCACCTGTTGGAGGCTTTGGACCGAGAGCAATCATCTCAACCGAGCAGAACGTAATACGCCCGAAATTCAGCGAACTGATCTTGCAGAAGTTGTTCTGCTTCTTCACTCATTAGGAATTCGAAAGGCCAGTGAATTCGATTGGCTTGACCGTCCCGATGTAGCCGCTGTGGATCGAGCCGAGTCTCTGCTCCGTATGCTGGGAGCCATTCATGAATCGCACCAAATGGGTCAATCGGACGACCTCACCCCGGTGGGTAGAAAAATGTTGCGGCTCCCGATGCATCCTCGTTACTCGCGGATGTTGGTAGAGGCAGCAAATTACAATTGTGTTCCAGTAGCGGCCTTATGTGCTGCTCTCGTCAGCGGTCGGGATCTCCTCGTTCGACTTGGACGTGAAGATAAGCATATCTCAGAAGCTAGGGAGTTGTTCGAAGGTGATCCTCGTTCTGATTTTTTTACTCTGATCCGTGCCTACCAATTTGCCGTCAAACAGAATTTCCAATCCGAATCTTGTCGTCGCTATGGAGTTCATGCTCAGTCCGCGAGACAAGTGGCACAGACCTACGAACAAATACTTGATATCGCGCGACGCCAGCACCTCCTGAGTTCCGAGGAAATTCTCCCGGGAAATGACGAGTCCTTATTGCGATCTCTCATGACAGGGTTCATTGATCAACTCTGTGTGCGATGCGATCAAGGAACGCTCGATTGCAGTTTGACCGCGGGACGTAGCGGAACATTGATGCGTGAGTCGGTTGTGCAAAAGCCTCGAATGTTTGTTGCTGGTAACATCCGTGAAGTCGCAGGACGAACAGGGCACATCACACTTCTCGGACTTGCAAGCGCGGTGGAACTCCCATGGATTCGAGAGACATTTCCTCAGCACCTGAAAGAAAAAGTGGAACACCGTTATGATCGAACTCATAAACGTGTCACAGCAATGCGGCTGCTTTATTTTTGCGACCTTCCCATCGCCTCCGATTACCATCCGGAACCTGACCCTGTTGCCTCGGGAATCACGCTTGCTGACGCCGTGATGCAAGAATGGATTGATCTACCAAACTTCAATCATGAATTGAAACAATGGATTTCACGTGTTCAATGGGTTGCTCGCAATATGCTAGGACTGGATTTTCCAGCACTGGATGATCACCAGTTGCAAAACCTTTTGTCCAAGGCATTCCACGGATTGACCCTCGGAAAAGAAGCCCAAGCTGCACCACTTAAATCGATTTTTGAATCGACTCTAGCCAGCGAACAAAGGGCATGGCTTGACGAACTTGCTCCAACAACAATCCTGTGGTCCGACAACCGCAAACTGAAACTTCTTTACACTGAAACCTCGCCAGAGATTCAAATAAAACTCCATGAATGTTTCAGTCTCAAGGAACACCCGATGATCTGTGAAGGTCGTTTGCCAGTCCGGCTTTGGCTCACGAGTCCGGAAGGGAAACGCATTGACTCAACAACAAATTGGCCTTCCTTCCGCTCGAATAATTACCCGCTGATCAAATCGGCACTGCAAAAAAAATATCCAGGAAATACCTGGCTGTGAGACTCTGCTCAGGGTTTTAGAAGGGTAACTATGAATCCTTTTAGGGTGTAACCTGGGATTTTTTGTCTGATAATTTATGTCGATTGGATCTCGAATTATTTGCTTTTGTCCGGTCCACCTTTTCCTACAAAATAAACCATGCGTCATGAGGTGTTAAAGAATATTAGCCGCGTGGTGATAAAGCTCGGCACCGGTGTTTTGACCGATGTTAAAAAGCAGCCAGACCTAGCTCAAATGGAGCTATTGGTTGCTCAGTTGGCTCGACTCCGCAAGAAAGGGTTGGATGTGGTCGTCGTCACCTCAGGCGCGGTTGGTGCGGGTATGGGAGTGCTCGGCCACAGTAAGCGACCCACTGAACTTGCCGAACTTCAGGCCTGTGCAGCCGTCGGCCAATCCCGGCTCATGGCAACCTACGAGCGGCTCTTTGGTCAGCATCAGATCAATGTAGCGCAGGTGTTACTGACCCATGAGGATCTTGAACACCACGAACGTCATCTCAATGCCCGCAACACCCTCGTTCGATTATTGCACCACGGCATCATTCCGATCATCAATGAAAACGACGCGGTTTCCTTCACGGAAATTAAATTTGGAGATAATGATAAATTGTCGGCTCTCGTTGCCTGCCTACTACCCGCCGACCTTCTAATCATTCTGACGACGATAGACGGCGTTGTTGAAAACTTCGGGAAGAGCGATCAAAAACTAATTTCGGTAATTAAAGAAATAGATCAAAATTTAGAATCGATCGCCGGAGGCACAACGAGCGCGACGGCTGTCGGAGGAATGATTTCGAAGATTCAAGCAGCGAAAATCGTCATTCGTTCCGGTGTTCCACTTGTCATTGCTTCAGGTCACAAAGCCGACGTTTTAGCACAAATAATTGATTGTCAGACCGTCGGAACGCTTTTTATCCCAAAGCCTACCAAGCTTCGAGGCCGGAAGCGGTGGATCGCTTTCTTTCACCATCCGAAAGGCTCGATAACAGTCGATGACGGTGCCAAAACGGCTTTACGCGAAAAAGGTCGCAGCTTACTACCTCCTGGGGTCCTCAAGTGTGACGGTGATTTTTCTGTCGGTGATGTCCTCAGGATATGCGACGCGGATGGGACGGAATTTGCACGCGGTATTGTGAGGTTTAGCGTGGAGCAGATAAAAGGCGGCAATCTACCCAAATCGGTAATCATTCATCGAGACGACCTCGTCATTATTTAATCTCCTTCCCATGAAGAAACACAACTCGGGCATTGACCGCCTTCTCGATATAATGGCTGCCTTGCGTGCGCCTTCGGGTTGCCCATGGGATCGCGAACAAAATCACCAGTCCATTCGGTTCCATGCGATTGAGGAAGTCTATGAATTGCTCGATGCCATAGAGACGAAGGATGATCCCGAAATGTGCGAAGAATTGGGAGATCTTCTCCTTCAAATTGTATTTCATTGTCAACTTGCCAAGGAACGCGGAGCTTTCGATTTTGACTCCGTCACTCAATCCATCAGCGACAAGTTGGTTCGTCGTCATCCCCATGTTTTTGCTGGCTCCAAAGCTAATTCTGTTACTGAAGTTTGGACACAATGGGAGAAAATTAAAAATCTGGAAAAGTCGGGAACCAAGCATGAAAGGACTTCCTCATTTGATGGAATTCCTAAGCACATTCCCGCGTTGCTTCGTGTTGAAAAGATTTCAAAAAAAGCTCAGAAATTAGGCTTGTTGAAACCGCAGCCAAAAACAGAAACTAAATCTTCGCTCGCTCAAAAATTGTTCGACCTAACTTGTCGTGCTCAATCTCAAGGATGGTCGGCGGAGGAATTACTTCGTGGAAAATCGCGACGTCAGGAAAAAATCTGGCGCAATCAGGAAGCTAAATTAGTAAAAGTAAGTTGAGGTCTACGGCATGGAATTGCCCCCTGATATTTGTCCGAATGGCGGCTCTTATGTTCCCAAAGGAGCACAATCATGCTCAGAATGTGGTGCTTGTAATGAAACAGGGTGGGCAGATGAAGCTCGAACTCAAAACCTCGATCTACCTGATAGTTCATTTAATTATGATGAGTTCGTTGCACAAGAATTCAGCTCTAAACCTCAACGTGCTCGCCGTTTCAACGGATGGATCTATGCGATTACAGTTTTTCTTTTAGTGGTCGCAATGAGTTGGTGGTTGGTGGATCTTTTGTCGGTCGCGTCGCGGTAATCTGAATGGATCACCTACATCACCGACAACTCAATAAACAACCCGATCATTCCACGGATATGAACATAAATGGATATTCCATCGAGTCATTGATAAGCTTGGTTCTCGGCCTCACAATCATCTGCACTCATGCAGCCGTGAAGGATACGGCCTACTGGCAAGATCGTTCCAAAAAGTTCGAAATTCATCCGCAACTCCAAGGTGCAAAGTTCCTGAAAATGGAACTCACTCGAGATGGAATCGTCTATGTTCTTACCGATCGCGGTATGGCAAGGATTTTTGGAGAGGTGTTAGCTCTAGATAAGTCCTTCAGACCCCTCGCCGCACTCAAGCCGATAGACATCTGTTCGGATACTGACGGCAATCTATATTATCTTTATCCCCAAGCGGTGCTGTCTAACGATAAATCAGGTTCGTTCTATCAAATATTGCCTGAAGCACATTACTCAACTATCGCAGCCTCCGCGAATGGCACGATTTTTCTAAGTGGAGCCCGAGGCTACGCTGCGGTGGTCGGAGGTAGGTTGCAAACGAATCTGTGGAGTGAAATTCCGGTCGGAGGCAGGTTCACATGTTCTGGGGATGATCTCTACATTTACCAAAGTAGGATGCTTTGGCATTGGAATGGGAAAAAACTGAATAAGCTGGGCGTAGATCAACCGTCTTCAATTACGTCGTTCGCATTGCAACGGGATGAAGCGATTATAGGCACGACCAATGGCTATGTTCAAATCGATCGAACCAACGGCCATGTCATATTGCCTCAATTCAATCGCCTCCCATCGCCACATCTTTTGCAAATTCTTCCTGCCAAAGAGGGACTTTGGTTTGGTTCGCCAAAAGGTGTTTTCAGAGTCCGAAAAGAAGGTGTGGACTATTATGCATCTCGCCGCTGGTTATCTGATGACCACGTCATAGACCTCTGCGAAGCGGAGAATGGAGGGGTGTTCGTCCTAACATCCAGTGGCCTCAGTCAAATTGAGTTTTACCGCACGACACTTGCGGAAAAAGCGAGGGTTTACGAAAATAAAATTCGGCAACGCCATATTCGTTTTGGATTTTGTTCCGAACTGCTTTTGAGCGTCCCCGGCGACATCACCTCGGCGCAGATGATCGATACGGACAATGATGGCACATGGAGTGAATACTATTTAGCGAGCCAAGCCTTCCATTTCGGTGCGAATGGCGATGAATCCGCCCGCCGCAATGCATGGGAAACATTCGCTGCAATGGAGAGGCTCGAATCAATCAATGGTCTCAATGGATTTCCGTCCCGCACCTTCGAGCGATTGGGTTTTAAATACTCTGACCCCGACCGTTGGCATGACTGCGGAGATGGTCAATGGGAATGGAAGGGAACAACCAGCAGTGATGAAATCAATTCCCACCTTTTTGGCTTGGCTGTTTTGTGGGAGACTTGCGCCAAAACGGAAATCGAACGCAATCGAATCCGCCGATGGGTGGATCGTGTCGTCGGTCATATTGTTCGGAACCAATACTATCTGATTGATATCGACGGAAAACCCACTCTTTGGGGTCGATGGCATCCTGAGTATGTCAACTCCTACCCGCCGACCGTCGGAGATCGGAGGTTGAACAGTTCGCAAATGATTGGATTCCTTCAATTTGCTCATCACATCACAGGCAAGGAAATATACCGAAATAAAGCCTACGAATTGATTGAGAAAAGCGGGTTCTTGAACAACATCCGCAACAGCCTGACGCGGATCGATGCCAATAACAATGCGACCCACCAAGGCATCCAAATGGGAGATGTTTGGAATCATTCTGATGATATGCTTGGATTTATTTCTTACTGGAACCTATTTAGGTATCCCTTCAATCGCGACATCCGTAACGCTGCCAAGTTCGCGACTAAGGATCATTGGTTCATAGAAAAAGAGGAACGTAATCCGCTCTGGTCCGCGATCTATGCGGCTAACGGTGGAGTAAAACCTGACATAGAAAATGCGTTGTGGACCTTGCGACGTTACCCGTTGGATTTGATCGACTGGAGGATCCAAAATAGCCATCGATTGGATATCACCCGACTGTCGCCAAACTTTCGCCTGCGCGAACTCCAAGAATTGCTGCCTCCAAGCGAACGTGTCATCACCCGTTGGAATAGTCACCCATTCGTGCTGGACGGTGGCACGGGAGGTCAAACGGAACTAGCTGGTGATGAGTTCCTGCTTCCTTATTGGATGATGCGTTATTTAAAAGTGTTAGAATAATGCTTGGGCAATAGCACGGTTTTTTGGATGTTTCGACGGCGTTTTTTTCCAATGGTTTTAACTTGAGTTGCACCACCAATTGGTTCAAGGATTGTTGTGTGCCCTCCGCTTGATGAAGGTGGAAGTCCAAGTGCTCTTTGAGAAAGAGATATTGTTCAATTTACCCTGCCATGTTCGTGGTAAGAAGCAAAAGTCCTTTGGTCGTATATAAATAATCAATGGAGCCTCAGCTTCAATGTTTAAGACAGGCCTTAACTGGAAGTCCGATGCATTGCTGCCGGTTCCGACTGTTTCTATAAAAAGTTCAAAGGAACTGTTATTCACGGCATTACGGTGGGGTTCTCTTTTTTTGGAATATCGTTCCCTCCTGATTCCATGTTAAAGTGACTGCGTGGCTCAGGAAGAATTATTCCAACCGACCGAAAGCATAAAAATTGATGCTGCGGATCGAACCGCTCCTTATACTTTGCATCATGCACCATTGGCTGCTCGCATGCGGCCATCAACTCTTCTCGAATACATAGGCCAACAGCATATTCTTGCTCCAGGAATGTTGTTACGGCGTGCGATCGAGGCTGATCGCATTCAATCCCTGATCCTTTATGGCCCGCCTGGCACGGGTAAAACATCGCTCGCCCAATTGATTGCCGCGCAAACGAAATCCCGATTTGAAAGATTAAGTGGCGTGGAATCGAACGTGGCGGACATGCGACGTGTTTTGCAAGGAGCACAAAACAGACTGCAGAATACAGGTCAATCAACCATCCTGTTCATTGACGAGATTCACCGATTCAATAAAAGCCAGCAGGACGTTTTGTTGCCCGATGTGGAGAGTGGGATTGTCCGACTGATCGGTGCCACAACTCATAATCCATTTTTCTTCGTTAATTCGCCCCTCGTCTCTCGTTCGCAAATTTTTGAACTCCAACCTCTGAACGAATCAGATTTAATCGAATTGATGCGACGCGCCTTGGTTGATCCTGTGCGGGGATTGGGTCACATGCGCCTAGAGGTTTATGAAGACGCCCTGTTGCATTTGGCTCGCAAAGGGGATGGTGATGCGAGGAAAACTCTCAATTCACTTGAAATTGCCGCTCTAACCACAGTTCCTTCTGCGGATGGCTTTATCCATATTACCTTAGCTGTAGCTGAGCAAAGCATCCAAAAGAAAGCTGTGGTTTATGACGGCGATGGTGACGCTCACTACGATACCATTTCCGCTTTTATCAAATCCATGCGAGGAAGTGATGTGGATGCCTCTCTTTATTGGTTAGCCAAAATGATTCATGCCGGTGAGGACCCTCGATTTATATCACGTCGCATCATAATTTGTGCTGCCGAAGATGTTGGACTGGCGGATCCCATGGCCCTCATTTTAGCTAATGCCGCCCATAGTGCTGCTGAGTTTGTTGGCTGGCCTGAAGCCCGCATTCCTCTTGCTGAAGCCACTATTTACATTGCATCGGCTTTTAAAAGCAATAGTGCCTATGAAGCCATTGATGCCGCCTTGGAAGATGTTAAATCAGGACGCACTCTCCCCGTGCCAATTCACCTTCGAGATGGCTCATATTCGGGATCCCAACGATTGGGTCATGGGCAGGGTTACGAATATGCGCATTCACACGAGGATCATTTTGTAGCTCAAGATTACTTAGGTGCGAATCGTCATTACTATCATCCGACGAATCAAGGATCAGAACGTAAAATCAAAGAGCGTGTTGATAAATGGCGTTCTGAACTCGAGCAAGTGCGGCCTCCATTGAAATGAATTCCACAGTTCAAGAGGCTAAAGCTTTATTGCGGGTGCGACAACAACTCATGGCTAAGTCAATGACTTGCGATCAGCGCAGTTTGTGGTCAGAGGTCATTGTTGAACGGCTCACAGCACTCCCTGCGTGGCAAAGTGCTCACCGCATTCTTCTCTACGCCCCTCTCCGCGATGAGCCAGACATTGCATCCCACATCCGCTTGGATGATTTTCCGAACAAAGAATTCTTTCTGCCCCGATTCCATGCCGATTCGGGTGGGTATGTTGCGACTGAGTTCAACGGAAACTGGCTCGAACTGCTTCAAGGAACATTCGGAATTCGCGAACCAAAATTAGAATCGCCAGAACTCCCCTTGAAGCATCTGGACTTAATCGTCGTTCCGGGGTTAGTATTTGATAGTCAAGGACATCGTTTGGGGCGAGGTAAAGGATTCTATGACCAATTGTTGGCGCAAACACGCGGAGTCAAATGTGGAGTGGCTTTCGAACACCAAGTCATGAGCGACATTCCCATGGAACCCCACGACATTCAGATGGATATATTGATTTCTTCCGTTCGAGGAAACAATTTCATCCAACCGATAAAAACTATTTAATGCAATTGGCACAAATCACCCTCCGAGATTTGCTGATTCTAGTTCTCGGTATTGTTGTTGGTATTTGTTGGCTGCGACTTCAAACAAGACGTCGCCGAGAATCTGACGCTATAGAACAGACGAACATTCTAAACCAGGCACGTCGGGAGGGAGACACCATCATTAGAGAGGCTAAACTTGCAGCAAGTGAAGAAGGCCTGAAATTACGTAAACAATTCGATCAATCAATGGCTTTGGAAAACCAAACCATGGTTGAAATGAATCAAGAACTCTTGCAACGTAAATTGGTGGTAATCGCGCAGGAGAAAACCCTCCTTCGCGCTCAAGCGGTGCTCAACGAAAAGGAAATCCTTGTGGATTGCCGAGCCGAAGAGGTTCAAGTTCACAAATTGGAGGTTGATCAACTGGACGAACGTCGCAGAGCGTTGCTCGAATCCTCCGGAAAGTTAAGTCAACACGAAGCTCGCGCTCAAATCCTTCGTGACGCCGAACAATCCTCGCTTAAGGATGCGGCCGAGATAAATCGACGCATAATTGATGACGCTAAAAAACATGCCGAACATGATGCTAGGCGTGTTATTTCATTGGCGATCCAACGTTATGCAGGGGCGCATACGTTTGAAAGCACCACGGCCACCGTCAGTCTGATTGGCGACGACATCAAGGGGCGAATCATCGGTCGTGAGGGTCGCAATATCCGAGCCTTCGAGGCGGCCACTGGAATCACTGTCCTCATCGATGATACACCAAATGCAGTGGTGCTTTCTGGATTTGACCCAGTGAGACGCGAGGTCGCTCGTGAGGCCATGCAACGACTTATACTTGATGGACGCATCCATCCCACGCGCATTGAGGAAGTGGTGGAACAGGTTGCCCAGGAAATAAAGGAAAACATAATAAAAGCAGGCGAGGATGCCGTATTCGCTTTGAACTTACCTCCGTTGAATCCGGAAATTGTTCGCCTGTTAGGCAGCCTCAAATTTCGTCACAGTTTTACCCAAAATATCTTGGCTCACTCCGTTGAGGTTGGACATTTGACAGGACTTCTTGCCTCCGAAATCGGTGCAGATATTGTAGCCGCCAAACGGAGTGGACTGTTGCACGATATTGGCAAGGCACTCAGTCATGAAATAGAAGGTCCACATGCTTTGGTAGGGGCGGATTTTATCCGACGCCATGGGGAATCAGACGATATTGTTAACGCCGTCGGCTCTCATCACGATGAAATCCCGCACACAACCGTTTTAGGAATTTTGGTAAGTGCTGCCGATGCCATGAGTGCTACCCGACCTGGGGCCAGATCCGAGGCCGCAACCACCTACCTCAAGCGACTAGAAAGTCTTGAGCAAATAGGGAATTCATTCCCTGGAGTCGAAAAATGCTTTGCGGTTCACGCGGGGAGAGAGCTTCGGATCATGGTTCAACCTTCAACCTTGAGCGACGAAGAATCCTTTTCTCTTGCCAGAAATATCGTGCGGAAAATCGAAGAAGAACTTAATTACCCAGGCCAGATTCGAGTGACGGTGGTTCGAGAAACCCGTTGCATTGAATACGCCAAGTAAACCAACATCCTCCATCCTCGGAAAAACTCCCTTGAGACGATTATCGTGAGGGTATTTTCTACCGCCCTTGATTCATCATCGAAGGCAAACCGTGTTCCCAGTTTTGTTGGGTGTTCCAAGGGCGCTCTGACATTGATGAATCCGTTGAAGCACAACCTGAAACGAACACAGCTATAACCAAGCTCAGGATTATTACGATGGGTTGAGATTTTTGCATATCACAACCGTTCAATAAAAGACCTGATCGCCTTCTAACACATCGTCCTGTTTCCAATCAGCAAGGATGTTTGCAATACTGCGATTCGGCTCAACGGTTATAATCTTAACTTTAGCAATGAGTTTGCCATTCCGATTAACCAGCATTTTGGCATTTTGAACCAAGCCCTGATTTCCACCAATGTTGAGAACAACAAAGTCAAATTTAGGATCAACAGCCACGACCTGACCCTTGGTGCCCGCAGGGAGTGCCACTTCTACTTCCTCGGTTTCTTTATATTTATCGAGTTCAGCTTTCATTACCCGCGCGTTTCGAGCGAACACCTTGTTTTCTTCGCTGTAGGCATCGCGAGCCGCAACAGCCTTATCACGTTCATCCCGCAATGGCCGGATTTGATCCACGCTCATATTAAGGCTTTTCCAAGCTGATAATTCACGATTTGACTCAACCTTTTCCTCAGTCGTTTTAGTCAAATCGGCGATGGCTTTGTCGGCACGCGCTTTCTGTTCGGTTGCCGTAGTCAAAGCCATGCCCAGAACTTTAGTTACTTCTTCAAACGCTTTGTTGGTTGAAGTCAACTGTGTTTCGAGTGCCTTTTTTTCGGCGGATGCTTTTGTCGCCGCTGATTGGGCGGTTTCTCTCGCCGCATTCGCATCCGTGAGGTCAGTATTCAATGTGCCAATTTTGCCGCCGACTTGGTCGTGGGCAAAATACAACGTGACCAGACTGACTACGAGAGCCAGTGCAAGACTGATTTTGATTAACATGGATCTTCTAGGGTCAGATTAAAATTCACCACCAAACTAACGCTGATCATCTCGAACGTCAATGATTACGTAAATAAAACAAAAGCGTCTTCGATAGGGTATTCACATTCATGAAGATTTGGATTGCGCGACCGGATTCTAGCGGTATTTTATCGGCACACTGTCCGATGGTGTAATGGTAGCACAAGGCTCTTTGGAGGCCTTTGTCATGGTTCGAATCCATGTCGGACAGCCATCCCTCTATTCAACAGACATTGTTCCTCCAGCTTTTACTCACATCCACTCCGGTTTTCTGAAAGAACTTGCAGGGCGGACGATCACTCATTATAGAAATACGACGAAACTGTACAGTCGGTTTGTTATCGCTGACTTTATTTGCAGTATAGCGATCACGAGAATTTTCTCGCGATAAGATTTCACACCACTCTGGGATTTAAAGCCATGAAACGTTACAATGCTCCTTGGGGTTTACTTTTGATCCTCATTTCATCCATTGCTACAGGTCTCTGTCTTGTTTGCGTGTTGTTTTGGCTCTTCAAGAGAGGCGACATTGGAAATTGGATGATGGCATTTCCTCTTATCATCTTGCTTTGCGCACCGTTTACCATTCGCGGATACACCCTTGATAAGGATTCAATTCTTATTCATCGGATGTTTTGGAACACTCGGCTGTCTTTATCTGGATTGCAATCGACTCGTTATGAACCAGACGCGATGCGAAGAAGCATTCGTCTTTGCGGAAATGGCGGACTGTTTTCGTTCACGGGTTGGTTCTGGAACAAACAATTGGGTAAATATCGAGCTTTTGTTACAGACCCCAATCACCCTGTAGTTTTATGTTTTCCTAAGCGTAATATTCTGATTTCGCCGGCGACTCCGGTGGAATTTGTCGAGGAAACCGCAAAAACAATTTCGTAATAATTGTGATTTGTTTCCAACCATTTCATCCATAATCGCTGAACTCAGATACCAATCGTCCGATGCCAAATCTCACCCATCTTTTCGACAACAATAAATCCTGGTCCGCCCATATTCGGACACAAACCCCTGATTTTTTTGCCAAGCTGTCGCAACAACAATCCCCAGATTATTTGTGGATTGGCTGTTCCGATAGTCGAGTGCCTGCCAATGAAATTGTAGGATTGCTCCCGGGTGAATTATTCGTGCACCGCAATATTGCGAATCTGGTAGTTCACACAGATCTTAATTGTTTGTCTGTGATGCAATTTGCGGTGGATATCCTAAAAGTTCGTCACATTATTGTTTGTGGGCACTATGGGTGCAGCGGTGTTCTTGCGGCACTTCGTCGAGATCGACTTGGTCTCAGCGACAACTGGTTACGCCATGTGGAAGATGTGCGAACCAAGCATCAATTCTTCCTAAATTCAGCGACAGAACATACCCACGCGGGAAACCGACTTTGTGAATTAAACGTCATTGAACAAGTAATGAACGTCTGCCAAACCACGATCGCCCGCGATGCATGGGAGCGGGGTCAGGAATTGACAGTGAACGGTTGGATCTACGGTCTACAAGACGGCATCCTACGTGATCTCAATGTTACAGTAACAAATTTCGAAGAAACAGCGACCGTCTATCGAGATGCTGTAGCTGGCTTGCAATAAGCCGCATTGTTTTTCTACCCAGCCTTTGAATTGGAAGGGGAGCATTAGTTTTATTGTTGCTCCGGTAGGAACGCAGTCTAAACGATCAATCTGAAGTTCCATCTCTACGTCCAAAGGCGTAGGCTTCAAACACTCGACGTATTTCGTCTCTCACCTGTCGAAAAATAATTAATTGCTCATCGATAGTGCCGGTTGCATGAGCGGGATCCCTAAATGGCCAATGATACCGCCGCATTTGACCCGGAAAAACTGGGCACACTTGGTCGGCATTCCCACATACCGTGATCACGGTATCAATTTTAATGTCGAGGAATTCAGTCAGTGGTTTAGAACGGTGGTGCAAAATATCGATGTTAACTTCCTTCATGACCTGAATGGCCAGGGGATGAACATACCCAGCGGGCTTCGAACCAGCACTTTGAACATCCAAAAAATCACCGCCAATCGCGCGTAAAAATCCTTCCGCTAAATGGCTGCGGCAAGAATTACCAGTGCAAAGAATTAAAACTGTAGGTTTGATCATTTTTAGCGAAAGATAAATTTAATGAGAAGGTCTCATGGCTCGAACCATTGGAACCGCAGCCAGTGCACCCAAAGTCGGAGCTATGATATAAATCCACAGATCGCCTAATTGCCAAGAGACCAAGGCCGGAGCCAACGAACGAACTGGGTTCATAGAAGCACCACACAATGGGCCTGCAAACATTGCTTCAAGTCCAATCATACTTCCCACCACAATGCCTGCGGTTAGGCCTTTTTCTTTTGCCCCAGAAGATACACACAAAATTACAATCATGAGCAGGAAAGTGAGCACGAACTCCATCACAAATGAACGCAGCAATGCACCCTGTGGATGAGTGGAACCCAAGCCTTTGCTTTCGGGAAACATCAAGCATAATAAGCCGCTGGCGCATATTCCCCCGATTGCCTGACTGAGCACATACGGGATCACCATATTGAATTCCAACCGGCGCGCAGCATAGAAAGCAAGGGTTACCGCAGGATTAAGGTGAGCACCTGATATATCCCCTAGTGCATAAATCATCACAAGCACAATGAGCCCAAAAGTCAGTGCCACACCTGCATGAGTAATGACGCCACCAAATTGTTGATCGATCACGATGGCGCCAGTGCCGGCGAATACCATCGCAAAAGTTCCCAATGCTTCTGCCACCATTCGATTAGGCAAAGTGATCTTTGGTTGATCCATTTTTTTCAAAATTAAGGTTTGCGAACAGGTAACACTTGAATTTGCAATGAGGACGGATTTGTCGCAGATCGAAAGATTCGCTGATTCGCCTTACGAAAATCTTCAGGTTTTGCGGTGGGGATATTGACGAATGTTTGCGGGTTTCGATCTACGAGAGGGAACCATGAACTTTGAATGTGAATTACAACGCGGTGACCTCGTCGGAAGGTGTGACAAATATCAGGAATCGTAAATTGAATGCGAGTGATTTGATCCGGAATAAAAGGCTCAGGTTTTTCAAAGCTGTTGCGAAATTTTCCACGAAAAACATCCCCTCGGACGAGTTGTTGATAGCCACCCATTTTCACATCAGCTGGGTTCGGATCTGGGTTAGGAAAATCACCCGGATAGGTATCAATGAGCTTAATAACCCAATCCGAATCGGTCCCGGATGTGGAGACGTTGAGGACAGCAGTTAAGGGTCCTGCCAGCGTGAGGTCATTCTCTAGGGGATCCGTTTCGTAGGTTAATACGTCAGTACGTGACGCGGCAAATCTTTGATCTTCCAAAGGATAATCAGCAGGATACTTTTGAGATTTTGTGTTGGTGTATGGAACAGGTTTAGCGGGGTCGCTAATATATTCATCAAAGGATTCATTTTTTTCAACCGGAGGTTCAAAACTGAGCTTTCCGTTAGCCTGAAAAAAGAGGTTCCGAGTTACAGAATCTTTAGGTGGCCACGCATCGAATTTGCGCCATTGGTGGGTGCCGGTTTCAAATATTTGCGCCTCGGTTGCTGAGTAATTGGTATCTCCTTTAAGGAAGTGTCGAAAAAATGGGAGTTCGATTTTGTCCCGGTAATAATCGGCGGTTTTTGCGTGAAAGTTGATGGGGCCTAATTTTTTGCCTGAGGTTCGACTCCAAGCCCCGTGTGACCAAGGCCCCATAACCAACGTGTTGGTGATGCCTATGTTTTGGCGTTCGGTCCACCGATAGGTTTCCAAAGGTCCAAAAAGATCCTCTGCATCAAACCATCCCCCTACGTTCAAAACGGCACATCGAATATTTTTTAAGTGGGGTCGAATGTTCCGAGCCTTCCAATAGGAATCATAAGTCGGATGCGCAAGAAATTCTTTCCATTCAGGAGATCTTCCTTTCAAAAGGTTGGCATCAGAGTTGGCCAATGATCCCATTCGCAGGAAAAAATCATAGCCATCCGGGGTATTGAAATTGAAATCCTTATGGCCTTCGTGAAGCGGATCCTCAGGTTTCTGTGAGAATTTGTAAAAAAAATCAAAATTCTGACTAAGAAAAAATGCGCCGTTATGATGAAGATCGTCGCCAATAAACCAGTCCGCGATGGGGGCTTGGGGTGAGGCTGCCTTTAGGGCAGGGTGGTTGTCGATCATTCCCATCGAAGTATAAAATCCTGGGTAAGAGACGCCAAACAACCCAACCTTTCCATTGTTCGACGGAATATTTTTCACCAGCCAATCAATGGAATCCCAAGCATCACTGCTCTCATCGATTTCCTTAGGTCCCTTGTTAGGATTAAAGGGGCGGACATGAACAAACTCTCCCTCGGATCCGTAGCGCCCCCGCACATCCTGGGTAACCATAATGAACCGGTCTTTAGCCAAAGTGCGAAACGACCCTTCGGGTGAGGTGTAATTATCGGCTCCATACGGTTTCAAGGCGTAGGGAGTGCGGGTCAATAGGATAGGCCATGACGTGGAATCATCCTTCGGCACGAATACTCGAGTGAGGAGACGAACCCCATCGCGCATCGGAATCAAGTATTCATATTTGGTATAATGCTCATCAAACCAATGAGTGTTGGTGTCCGAAATATTTTGCGCGTAGGTGTTCGAAAATGGCGAACAGAGGAACACGATCACTAGAAGCCTGAAAAAAAGTTGCTGGGTAGAAGGCATCCAAAAGACTGGACGTATTGGTCGCGTCCGAGCAAGTCGGAAATTATGTCGATTAAGAATATTACCTGAGTATGTCACTAACCTCCGCGACGGATTCGTTCAAGTGATACTCCAACCAAGGTCGATTCTAAAACATGACAAGGAACCATTCTCACTCATCGGAGAGTCCACGGGTGTTGAGGAATTGTTGCAATGTTTGCGGGTGATTTTCGAAAAATTGAGCGAGGTCTGCTAGGCACTTCGCCGTTTCAGGACTTAAATGATGTTCTATCCCTTCAATATCCCGATGTTGGGTTTCAGTTGGTAGTCCGAAAACAGAAAAAAAACGAGCGAGGGTGACATGCCTTTTTTTAATGAGCTGAGCTATGTCACTTCCGGCGACCGTGAGTGTAAGTCCACGGTGTTTTTCGTAATGAATAAAACCCAGCTCGCCAAGTTTTTGCACCATCTTCGTCACCGAGGCCTGTTTGACTTTGAGGCTATTGGCGATATCGATGACTCGGGCATACCCCTTTTCGTCGATCAACTCTTGAATGCGCTCAAGATAATCTTCCGCGCTTTGACTTGGAGTTGACGCGATTGGCATGTGTTTGGTGTCAGAATGGTTACACGGTGTGGAGAAAAAGCAAGGATGCCCTTAAAGTTGATCGAGACATTTTTTTTGAAAAAACGCTTGTGAAATATTTCACGATCATCCATTTTTAAATCGATCTCGGGAACGCGACATTGCTATTTGAGATCACCACTTTCCGATTTGATAAGAATTCAGAATGAGACATTGGCTCAGATTAATACTGGTAATGGTGGCGTTTTTTTTGCCATCGAGCAGTTTGCTTTTCGCCCAAGTGGCGCATGAGCCAACCACCGCTCACTCTGCCGCACATTCAACTCCTGTGCATGGCACTCATGCGACAGAAGAGGGAATTCCTCTTTTTGCAAAACCCATTTTCTCGATTGGATCTCTCCCAGTAACCAATTCAATGATCGTCACTTGGGCGGTGGCTTTATTATTAATCGTTGGGTCTCAATTAGCGATGCGTCGAGCGCGGCTCGTTCCATCGGGGGCGCAAAATTTTTGGGAATTCATCGTCGAAGGATTGCATAATTTCCTAGGTGGAGTTCTTGGTAAAGAGTTGGCTGCCAAAACATTCTGGTTTTTCGCGACAATTTTCATTCTTATTCTAGCCACCAACTGGTTTGGGTTAATTCCGGGCGTCGGCACAGTTGGATGGGGACATCCTGACGCGCAAGGTGTTTTGCACCACATTTCAACCCCCGTTTTGCGAGGAGCCAATGCCGATTTAAATATGACACTGGCCATGTCGATGATCTTTTTTGTGTGTTGGGTTGTCTGGGCGTTGCAGGCAAATGGGCCGGGTGGTTTTATCATGCATCTTTTTGGTCCAAAAGGCGCAACCCAAGGTCTTCTCAAGGTATTGATGGTTGTCGTATTTATTGCTGCCGGGTTATTAGAAGTGGTGTCCATTCTATTTAGACCTGTTTCACTTAGTTTTCGGCTTTTCGGAAATATTTACGCCGGAGAAAACATGCTAGAATCGATGGCTGCCATCGTTCCCATGCTTAGCGGCATTATCCCCATTCCATTTTATTTCATGGAATTAATGGTTGGATTGGTGCAGGCTCTCGTCTTTATGCTGCTCACTGCGGTGTTTACACTTTTAATATGTTCCCATGGGGAGGATCAGCACAAAGATAAGGATGCTCACCACTAGAATTTAATCAATTTCAATGGTTTGACCGTGGTCACCTGCGGGAATTATTGATACCAAAAAACGAAAGAAACCTATGTTAATCCCCATGTTTGCAGAACTCACCGGAAACTTACACGTTGCTGCCGCCGCTCTCGGTGCTGCGATTGGTGTAGGACTTATCGGTATGAAAGCTTCTGAGGCGGTGGGCCGGAATCCCGGAGCCGCAACACCGATCCTTGTTCAAGCGATCTTGAGCACTGCCTTCGCTGAAGGTATCGTGTTCTTCGCTATATACTTGGTGAAGTAATTACTTAGTGAAGCGGAGCTCGAATAGCTCCGCTTCCTATCGTTTGATCGTTTTACAGAGTTTTATGACGCAATTTATTTTGCTAGCTGCCGCAGATGGAGGACTGTTGGAGTCCGCCCGACAAACTGGAGAACAATTCGGCTTTAACAAGTCGATGTTCATTGCGCAGGTGATCAGTTTCTTACTGGTCGCATTGTTGCTTCGTGCGTTTGCCTATAAGCCGATTTTGAAGATGCTGGAGCAGCGCCGACAATTGATTGCTCAAGGATTAGAAAATGCCGATCGAATCAAATCTGAATTGTCTAAAACCGAAGCGGCTCGCCAGGAAATTTTGCAACAAGCCAATACTCAAGCACTCCGTTTGATCGAAGAAGCGAGGGCTGCTGCCGCAAGAGTTCAAGAGGTAGAGACTCAGAAGGCGATCGCTGCTGCAGAACAAATTATTTCAAAAGCCCGGGAAGCTGCCAAGTTGGATCACGCACAAATGATCGCCGAGTTAAAACGCGAGATCGGCCAGTTGGTGGTGCGGACAACGATGCAAGTCACTGGAAAGGTTCTGTCCGTGGAGGATCAGCACCGTCTGGTTGACGACACGAATCGTCAGATTGCCGCCTAACTGCTAAGGCCATGAAGATTCCCAAGCAAGCACGTCGCGACGCCAAACATCTTTTTGGGTTCACGTTTATTAACGGAACCATGGATGAACCTCGCGTGCGACAATCGATGCAACTGCTGCTGACACAAAAACCGCGTAATTATTTGGCGGTGGCGAGTCATTTGCATCGCTTGGTAAAACTTGAAATCGAGCGCAGAACTGCGGCGGTTCAAAGTGCGATTGCTTTGTCACCGGACATTCAAGCTAAAGTGAAGCAGAATCTTTCCGGTCGGTATGGAAAAGGACTGAATGTAGTTTTTTCCGTTAACCCAACTTTAATAGGTGGATTACGGATCCAAGTGGGTAGCGATGTGTATGATGGGAGTGTCCACGCACGACTTGCTGCCCTTGAGAATAGTTTTTAATATTTAAGAATCCAAAGAATTTTCAGTGATGCAATGAGCACATTACTCCAAGACATTGAGGCGCAAATCGCGGGGGTGAAAACCTCTGTGAACAAACAAAACGTAGGTGTTGTCCGTGAGATCGCGGACGGCGTGGCCAAAATCGAGGGTCTGACTGACGTCATGCTCAACGAAATGATCGACTTCGGCAATGGCGTTGTCGGTTTGGCTTTGAACCTCGAGGAGACTGAGGTAGGGGCCATCATTCTCGGCGAATACACCTCGATAGCGGAAGGCCAGGAGGTTCGCACCACGGGACAACTACTTTCGGTTCCTGTTGGTAAAGGGTTGTTGGGTCGGGTGGTGAATGCACTCGGTCAACCGGTGGATGGTAAAGGGCCAATCACCGCGACAGCAACTTATCCGGTCGAGAAAATTGCTCCTGGAATTATCAAACGCAAATCGGTGAGCCAACCACTGCAGACTGGTATTGCAGCCATCGACGCGATGATTCCGATTGGACGGGGACAGCGCGAATTGATCATTGGAGATCGTTCAACAGGTAAAACCACGATATGTGTGGATACCATCATCAGCCAAGCGCGTCTGAATCGGGCGGCAGAGGCATCTGGTGAAAAGGATTTCCGACCTGTTTACAGCATTTACGTGGCAATCGGCCAACGTCAATCCAATGTCGCTCGTGTCATTAGTGTCTTGGAGGCAGCAGGTGCGATGCCTTACACGATCATTGTTGCCTCCACCGCAGCAGATTCCGCGACCAATCAATACTTGGCTCCTTTCTCTGGAACCTCAATGGGCGAGTGGTTCATGGATAATGGGATGGATGCATTAATTATTTTTGATGACCTTTCCAAACACGCTGTGGCCTACCGTCAGGTGTCGCTCGTGTTGAAGCGACCTTCGGGGCGCGAGGCTTATCCTGGCGACGTATTTTATCTGCACAGCCGTTTGTTGGAACGGTCCGCACGGGTTACCGAGAAATCGGGCAACGGGTCGTTGACAGCGTTGCCAATTATTGAGACACAAGCCGGAGATGTTTCGGCTTATATTCCAACCAACGTAATTTCGATTACGGACGGTCAAATTTATTTGGAGACAGATCTATTTTATCAAGGCATTCGTCCCGCCGTTTCGGTCGGACTTTCTGTGTCACGAGTTGGATCGTCTGCTCAAATAAAAGCCATGAAACAAGTGGCTGGACGTATCAAACTCGATCTAGCTCAGTTTCGAGAACTGGCCGCGTTCGCACAGTTCGGATCAGATCTTGACGCAGGAACCCAAGCGAAGCTGGAACTCGGGAAGCGCATTGTTGAAGTCTTCAAGCAGCCCCAATACAATCCAATTCCAGTTGAGATTCAGGCCATTATTTTGTGGACGGTTCAAAATGGCTTCATGAATAAGATCGCCGTTGAAAAAATCAAAGATTTCCAAAACAAGCTGTCGGATTACCTAACAACACGTAAGGGAGATTTGATGGCGAAGTTGCAAAAGGAAAAAGCGATCACAGATCCTATCGCCACGGAACTAAAATCCGTTCTGGCTGATTTCACCAGCACCTACAAATAAACGAGATGCACCTGTTTCTTTCGTCCCGTGACGAAAGTTTCTGAATTCTATGCCGAGCACACGCGACATACGCCGCCGGATTAAGTCGGTCAAGAACACCGCCCAAATCACTAAGGCGATGCAGATGGTGGCTGCTTCCAAAATGCGGAAGGCCCAGCAGGCTGCGTTGTCAGGACGTCCGTACGTCGTTCTCATGAATTCCGTGCTGGGTCAGGTTTCTGCACAGGCGGGAGATTTTAGCCACCCACTGATCGAAAAACGCACGATTAAAAAACGCGCGCTGATTGTTATTTCAAGCGACAAGGGATTAGCAGGTGCGTTGAACAGCAATCTTCTTCGCGAGGTCGCAAAAACCGATCCAAACACCACGGTTTACATCGCTGCGGGGCGCAAAGGAGCACAGTTTTTAAGCAGAACAAAGCGCAATTTGGCGGGTGAATTTACCTATAAAGATGCACCCCAATTCAGCGAAGCTAGGGCTATTTCGAAATTTGCACAGGATTTGTTTCTAAAGGGAGATGTGGATCAGGTTGACATTGCTTTCACCAACTACATCAACACGTTGACCCAGAAACCTGAGACGCGCACCTTGATGCCGATCGGTGAGATTAAAGCGTTGGATGCCGATCTTCAAAGCGACAACGCCGATTCGAAGTTATCTACTAGTTCCGTGGAGTATCTCTTTGAACCGAGCGCAAGTTCTGTTTTAGGAGCGTTGTTGCCGCATTATTTGAATTATCAAGTTTACCAAGTGCTGTTGGAAGCCAAAGCGTCTGAACATAGTGCTCGGATGGTTGCCATGAAAAACGCGACCGATAACGCGAAGCAGTTGATCAAAGATTTGACCTTGGATTATAACAAAATTCGACAGGCTTCTATAACCAAGGAATTGCTGGAAATCACGAGTGCCGCCATGTCGATGGGTTAAGTAGCGAATCATAGTTTTTGAAAGAATCGTAAATCATAGAATTTAGCAGAGCGGGATGTTCCCGTACCAGATAAAATGAACAAAGGAAAAATCGTTCAAGTCATCGGACCAGTAGTGGATGTTGAATTCACAGAAAAGCTTCCGGCGATCTACAATGCGTTAAAGGTTGAATTCACCGTGCTCGGAGCACCTGTGAAACTCATCCTTGAGGTTCAACAACACCTAGGTGATAACTGGGTGCGTACCGTCGCCATGTCCTCAACGGAAGGATTAAAGCGGGGTTATGAGGTGGTTGACCAAGAATCCTCAATCTCAATGCCAGTCGGATCGGGCGTGATGGGACGTGTGTTCGACGTGACTGGAAATGCCGTTGATGAACGTGGACCGGTCAAGGCTGATAAATATTATCCGATCCACCGCACCGCACCTCCGCTCGTAGATCAAGCGACAACGCCACAGATCCTGAATACTGGAATCAAGGTCATTGACCTGTTTTGCCCATTTCTCAAAGGAGGCAAAGTGGGAGCCTTCGGTGGAGCTGGCGTAGGTAAAACCGTTGTTATTCTGGAATTGATCAACAACATCGCCAAACAACACGGCGGATATTCAGTGTTCGCCGGGGTAGGGGAACGCACCCGTGAAGGAAATGATCTTTACCACGAAATGTCTGATGCAGGCGTCATCAACCAAGAGGACTTGAGCAAGTCGAAAGTGGCACTTGTTTTCGGCCAAATGAATGAACCTCCCGGCGCACGTCTTCGCGTGGCGCTTTCGGGTCTAGCGATCACGGAGTATTTCCGTGATGAAAAAAACCAGGACGTATTGCTGTTCATCGATAATATCTTCCGGTTCAGCCAAGCAGGCTCTGAAGTGTCGGCGCTACTTGGAAGAACTCCGAGTGCCGTCGGATATCAACCGACCCTTGCGTCCGAAATGGGTAATTTGCAAGAGCGAATCACTTCGACCAACAAAGGTTCGATTACTTCGGTTCAAGCCGTTTACGTGCCTGCGGACGACTTGACGGATCCAGCTCCCGCGACGACTTTCGCTCACTTAGATGCGACGATCGTTTTGGAACGGTCGATTGCCGAATTGGGAATCTTCCCAGCTGTCGATCCATTGGCATCAAGTTCACGTGCACTCGCACCTGAAATTGTCGGTCATGAACATTACGACGTGGCTCGAAATGTCCAAAAAGTATTGCAACGCTATAAAGATTTGCAGGATATCATTGCGATTCTAGGTATGGACGAGTTGTCGCCAGATGACAAACAGACGGTGTTCCGTGCTCGCAAAATACAACGTTTTCTCAGCCAACCGTTTACTGTGGCCGAAGTGTTCACCGGCCGTGCCGGTAAGCAGGTCGCTGTGGCGGATACAGTCAAGGGCTTCAAGGAAATTCTCGAAGGTAAACATGATGATGTGCCGGAAAGTAATTTCTACATGAAGGGTAAGATCGAAGAAATTCACGAAGCTTGATCTCGGTAAGCAGTCTTTTTAATTGTCATGTCCAAAACTTTGCGACTTGAAATCGTGACTCCAGAGGCGAAGACCTATTCGGAGGATGTCGATATGGTTACGTTGCCAGGAGTCCAAGGGGAAATGGGCATCTACCCGATGCATGTCCCATTAATGACCCAGGTGGCTGCCGGAGAGATCGCCGTTCGCAAAGATGGCAAGAATCACTTTTTAGCGATCGGCGAGGGATTCGTTGAAATTACTGGCGATCATGTTTCAATCATGACAGATATGGCAATCAAGGCCGATGATATCGATGAGGCAAAGGCCGAAGAAGCCCGTCAACGTGCAGTGGATCGATTACAACAAAAGTTAACGGACGAAGAGGTGGCCAGTGTTAACGCCGCTCTCTTGCATTCGCTGACTCAATTAAATGTGAAGCGTCGGCGCAGGGTTTGAAAACAACTTTTTCACAAGAAGGACGCGCTCAATGTGCGTCCTTTTTTGTTTATTTTTTCTAATGTAAAGTAAGGAAGCTATGTTAAATCCATACTGGTCTGTTAATCCGCACTTGGCTAATTTTCGATCATGATCAAGTTGCCTCAACCCCAAGTAATTCTCACTCATGAGAGTGATTTGGACGGTTTAGTTTCTGGATTGCTGTTGCAGCGACTGGCAGAAAAAATTCACGGTGCGAAGCCTCCTTTGGAAGCGTATCACAATCACAACTGGAAGCAGCGTGGGTTGCCGGAAAAGTCCGCTTGGGTTTCGGATTTCAATTTCGAACCGAGATTGGATCGTCCAAACTGGGTCATATTCGATCATCACGCAAAGGAGGGAACCCCGACCAAGGCTCAACTGGTCCATGATTCATCTCTTTCTGCAGGGGCGATCGTCTATGCTCTGGGCGCTGAGGTCGGATTAGCAACGCAAGCATTGGATCGCCTCGTGCATTTGAGTAACGTGGCGGATTTATTTCTCGATGAAGATCCAGATTTTGCGCTAGCTCTTGATTATGCGAGTCTTGTTAAATCTTACGGGTTTTGGACTATTCATGAACTTTGTGCTGGAGACTTGGAAAGGCTAATTGATCATCCATTGCTGGAAGTGATGTTGGTTAAAAGAAGGGTGGAAGATCCGATCGGGTTTGAGTGGAGTCGCAAGCAGATAAAAGAAATCTCACCCACAGTTGGATTTGTAAACACCATCGTGGGGAACACAAATCTCATCGTGCATCAACTTCTTGAAAGTCAAACAACCCCCTACAAGGTTTTATTGACCCTCTATAGGAAGAGCGCGAGTACGATGGTCGTGAGCCTTCGCAGTCGTGAAGGTGAAGCATTATCCCTCGCAGAGAAGCTGAATGGTGGAGGCCATCCGAACGCAGCTGGTGCTACCTTGCCTAAATCAGTGCAGAACGCCACCGATGCCGTCGTTTACCTGCAGCAGCTATTGAATCCCAAGGTAACAGTGCCACCTCCCTCCATAAACTCCCTCGAAAGCGCCTTCTCCGGCCTTGATTTATCTTAATTATTCCTAACATGAGTTCACAATTACTCCGAAATGATGGACGAAAACCGGATCAAATGCGGTCCATTCGATTTCAGAACCATATCGCTCCCCACGCTACGGGTTCGACTTTAATCGAGTGGGGTAACACACGGGTCATCTGTGCGGTGACGGTGGAGGAGAAAGTTCCGCGATGGATGAAAGAGCAAGGAGTGACCGGAGGGTGGATCACTGCTGAGTATTCCATGCTGCCCTATTCCACATTGACGCGAAAAGAACGGGATATTTCAAAGGGGAAAATTGATGGTCGATCTCAGGAAATCCAAAGACTAATTGGAAGATCGATGCGCAGTGCGGTGGATTTAGAGAAACTCGGTTCACGCACCGTATGTATCGATTGCGATGTGCTACAGGCTGACGGTGGAACCAGAACGGCCGCCATCACAGGAAGCGCTGTCGCCTTGCATTTGGCGATTCAGAAGTTAATCAAAAGCGGATTATTATCCCAAAGCCCCATAAAAAACTCGGTTGCTGCCGTGAGCGTTGGGATTTTTGAGGGACGTGCACTATTGGATCTGTGTTATACAGAGGATGTAGGTGCTGCCGTGGATATGAATCTCGTGATGACCGGTTCAGGCGAATTCATTGAACTCCAGGGGACAGGCGAGGAGTCCACTTTTGATGGGGATCAATTGGCATCGATGTTGGCGTTGGGAAAGGCCGGCATTAAAAGCCTTATAGAACAACAGAATCAAGCCGTAGGTTGAGCAAGTATGGAGATTGTCACTCGTTTGATTCTTGTCCGCCATGGTGAAGTTGAGGAACGGTATCACCGTATTTTCGGAGGCAGCCAAATCGATATGGAACTTTCACCTCGTGGCCACGAGCAAGTGAAAGCCTTGGCGGATTACCTCTCCTTAACACCCCCTGAGATTATTTATTCCAGTCCTATGCGGCGGGTGCAGCAAACATTAGCTCCGCTCGCAGCAAAGGCAGGTTTGGTTCCAGTGATTATCCCTAGTATCCGAGAGGTTGATTTTGGAACATGGACCGGCTTAAATTGGGATCAGGTTCAGGAACGCTATAACAAGAGTGCGTTTGATTGGCTTGAGTTACTGGAAACCGGAGGAATTGCTGAGGCTGAATCCACGCTGGTGTTTCGTGAGCGCGTAGAACAGAGCCTGCAACAGATATTACGCGAGTCTTCCGGTAAAACCGTAGCGGTGATCTGTCATGGAGGGGTGATCCGTATGATGCTTTCGATCCTACTCGAATTACCATTTCGTCGGATGAATTTATTTGAGGTGGAATACGCCAGCTTGACGCGTGTCAATCATCGACCCTTAAAAACCGAGATCGAATTGCATAATTACACTCCGTGGCGGGACGGGGTTTCTGCGAATGGTCGATCCATTTAATTATGGCCAAAGTTGCATCTATATCTCAGATCTCAGTCACCACCACCCAGGAGGCGGAGGATGCTGTAGCCCAAATACTGGAACGAGTTATGGGTCAGCCGCCGGCAATCTACACGAATGAAGATACGAGATTATCGATCGTTACGGGCTATTCTAAAAAATCACCAAAACTTTTAACGCAGTGCCACGACGATGTAATCAAGGAAGTGGAATATTTGAGATCCTGCGGATTGGTGGTTGGTGAAGGTGCGGTAATACTTCGAAAAGTGCCACGCGAGGATTGGGCGGAGTCTTGGAAAAAATATTTTAAAGCGATCGAAATTGAGACCGCGCTTTTGGTCAAGCCAAGTTGGTGTCGCCAGAAAGCCAAACCTAAGCAATCGGTGGTAATTCTTGATCCGGGATTGAGTTTTGGAACAGGACAGCATCCTACCACCCATTTTTGTTTGACCCAGATCGTGGCATTAAGGAAAAATGGAGATTCCTTTTTGGACATGGGAACAGGAACAGGAATCCTAGCCATCGCTGCCACCAAACTCGGTTACAAGCCCGTGAAGGGTTTTGATTACGATCCCGTTGCCGTTCGGATTGCCAAGGAGAATGCACTTCGTAACAGGGTGGGAGATCGCCTGAGTTTTACTCGTCAGGACATCACCAAACCGCGGTCGCCTACTTTACGACGAGTCGATTTAATCTGTGCAAACCTGATGGCAGATCTTTTGATCTCTCAAGCCAAGACTATTCTGAACCGCCTGAAACCAGGTGGGAAAATTGTTTTGGCAGGTATTTTAGTGACCCAGTTTGCCACGGTGCGGAAGGTATTTGAGGAATTAGGCTGTCGCCTCATCGTCACCCATGCAGAAAATGAATGGCAATCAGGGTTATTCCAAATGCATGCTTCCTGATCCAACGGTTCGATAAACTGTCACAGGAATTGAACAATTCATTGTTTGGGTGGTCAAATCATCAATAACCAACGATGAGTGCGACAATGATGAGGAACTCAGAAAAGCCCGCATGCTTTGTGTGGCTCGGGAATCCTTACGTGTGGCAACTTGAAAGGTTTAAAAACAATGATAAAGACACTGGATCGTATTGTTGAAGCCATTCTTAGCACAAAACATCCATTCCGTGGGGTGGTCGATCGCCCCGGAAAACACCTAAAAAGTCGATACGAACGAAGAAAAGTTAAGCAGTATTTGCATCTCGATTTGTGGGAACCGAACCCCCAAAGTTAAGTCGATTCCCCAAGGTTAATTCACGTCAATCCGTTTAAATCCGCGTCCCTCGAAAGCGTGGTTTGCTGGACTCTTCGTCCCGATTAGGGGAGGGATTATTTGATAGGTTTGACGAGACCCCTCTCCATATTCCTTTTATAGGATTGGATGCCATCCACAATGGCTCGTGCGAGTTTTTTGCGTGTGGAGAGATCGAACACCTTCTTTGCGTCCTCAAGATTTGACATGAAACCCGCTTCCACAAGAACCCCAGGCATAGAAGCCTTACGCAATACTTCAAAACCAGCACGCCGAACGCCCCGATCATTCATGTCCAAGCTTCGCACGAGGGATTTGTGGATTTCATAAGCAAGGATGATGTTTTGATCGTCAAATTTGTTCGAAGGTTCAGGTTTTTCACGAGGTCCTCCTCCATTTGTTGAAGCGGTTCCCATCGGTGTGGCACAGTAAGTCTCCACCCCTTTGGCCTCCGTATTATTGACGGCGCAATTATGATGGAGACTGATGAACAAATCCGCACCTGCCTTCCGAGCCAATAGCGGTCGATCTACAAGTTCGATAAAGCGATCGTCATAGCGTGTAAATACAACTTTGAATCCGTCTGCGGTGAGTAAATCACGCACTTCCATCGCGAGCAGTAAATTGTATGTTTTTTCGGAGCGCGAGCCGAGCGTGAATCCAGGATCTTTGCCTCCGTGTCCGGGATCAATTGCGATCATGCGGATGGGACGTGGAGGGTTGGGTTTTCGAGGGAAAAGCAAGGCTTCCAAGACATTTCTCAAATCGCGTTGGGCAATAACGATGCGATTTCTGTGGATGCTGATTCCGTAGGAAAGCCAGAGATTGATCCCATTGACGGTCACGCTTCGTGAATCGACGTTCAATTCAGAATTACCCCAACGCGCCTTGAGTTTGACATTGGTTTTCTTGGAATTCAAAATCATTTCCATCCCGTGTAACTGCGCCCAAGAGTCGAGGTAGAGGTGGGGAATTCCATTAATCCGTGGATTTGCGCTATTGGGATCGAGCTTTATAGTTTTTGCGAAACTGGATGATAGCGGTGCTATCCAAAGCACGACCAGCACCAATACACAGCAACTTCGACCTAATTTACGCGATAGAAAAACAGGCATAGAATCAAGGAAATCGAAGACTAAGGCAGGCAAAGGAACGGTTCAAAACATTTTGCAATTTTCGTGCATCATGATGTACTGCAAGCGCAAAAGAAATATGACAAAACCGTTGGCGTTGGTGTTTTATGAACGGCTGCTTTTAGGGCGCCAGTTGGTTAATCGATTGGTTGATATTGGATACAGGGTAAACAGTATATCGGATTTAAAATCATTGGAGTCAATAGTCCTCAAAGAACAACCACTCGTCCTCCTCCTGGATTTACACACGGTGCAGGGGAGTGTTGCAAACGAAATTCGATCCATTAGAAACAACCAAGCAACAATGCATATTCCGATACTGGGATTTACAGGTAAGCAGGAGGAGAAGTTACATTCCCCTGCAGTAAAAGCGGGTGCCAATATGGTCGCCTTGGATGAAGCTATGTTGCGACAGTTGCCTCAGATGCTCGAACAATTATTAAGGGTCGAATGATATCTCCTGTTACTAGTCTTAATCTTTTGCGTGGGGTGCCCTCAGGCGGCGATTTTCAAAAAATAATGCAGCCATCGAATCTAAAAGAGAGCGAAATTCGTTCTAACCTAGGCGCGGTGACAAGTCTCTATGTTCACGTTCCATTTTGTGCTCATAAATGCGACTACTGTGCGTTTTATTCGCACCTTCCCGGAGGGGACGGCGTGGACCGTTATGTGCGAGCATTGACTGAGGAAATGCGGATGGTATCGGACCGGACACCGTTAAAAACTGTATTTTTCGGTGGGGGAACACCTTCGATTCTGAATCTACGACAATGGGAAAAAATATTCCACACGATGGATTCTGTCGGTTGGTTGGGTGCGGGAGAATGGACCGTGGAATGCAATCCTGCAACGGTCTCGCTCGACAAAGCAAAACTCATGAAGGAATTTGGTGTAAACCGAATTTCCATGGGTGTGCAATCACTTGATGAGAAGCTACTCGATCGTTTGGGACGAATTCACAGTAGAGAAATGGTTTTCAAATCGTTTGATATTCTTCGCAAAGCAGGTTTTGAGAATATCAATCTTGATTTGATGTTCGCTATCCCTGGTCAATCGATGACGATGTGGGAAACAACGATGAATGAGGCCATGGCCATGCAGTCAGAACATCTGTCCTGTTATGAAGTCATTTATGAGGAGGACACGCCACTATTCGCGCAACTTCAGGCGGGTGAGATCGATGTTGATGAGGACATTGCTTGTGCGATGTATGATCGATTAGTCACCCGAGCCCAAGAACAAGGCTTTGCACGTTATGAAACCGCCAATTTCGCTAAAACCAAGGACGATGCCGAGATTCCCAAAATGGCTTGTCGCCATAACGTGAATTATTGGCGAGGAGGGTTTTATTGGGCTTTGGGGCCGAGTGCGGCAGGATTCGAGCCACGGGTTCATGAGGAATGGGGTGTACGCACACGTAACTGGGCGAATACCACTATGTATTGCGAACAAATTGAGAAAGGGCACCGCGCACTCGAACCGGTGGAATCTCTTTCTCAGATCCGACGAGCCGGGGAAATTGCTGCGTTTGGTTTACGGATGCCTGTAGGTTGGTCCTTCGCAGAGTTCAAAGGCGTGACGGGACTGGATCTGCGAGAAGGCTGGGAGGAGGAAATGAACTCCTTGGAGAATCGTGGTTGGGGTTCTCAGGAGAAGGAACGCTTCCGATTGACGCCGGAAGGTCTGCGCTTTGCCGATGCTGCGGGTGCGGAATTTCTTCGATAAAATGAACTCTGCAGATCTAATCGAATTGATAAGACGATTGATGGAGTGTCCTGCTGCTCCTTATCACGAGTTTGCTGTCCGATCCGCGATTGAGTCAATCGCACAGGAGCATGGGCTCTGTCATGGCTTTGATCGATTTGGAAACTTGATCATTAAAACCGGAACCATAGGGCGTCCAATCGTATTGGCTGCTCACATGGATCACCCTGGATTTGTAATCAAGGATCGACTCGATGCCACTAGTTGGTCGGCTGAGTTCTTGGGTGGTGTCCCCGATAAATATTTTGTCCCTGGAATCCCGCTTCGAATTTTTCCCAATTCGATTGCATGTCGCTTAGGAGCGATCCTTGATCCAGAACGACGTGTTTACAAAATTGAAATCGGATCGGAAGTAAAGGAGGCGTCGTTTGCTGTTTGGGACTTGCCTTGTTTTACAGTGCGCGATTCTTTGATTTTGGGTCGTGCCTGTGACGACTTGATTGGAGTTGCCGCGGCATTAGCAACATTGATTGAGCTCAAAAGGCGAGATGTTACCCAGCAGGTTTACGCGGTGTTTACTCGGGCTGAAGAGGTTGGATTTGGTGGAGCCATTGCAGCAGCCAAGCACCGAATAATACCGGACGATTCTTTTGTCATTTCCCTTGAAACGAGTCGTGAGTTGCCTCCAGTCACTATAGGGCAGGGGGTTATCGTCCGAATTGGGGACAAGGCATCTGTCTTTGATAGCGCGGGGACGCGTTACCTAACGGAAATATCGTCGAAACTTTTGGCCGCTAACTCGGGATTTCAGTTTCAAAAAGCATTAATGTCCGGTGGCACTTGTGAAGCCACGGCTTATCAAGAATACGGATACACATCAGCTGCATTATGTGTCGCGTTGGGGAATTACCACAACTGCAGCTCCGAAAAAATTGACGAAGAATTCGTGCATCAGCACGATGTCGAAACCATGGTAAGTTTGCTCGTAGAAGCTTCGATTGAGTTTTCCAATTTTTCGTATTGGACTAATAAATTACGCGTCCGGTTGGATGAACTCAGCCTACAAACTGAGCCGCGCCTGATTGTTTAATGAATGTGTGCCAATTAGGTGCATTAGTTTCAGGGTAGATGACTTCTATGGTTTGGAGAGTGATTGGGAAACGCATTGTGTAAGCCTTTCCCATGCACATTATGGGTAGCCAATAATAAAAATGAGTTGTTGGAGAAACCAAGTCCTCAGAGCCGGGTATGTTAAGCAGGTAATTATTTTTCTGCTTTTCGTTTTCATTTTTTCAAATCGAATTCAGGCCGATCGTGGAGTTCTAGTGAGGGCATTTCCTTTGGGTGAGGGGTATTATACCGCGCTCACCGTCAGTCCAAAAGGGCATGTGTTGGTCAACCATAGTGAATCCCCGATGGTGACGATTCTGGACGGATATGGGCAGCAAAACATTCCCATTCTTGGCACAGACAACACCAAGGTCTATGAAGGCCGCTCAGGTCAATTATGGACGGTGGATTCCCAAGGATTGCTGTTGTATGACCGAAACAAATGGACACAACACCCCGTGGCAGAGATCGCATTGGAGTTGCGTAATAATCCTAATTGGCAGTTACGTTCAATTTCCATAATCCCCGCCGAGTTAAATCATGTTCTGGTGCTGCTACCAAGTGCCTTGGTTGAGTATGATGCATGGACGCAGAAGTTAACTGTTCTAAAAAAGGCTGATGAACTAAACATTCAAAGGTTTTTGGAAATGCAGGAAGCTTCTGATGGTGGGCTTTGGATGACAACTTCCGATGGGTTCATAAAGGTCGCACCACCCTTGCGAAAAATCACTCCAGATACAGATTGGCAACTTTATCGACTCCCAACGAATAGCAGAATTCATTCTTTACAGCGTCCTTTTGAGGATGCCCAAACCAATGTCATTTCTGTCGGATCACTTGAAGAAAGCCAAGGGCATAAAGCTGTCGTTCGTTTGAACAATGGCCAGATTGAAATCGAGCCACTCAACGAAGATCGCATAAGGCAGGTTTGGAAAGTTTGGGATAGGTCGGAATGGGCACTCTGCTATAGTTCGCTTCTCCGTCGTGATCCCATCAACCAGCCCTCCTTTGTCCGTCAACTGCAAGCCGGACCCAATTACGATGTCGCCGTTGAGACGAATGGCGTTTTTTGGATAGCCACCCCGGATGGAGTATCCCGTTATGCTCCAGCGTTATGGCGACCTCCAGTCAATGCATCCAGTTTCGAAGGATCGGTGCACGCAATTCATTTTGATGCCAAGGGCTCTGCTTATATCGCCGGTCCAGATGGGTTGTTGGTCTATCGAGAGCAAATGGGTTCGTTGGTTCGATGGCCGAATGACTTTGAACCTGCATTCCAGTTTTACGATTCGATCTATTCCTTGCCTGACGGACGATTGGCTCTTTCATCGAATGACCGATCGCTGATTTATTCGCCCTCAACCAAAACGATGAGTTCGATCGTTCACCCCGCCCAGCGATCTGTCAAAATCATCGGGCAATTTTCGGATGGGGTGCTCTGCGTCAAAACGACCAAAAAGGACAACCCTAATATTTTCCATATCGAAACTTATGATGGGAATGGGTTTCATCATTTTTTGGAGCCTGAGCCTGAGTGGTCATGGGGCAACGAGTTGTGGTTTATGACTCAGACTTCTTCTGGGGATGTCTGGTTGGGAGGTCCCGGTGGACTTGGGGTCAAACGGGAAGGAGAACGCACGATTACAACACAAGTCGTCGATACGGGGCTTATTGGGCAACGATTGACTTGTTTCGCCAACGTAAGTGCAGATCGACTTTGGGTGGGTACGTTGGATGGGATTTATGAATTGCGCGGAAGACAGTGGGAGTTGGTGTTGGGAGGATTGGAGCGTGTAAATTCCATTCAAAAAGGACGAGATGGTTCCGTGTGGGTGGCTACAGGCGGAGGAGTGCTGCATTTTGTGGGAGGAGTTTGGTTGACTCACGATTCGGAAGAAGGGTTGCCTTCAAGGGTTGTTTATGATGTCTGCTTAGATAATCAGGGAAAGGTGTGGGTTGGAACCTCACGTGGTGTTGCTGTTTATCATCCTGAGGCAGACTTGGATCCACCTCGCACTTTACCGCCCTCAATTGAAGAAACAATGACCGCAGGTTCCGGAGTTTCGATCAGGTTTTCTGGTAAGGATAAATGGGATTACACCCAGAGTTCGCGTTTGTTTTTTTCCTACCGGCTTGATGAAGGATCGTGGTCGCCGTTCACCAACATCATCACTCAAAATATTCGTGAAGCGGGCGCGGGCGATCATATGCTCGAAGTGAGGGCGATGGATCGGAATGGAAATAAGGATGTCAGCTTCACATCCCTCGCATTCAAGGTGGTGATCCCATGGTTTCGGGATCCTAGACTGGTGGGAGTTAGTGTTTTAGGTTTGGCGATTATTTGTTTTCTCGCAGGATTAGCCGTCAATCGGCACCTTCGCTTGTTACGCAGTTATGCCGAGGTGGAAAAAATTGTCGCCCAACGCACCCGTGAATTGGATAAAGCGAATCAGGACCTTTTGCATAGCCATAAAATGCGTGCACTCGGAACGTTGGCTGCCGGGATTGCCCACGATTTCAATAATATACTCTCGATTGTTAAAGGTTCGGCACAAATCATTTCCTCTAATCTTGGAGACCCTGAAAAAATCCGCACTCGGGTTGATAGGATCGAGAAAGTCGTTGAACAAGGAGCTGGTATCGTCAGAGCCATGCTTGGATTGGGACGCGTCGAAGAGCGAACATTTGTTGAATGTGATTTGCACGAATTATTAGTGGATACCGTCCGACTATTGAGTGATCACGGTCTCCCCGCACAAGTCGTCCTACGTGTCCTTCCCGCGCCATCAAACTCTACCATTCCCTGCGCGAGGGAAGTGCTGCAGCAAATGCTTCTCAACCTCATTTTGAATGGTGTGGATTCGTTGCCAAGTCACGGAGAAATATTATTGTCGGTGGAAATGAACCCATCCTTACCCGAACGGATGGTTCTCAAACCCAACACTGCACCGGACTACGCTTTTATCTCAGTTCGAGATAATGGAGTTGGAATTGCGCCTGAGGTGGTATTCCGAATTTTTGAACCGTTTTACACCACCAAGGATCTTTCTGCTCGACGCGGCACAGGGCTCGGCTTATCGATGGTTTATGAGTTGGCTAAATCCCTCGGATTTGGACTCACGGTACAAACGGCGGTCGGGAAAGGATCAACATTCATGATTCTTGTTCCATGCGGAAATGTTTCCAGATCCGGAGTAGAGTCTGAGACGTTGCAACATTCACCGAACTCATGAAAAAATTGCAGATATTGATAATCGAGGATGACGATTTGCAGTATGAACTGTATGAGGATGCATTGTCCGATTATGAATTGGAACGTGCAACCAGCGGCAGCGAAGCATTGCTGAAAATCGCGAAATCAATTCCACGACTGATCTTGCTTGATCACATTCTGGATCAAGGTGACATGGGACTGGATTACCTCCCAGAACTCAAAGAATTAGCCCCGCATATACCCATTATTTTGGTTTCTGGTGCGTTGGAATTTCAGCAACAGATCATGGCGTTGCAAGGACCACGCCGTGCTCATTATTGCCTGAGCAAACCGGTAGATCTCAATGTGTTGGTGCATACTGTTGAGGTCGCATTGAAGGAATGCGGGGAGCGAGAAGTTTTACGTGGGTTCGAAGCCCTCGAGAGGTCGAAACGGATCGACGCTGAATTTCTGTTCAGCAGATCGACGGATCGATTGAGTCGTCAATCTGAATTACGCAAGTTGGTCGTGGATTCCAAAGATCGCCCTAATGTGTCTGCCTTGGCTCGAGAATTCGGAGTGGCTCGTAAGACGATTATCCGCGATTTACAGGAACTGATCCGACGTGGAGAAATCAGACCTGAAATATTTCCCAAATGGGAACACGTGGACGAGGAAGATATCTAGTCGCTCGTTTAGAAAAACTGATCCAGCTTCCCGATCAAAGATTCGATTGCCGCGCCTTACGCCACTGGGCTCGGTGTTTAACAATCCAATCCGTCAAAGCTTGCTCGAAGCCTATGTCGTGCCCGATTTTTTCGGACTCAATCCATTTGTGTTTCAAAATTTCGTCACGCTCGGCAAGGTATTCGCGATACAGCGAAGAGTTTTTGACTAGGTCATTACCGCTTTGTTGTTCAGTTGGCATAGGCAAAATGAATCAAATGATCACTGATTAATTGGACGAATCACTTTCGATAGAAATTGATTTACGAGACCATCGGCGAATCAAGCCCTAGCTTTTTTCTTCCCTCTGCGGAAATCATGCTTTGATGCCATGGGGGATCCCAAACTAACTCCACATTCGTTTCCTCAACTTGGTCGAGAGCCAAGACTTTAGATTGAACATCCGCCGCAATTTGACCCCCCATATGGCAACCAGGTGCCGTTAATGTCATTTTTACATCGACCCTCGAACCTTCCAAAATGACATCATAAACCAACCCCAGATCAACGATGTTCAAGGGAATTTCTGGGTCGAAACATTGACGCAATTGATCCCAAACATTCTGCTCGGATATGAGCGGAGAGCTTGTAGGTTGGGTATCGCTCGAAAGATCAGCACTCATCGGGTTACTTTAGGCTAGGGGAGTCGTTCCTGCAAGGAGCGAGCAATCTGCTGATAGGTTTGACCTGCATGACCTCTGGGAGAGGCAACCACAATTGGAACTCCTAGGTCTCCTCCTAATCGCAACTCAGTTAAGATTGGTATTTCACCTAAAAACGGAACCGCTTGCCGATCCGCCTCATTGCGACCGCCGCCATGTCCAAATATTTCGATACGCTCACCTTGTGGCGTCGTAAAGTAGCTCATGTTTTCGATAATGCCGAGAATGGGAACATTGAGTTTTTGGAACATCCCAATCCCTTTGCGAACGACCCCCAGAGAAGCCTCCTGAGGAGTCGTGACAATTACCCCGCCATCAAGTGGGACCGTCTGGCATAACGATAATTGGGCATCACCTGTCCCCGGGGGGAGATCCACCAAAAGATAATCCAATTCGCCCCAAGCCACCGAAAAGAAAAATTGTTGAATGGTCTTCATGATCATCGGGCCTCGCCAAATGATCGGTGAATCGCCTTCAACTAAAAAACCCATACTCATCAATTTGACCCCATGGTTTTCCAATGGAATCAACTGTTCCTTTTCATTGATATTGGGTTTTCGTTGGATTCCCATCATGAGCGGAATGCTGGGACCATAAATATCGCAATCTAAAAGCCCAACTCGCAGTCCTAATAAACGAAATGCACACGCCAGATTTACGGAGGTTGTAGATTTGCCAACTCCTCCTTTTCCACTGGCCACAGCAATGATTCGCTTGATGCCTGTAACGCGACTTGTGTTAGGAGTCGAACTGGGTGCAGCCGTTCCACCGCTCGGTAGTGATACTTGAACAAAAACCTGTTGGACACCCGCGAGTGCTTGCAACACTCGTTCGCACTCTGTTTTTATTTGTCGGACAATATCAGGGGTTCCGGATGTGAGTTGTATCTGCACAGTCACAGCACCTTGTGACGCGGCTATATTTTTTACCAAACCGAATGAGACGATATCGCGGGAGTAACCCGGGTATTTCACTGATTGCAGTGCCGCTTTTATTTCAGATTCGTTAACCATTAAGAGTTTCAGATTAGCAGAGAATCCACCAACTGGCGATCAGAGAAAAACTGACAAGGGATACATTGTTGGACCGAGGCATATCGCGACATCGAAGGATCCACTATCGGTGGATTTGTTCCAAGGTCACTTGATCAAGGCGTAGTTCGTAGGACACGATAATAGCATCGCGTTTCTGATGATATCTGTTGTGATATTTCTGAAGCTAATCCTGTTGCCGTGATTTCCGTTAAATCACGCCAAGCCACTTCACTCAAATCTCGTTTATACTGAATTCGATAAATCCGTCTAGGTTCACTCATCCACTGAATTACGAGTTGGGTTGGATTTTCCAACAGGGCATGGAGACGCATGTTCCCTAAGCCTGCAACACCAAGATTGGATGACTGCGGGGTGGCTTTCGAAAGGAACCGTACTTCCAAGCCTCCATCTGGCCAACGTCCTTGGCTTATATTGTTGGTTTGAATGCCAAATGTGATCGAATCGACTAATGAACCATTGGGCGCAAAAAGCAGGATATGGTCACCTCCACGATCCAACTTAAAGGGAACATGGAGTTCCTTGGGATTGACCGGGCTTTCATCATCCGCCCAAACCATCATGAATCCATGTCCTTCAATTCGGAATCCATTAGGAATGATGAATCGCTGACGAATATCAGCTGGATTATCAGAAAGCGCATAACCGGTAAGGTCGATGGGCGTGTTGTTGGGATTATAAAGTTCAATCCAATCATCAAAATCATTATCGGACGGATCCGGAATGGATTGATTGCTTGCCATCCATTCGTTGATGAAAACGGGTAACGCTGGTGCGGAGTTGTCATTCCGACTTGCAGGAGTTGCGATATGAAATAGTTGGCTCTGATTTTCACTCGCGTCGGGATACCTTCCGAAGGAACGATCATGAGGAAGGCCGCTGTAATTGATGTAATCCAGAACCGCATCGCCGTTAACGCTGGGAAATACTAATGCCAACATGCCATCTTGGGGTGGCGGTCGAAAATTTGCGTGGATTGAAGTCTGAGTGGTCTCGCTCGATTGTCCATCCAGCCAAATCACCAAGAATTGCCCCGCCTCAATCGTAGTTCCAGTCGGGAAATTCCAACGTGCAAGATTGGTCGGGTTATCTGTCAGGTGCCATCCAGTCAGGTTAATTGCGGTCTTACCGTTGTTGTGAAGTTCTACCCAAGGTTCATTCTGTCCAGATTCGTCACGGATACCCGAGAGGTTCACAGGTTCGATTTCGTTCAACCAAAGTGATGGAAAATTGGGAAGCATCGCCGCTACTGAATTCACACTCCCCGGTGTGGCGAGTTGTTGAACCCGTGGAGCCGTATCGAGCATCATGCCAAAAACGATATCACTGCTCCCCGTATTGTTTTGATGAACCTCGACAGCCAACACATTGTCACCTTTTTTCAGGTAGGTCGCGTCCCGCAATATTGAGCCCTCGAGCGCGGCGTTATCCACCAATTGCTGTGACAACGTGGCATAAGTCACCAATCCCTCCGACATTCCCTGACGATACAATTCGTGACCGTTTAGGTAATAAACAGCACCATCATCCACCACAGTCGTGAGGTCGAGGAGCAGGTTCGCAGGGTCGCCATCAAAAGAGAAATGGGTGCGGAAATAATAGGTGGTGGCACCAAGAGTTAATGGGGTGGTTTTTGGTGCCGGCAGAGCGGAGGATTCTACAAAAAATAAGGCTGAACCAGCAACCCAACCCGAGTCGTCGTAATCGGGGTTCATCCAATTTGAACCTAAATCAGTACCGGATTGATTGTATTTCCAAGATTTCGACATCGGGATGAGGTTGATCGATGGGGTGGTATTAGTCATCAATTTGGCCGCAGCCCAATTGGACACGCGCGAATTGTCCTGGGCAGCATCAAGCAATTGCAATGAAGAGCCCAAGCCGTTGGCATTTGGCGGCCAAGGTTCGCTATTCGCGTAGGTCAAATGGTCAATGACCACGTCCTGATCCGGTGTCAATCCGGGTTGGATTAACCAAAGAGATTCGCCACTATTTCTCAACAAACCGATGAATTCGCCCACCACTGGAATCGAATTTCCATAATTGCTGACAAATACCTCTCGATCCTTGGCTACTACTAAAAACCCTCCCGGTGGCAGCAATGTCCCTTGGGGAAAAATAAAATTAACCCCTTCAATCCGCCAATTAGAAAGGTCAAAAGTTGTCGTGCTGGCTGTGTTGTGCAGTTCTACGAAGGAGGCACCGGTTTGCACGGGATTATACATGATTTCATTGAACACAACGTGACCGACGGGTGACTCTAAGGATCCGCGAAACACGACGATGATCATGTCGGTTCCCCCTGAAATCAAGGCCCCAGCCTCATCCACTGCCTCCAAACTGAGTCGGTTTGTGGTGACGTTCAGCGGCATGTTTAGACTCCAAACGTTCACCCCAGTCCAGCTCACTGGATATGCATTTCCATTCACCTTGATGGTGACCACCTCAATCGGAGCTGTCCCCGTCAATGTCGTGAGGTTCGTCAAAGATTCATAATCCAACCCTCCATTCGAGCTGATCGCGAAAGGGGCGGCCAAGGGAGTTAACTGGGACACCAAGTAGTCTCTCCGTTGTTGCAGAAATGTTTTCACCGCACCTGCGGAAGCTAGGGCACCTCCTGCGCTCCGGGTGACACCATTGGCTGCCAGAGCTGCATTCATCGCATCAGCTCTCGGGTTCAGTTTTTCCGCTTTCAACGGCCCGTCAACAGCCTTTCGAATGGCTCTGAAAAAAGCCCTGCGAAATGGGGGATGATTGAACATGCGAGCCACGGTGGGATCCTCGCATGGCGTGAAAAGCACTGAGGCTGGGGAATATCCCGCCTGATTACTCGCATTCATCAGCCAGTCATTGTCGAACATGAATGTGGACCAGCGACCCGAGCGCGGTTTATACGCATACATGTTCTTTCCAATTTGATGCCCCCAACTATCAAAGTTGTTGATGATCCGTTCGACAGCAAATATCCCCATCATTTCATCGATGTCCGCCAGAGCGAGAGTTTGGGACGTATAAGGCTCCGGACCAGTGGCATTCACCGCATCCACCAACGCAAATAGGTCGTCGTAGTCATTTGGAGAATCCTTGACGGAGCGTCCAATCCAGTTCCATCGATAACGTGCCAGTTTCTTGTTCCCCCCTGTCGTCGTGTAATTTTGTAAGCGCGGTTGGGGAGAATCTATCAATGAAATCGTGTTAGAGAATTCAAACCACCGTTCGATCTTGTAAAATTTCCCGTCCGAATCCTCGGGAAACCATTCCTTCAGCATGTCCCCTCCCGGTTGTTGAACATCCTCATAAACACTTCCCCTTGTCTGTTCATTTTGCCCGTTGACATGTAGATGAATGAATCTTCGATGCGTGTTGGGAAGATTTAATTGATCCGCAATCCAGTAGGAAAGGTTCTCCGCCACCCCTGTCGGATCTCTTCCCGGCCAATCAAGAATGAAATCGCTCGACCCAAGGAATTGATCGTCCTTAGGAAAATCCCCCGTATAGCCACACAACGATCCACTGGGTGTGGAATATCCCGGACTGATGTAGGGACTTCCAGCGAACATGGCACCCATGTTGTAAATGACACGTTCGTTACCGTAGACAAAGGTCACATCCAAGGGCGCGTTGTTCAGCTTGTTTCGGGAGGTCCAACGCGTTGCCGTCGCCTGTGTCATCCAGAGTCGGTATGTCCCTAGGGATCCCGCCGGTTGGGTTTCTCCGACGCGCACAAGACATTGCTGGTTGGGTGCGATGGAAGGAAATCGACTGACCACAGCTTTCCCATCGGTCGCTTGCACATAGAAAGCAACCATCGTTCCCGTCGTCGTTCCGGGGATTTTGGATGTAAAAATTCCATCATTTGCCATCGGGTCATCTCCAGTTCCATTGTCGTTCATGGAAATCGACGTATAAGCGGTGGCAGGATCAAAACGATAATTTAGCACCACACTCAGCGACCCATCGGGGTCTTCCACGCGAGCAGTAATCATGATCCCTTGGTTTGCAGCGGGCAATACGGGGTCATGTTTGATATCATAAATCGCCGGTGCGTTGTTTGTGGCAGCTCGACTATTTTTTTGGCCAGGTGTACCCAAATTAAGAGGTAAATCCATTGTGCCGATCGCCTCCAAAGTATTTCCACGCAATCGCAACAATAATTCTGGAGACCCTCGAAGCCATCGTGCCCGCGCTCGAATCGTGCCGACAGTGCCCTGAGTCAGGGCAGGGGTTAATGCGTGGGTGATCCTGTTCGCACCTGTGTCGCCTCGAGCAACCGCTCTGAGGGTGCATGACGAAAATCTTCGAACGGGTTGGTTTCGGTTTTTTTTGTGGCTTTCATATATAGCATTCGATATACTTTGCTCATCATGAATGATTCCATCTCACCACAGTCCTTGCTTGAGCAGGCCGGCCAGATTCCGCATTTGGAGCGCGGCAAGC
>CAMBHS010000002.1 GCA_945867235.1 Akkermansia muciniphila
TCGCAGGGGGTTAAACTCACACTCGTTATGGTTGCAAAAATTAAAAAATCTCCCGCCCCAAAAAAACGCGAGGATGTCCTTCAGAAAACCCGATTGTGGTTGATGTACCCAGCAAAACTAATCACGACACCCGTGATTTGGGAGTTGGGGCATAAGTTTAAGCTGGTGACGAATGTTCGTCAGGCGAGTGTCACGGATGAAATCGGCGTCGTTTGCCTGGAGTTGGAAGGGGCTCGCTCGGAAATCGCCTCAGCCATTAAATGGCTCGAAAAGAAATCTGTAAAAGTGGAACCCGTCGAGATCAACGTCATCGAGAGTTGACAGGCGGACTTGCCGGAAATTGGGTTTCTACGCCGCGATTTTTTTTAATCGAGATCGTGACGATGGTCGCTTGGAAAAGCGCGCAAGTATTTGGCGACGGCCTCCGTGCGGGAACGCACATGAAGTTTTTCGTAAATTCGCCGGATGAAGGTGTGAACTGTCTCGAAAGAGATTTGAAGCTTATCGGCGATTTCTTTATACAAAAATCCTTTGGCTAACAGGTCAAGGACTGCTTGTTCGCGTGGGGAAAGACCTTCGGTAATCTTGTTGGGTGGCGAGGGTTGTTGGAATGATTGCACCACTTTGCGGGCAATGTGAGTTGACATGGGGGACCCCCCGCGGTGCACCTCTTTGACAGCATCAAGAATTTTATTCGGCGAAGCTGATTTCAACATGTAACCACTGGCTCCGGCGGCAAGGGCTTTAAAGATCTGCTCGGTGTTTTCGTAAACAGTGAGCATGACCACCAAAACCTGAGGCTGAGCCACCTTGAGCTTGGCGACGCAGTCAATCCCACTCATTCCGGGAAGGTTGATGTCCATCAAAACGACGTTGGGACTCCGATTTGGAATATCCTTCAACGCTAATTCTGCATTGGGATAATGGCTGAGACATTCGAATCCAGAGGTGCGAGAAACCAATTCTGACAGGCTCTCGCGAACCCTTTGGTCATCCTCAACGATGCAAACCGTAATCGGGGCGTGTTTCATTGTGAGCCTGCACTGTGGTGCATTTTCCCGAATTGTAGAAGCTGAAATGTTACACGGCAATTGTTGCGGGACTAGGCGTTGAATCTCAACAGGTGATTTTACGGTTTGCTACATTGAGTATTTTACGGTTAAACGGGTGGAGCTTCCTAACTTAGTTAACGCATTAAAACTATGGCCAGTGAATACTTAATCAAACGTGGCGCGTTCCTTTACTCCTTGGCTGCGGCCGGATGGTGTGTCAGCAATTCCGCCTCAGCCGCAGATGCCCCTGCCAAAAAATCTCAAACTATGATTGAAAATAAAGAATTTGGAAAAACCGCAGATGGTAAGGAAGTGCGCCTTTTTACCTTTCGCAATAAAAACGGGGTGGTGGTTAAATTGACAAATTATGGAGGGATCATCACGGAAATTCACGCTCCCGATCGCACGGGAAAGTTGGGGAATGTGGTGTGTGGATTCGACAATCTCGAAAGGTATTTGAAGGGTCATCCATTTTTTGGAGCGGTTGCCGGTCGGGTTGCGAACAGGATTGCCAAGGGAAAATTTAAATTGGATGGGAAGGAATACACCCTGGCAATCAACAATGGACCAAACCATTTACATGGAGGGCTCAAGGGATTTGATAAACAGGTGTGGAACGCTGAAGTGCTCCCGAATCAATCGGTGAAAATGACCTACGTCAGCAAAGATGGTGAAGAGGGTTATCCAGGAAATCTGAATGTGACGATGGTGTATTCATTGGATGATGACAACGCACTGAGGATCGATTACAGCGCGACGACCGACAAGGCCACCCCGATCAATCTAACCAACCACAGCTACTTCAACCTTGCGGGTTCGGGAACCATATTTGACCATTTGGTTTACCTGAACGCGGATCAATACACCAAGGTGGACGACACGTTGATTCCCACTGGTGAGATCGCCTCGGTCAAAGGCACCGCGCTGGACTTTACGACACCGCGTTCTATCGGCGAACGTGCGATGCAAACCGGACTTAAGCCGCCGGGTTACGATCATAATTTTGTCCTGAATGAACAAGGGCGAGGCTTACGGCTTGCGGCGCGTGTCACTGATCCAAAGAGTGGCAGAACCATGGAAGTCAGCACCACGGAACCTGGGGTTCAGCTTTACACCGCAAATCATTTCAATGGGAGCGTCGAGGGTGCCGGTGGAGTAACCTACCCGCAGCACGGTGCGTTTTGCCTTGAAACCCAGCATTACCCGGATGCGATCAATCACCCGTCATTTCCTTCTCCGATTTTACGACCGGGAGGGGAGTATAAAACGACGACTGTGTTCAAATTTGGACGCACTCCGTAGGCGTTGACTATTTGGAGACTCGCGGGGTTTGTTTTGTCCAATGGTTCGCAGAACCTTGAGGATAAAACCATTCCACCGCGAATGTTTATGTAGCGATTACGGGGTGATCGTCTTTTTTTTCACGGCACGTTTCCATTCGACCTTGGCGGGTTCTGGCAATCCTTGAGCCCGCAACGCAGTCCGAAAATGGATTTTGGAAACTTTGGACAGCTCCCCTGCCCCGTGAGTGGAAATGAAAGTTTTTGCAGCAGCATCGACACTCGCGGAAGCACCCTTAGGAAACACCAAGGACCAACTTTTACTCAATTGATTGAGACGAGTCACGAATTCGGCTCGTGCCAAAATTGAAGCGGCGGCCACGGCGATGTCCTCCTCGGCCTTATGGCGCTGGACAAGTTCAAGGTCGCGACCGAGTTCCATAAGTGCTTTTGAAACGGTGGCTTTGTTCGAAGCGAACTGGTCACTGATGGCGCGAATCGGAGAGGGGTTCATCCTCGTTTTCTGGCTGAGTAAATTTTCGATCACTCGTGCGTGACCCCAAGCAAGGAGGCTGTTGACGCTTTTGAATTTGTCGTAGAGCCGATTGTAAGCCTCATTGCCGATGGGCACCACAGAGGTCACGCAGCCGGGCGTATTAACAATGAGATTGGCGAGATCCATAATCTTCCGATCGCTGCCAACGGATTTTGAATCACGGATGCCGCTTGCCTTCCATGCGTTGATGACGGAGGCGTTGACATAGACTCCGGCAATGCAGAGAGGACCGAAGAAATCGCCTTTTCCACTTTCATCGATTCCCAATCGGGGGGCCAATAATTCAGGATCCAGAATCTCCTCATACCCCACCTTGGCCTCCCTCAGTATCAGGGGTTCGAGGACGAACTCTACGAATTCAGACGTTCCCTTGCCCTGCACAACCAGTTTACCGCTCTCATAAAAAACGACGTTGGTTTTTTCCTTCTGACCCGCGAAACGTGCATAGGGCACCTCGCGAAATTCCCAGCCGTTCTCCTTCAGGTGCTGATGGAGATGGGCAGACTGCACGTCGTCGAGTTTGCAGGTGTGTGCGGTTACAGGATTTGTTGGCACAGGTAAAGATTAGAGGATGGAACGTTGGGTTCTGGCAAGTTCCGTTTGTCGTAATGGAAAAAAGAGACGGAGAAAAATTTTCCCCGCCTTATCTATTCGCAGATCGCCCGTAGGACTGTGCCTCGGAAATCAATAGGTTTTTGAATAGCGTTTTCTGGATTCGGGTGGTGCGGGTGGTGCTAGTGGGAGTTTTGGGGGTGTCTCAGCCTCGATTGGAACGGAAGGAACCGGGGACAACGAGTCGGGAGAATGCGAGGTTTCGAGGGACGGGGCTGGGGTGATGTCCTGGCCGGTAACTTCATGAAAAGCCTGCCTAATTGTGGTTAGACCCTTGGACAAATAATCATTTTCAAACGGGGTGAGATTCCCCTGTGTTCGAGCCTCAATCATCTCCATTTGGTAAATGTAAATTCGGGCGGAATCAGGTTCCTGGAATCGCTCCCCAGTATCGGGATTAGGAATTTTACCCAACAACATGAGCGCGGTCGAAGCCTGTTGCTGAATCATCTCAGCAAACAAGGATGTGAAAATTTCATCGCGCGACGGTTGACGTTCAGGAGCCCCGGCAGGGGGAGGATTCGTGGTCGTGTTCACCATTTGGAACGGGTCTTCATAGAGGATATTAAAAATTGCACCAAAATATCAAGCCGAGTCTCAAGGTCGTAAGTTTCGAGGATGATCTGGCGTTGGAGCGGTATCGGCAGGAGAGTGCAGGAAACAAGGTCAACAAGCTGGCTGGGATCCTTGACGCTTCGAAGGTGTTTGATGACCTCCTTGAATGACAAGGTGCTTTGGATTAATTCCCCTTCGGATTGCAAATGTTTCATGATGGGCAAGGAGAAATCCAATCCATTCTCCATGCGCGCAATGACTAGATCGAGCACCTTCGAGGTCAACGAAGAGATTTGGGAACTATTCAACGACTCGTTGGGGATGGGTTCAATCTGATGAACACGGTAGGGTTGGTAGCGAACCACCTTGCCCAAAACCACACGAGCTAATCCTTGTAGGACAAGGTGCGAGGTGCCGTCCTTATTTTTAACCGCAGCTCGAATTAACCCAAGCCCGCCCACCTTGGAAGGGGTTTCGCGTTTGCTCCCCGGTTTAGCCATTGCGATGACAACAGTGCGGTGGGTGGCCAACGAATTCTCAAGCATCCTGCGGTAACGCGGTTCAAAAATGAACACCGGCAACATGGCCTGTGGGAACAGGATCACATTGGGCAAGGTCATAACCGGAGCTTCGGTTGGCAAAAGCATGAATAGAATGTAGGTTGATTCGTCACTTATTCAAGGTGAACATGTATGCTTGTCAAATGCGTGGACATTTCGCATCGTTACGGACAGACACGACAAATATGAATTTAAAACCCATAGCCTTCCTCCTCGTGGTCATCAGCGTGGCACTGGGCGGCTCGTTGTATTATCGTCATACCCAAGCAGTTAAAAAAGGGGTGGAGGACAAGGCAATCATCACGTCCTTATCTGAACAGGTGGTCAACAAGGAAATCGCACTCCGCGAACAGACTCTCGTGAATGTGTCGCTGGACAAGGATCTGCAAACACGCACGGAGGAGATTGGGAAGTTGTCGCAGGAGCTGTTGTCAGTTTCGAATATCTTGGTAAAAACGGAGGCGGATGCAAAAACGACACAGGCAGCATTGACGGCCGAGATTGCAAAAAAAGAGGCGCGCATCACCGACTTGGAAGGGCAGAGGGATGATCTCACGAAAAAAATGACGGATCTCAACGGATCTATCGCCTTATTGGAGGTGAAAATTGACTCGACGCAAAAAAAACTGGCGGCATCCGAGGGGGATCGCGAATTTTTGTTAAAGGAACTCAAACGCCTGCAGGCTGAAAAGGCGGCTCTCGAACAACAATTCAATGATCTGGCGATTTTGCGCGATCAGGTCAAAAAACTTAGGGATGAACTTTCCATCTCACGGCGGTTGGACTGGATCAAACGGGGATTGTATGGCGATACCAAGGGGGGCGAACGCATGATGAAGAGTCTTTCGCCGCCACCCAGCATCGCAAAACCGACTTTTGATTTGAACGTGGAATTAAAGTCAGGTGGCGGTGCAACCATTGCTCCGAAAACCAACACTCCGAGTGTTACTAAATAGGCTCTCGGAAGCATTTCCAAAGGGTCTTAACATTGGATGATCTCCCATGTTCTATCTGATTCCTTTGGTCGGATTTTGCGCGATCTCAGGGTGAGCGTGACGGATCGGTGCAATTTCCGTTGTGTGTATTGCCTCCCCGAAACAGATCAAGCAGCTGATTTTTACCGGTCGAAATTTGATGCCGTAAAAAATCCAACTCCGATAAAAATACCGTTACCACCTTCCAAACCCCGGAGCCAAATCCTGACCTTCGAGGAGATTGAGCGCGTGGTGAAGATAGGGGTGGAGTTGGGGATTGAAAAAATCCGTCTCACCGGAGGGGAGCCGTTGTTGCGGCAAAACATCGAGGTTTTGGTCGGCAAAATATCCCAGATTCCTAGCGTCAAGGATTTGGCCATGACGAGCAATGGATTTCTTTTTCACCGAAAAGCCCAAGCCTTAAAAGATGCGGGGCTTACCCGAATGAGTTTCAGCCTAGATTCATTAGACGCCGACAATTTCAAAAAAATGACAGGGCGAGACGGATTCAACGAGGTGATCCGCTCGATCCGACTGGCCAAATCCCTCGGGATGGATCCAGTAAAAGTGAATGCCGTGGTGATCCGTGGCTTGAATGAACATGAACTGGGTGACTTAGTCCGGTTTGCCATCTCAGAAGGGGTGCAAATGCGATTTATCGAATTCATGCCACTCGACTCCAATCGAGGCTGGTTGAGGGATCTCGTCGTTTCGGGGAAGGAAATGTTAACTCGGTTGAAAACCGAATTTGAACTGGAACCTGTATCGGGCAGCCTACCTTCTGAAACGGCAAAACGCTGGAGAGTGAATGGAACCTCTGCTGAAATCGGGATCATAGCCCCTGTGACTGAGCCTTTTTGTGGGCACTGCAACCGGCTCCGACTTACGGCGGATGGGAAAATCAGGACATGCCTTTTCAGCCTGATCGAACACGACTTAAAAGGGATGATGCGAAGGGGTGCAGACGATGAACAGTTGAGGACGCGCCTCCGTGAAATCGCATGGCTAAAGGAGGCACGGCATCACATTGGCGAGGCTGAATTCAAACAACCAGAGCGAACGATGAGCTGCATCGGGGGTTAGAATTTTTATTGTTGAGCGGGGTGTTTCTCCACCCAGTGCGGTGCCATTCACCGGAATGAGTCGCAGCGTTAAAGTTGAACCTCAAACGTTTCCGCGACGACTAATAATCATCACGACTAATAATCATCACGACTAATAATCATCACGACTAATAATCATCTTTGACAAGGATCAAAGGCATTGGCATGGTCTCCCGCCTGTATTTGGTTGAGTAAATGATGGCGTGCGGGTGGATATTGTGTTCACCCTTGGTGAGAAGATTAAAATTATGGGAGAACTAGTTGGAAATTTGTTGGTGGCACAATCGGGAGGACCGACTGCGGTCATCAACGCGAGCGTCGCGGGTGTTGTCCAAGAGGCAGGAAAACATGGATGCATTGAGGAGATCTACGCGGGGTTGAACGGCATTCTTGGAATTCTTAATGAAGAGTTAATCGACCTCAATGACGAGAAGGCTCGCGCCATTGAAGGTCTCAAATATACTCCCGGCCCGGCGTTTGGAACCTGCCGCTACAAAATTAATTTCGCAAAAAACCCGGAGCTTGCCGCTAAGGACATGGATCGTCTTTTTCAGGTATTCGAGGCTCACAGCATTCGATATTTTTTCTACGCCGGAGGAAATGACTCCCAAGATACTTCGAACCGAATTCATGCCGAAGCGGTGAAGCGCAATTACGAAATCCGCGTGATCGGGGTTCCAAAGACGATTGACAATGACCTTCCTCACACGGATCACTGTCCCGGTTATGGCTCCGCAATCAAGTATTGCGCAACCACCGTGATGGAAATTGGTTTGGATGTCGGCGGGATGGCTACTGACGACGGATCGTGTTGTATTGTGGAAGTGATGGGTCGCTCAGCAGGCTGGATCGCCGCAGGAGCGGTGCTGGCAAAAAGAAATCCACAGGACGCACCTCACATCATCCTGATGCCAGAGATTGCCTTCAATGAAGAAGCCTTTTTGGCCAAGGTCAAAGAAACGGTTGCATTGAACAAATTCTGCATCGTGGTTGTCGGGGAGGGTTTGAAAAATGCGCAAGGCGAAGAACTCGGCGCGGACAAATCACGCGTGGATTCCTTTGGTCATGCGGTGCTTTCAGGTGCAGCGGATCGACTCGCAGAACTGGTGCAAGGCAAACTGAACACCAAAACACGAACCGTAAAACTCGGGTACGCCCAACGGGCCGCAGCACATTTTGCAAGTTTGACTGATGCCCAAGAAGCAGCCCAATGCGGCGAGGCAGCCGTCAAGGCAGCGATTGATGGTCGCAGTGGATTTATGGTGAAGTTGGTGCGAACTTCCAGCTCGCCCTACAAGGTGACGACAGGTCTGCAAGATTTAAATGATATCGCCAATGTGGAAAATTTCATTCCGCGTGATTGGATCAGCGAGGACGGTTTCCTACCGAATGAAAAATTTGTGGAATACGCTCGTCCATTGATCGAAGGGGAGGTTCGTCCTCCAACTGAGGGAGGGTTGCCCAAGTATGTCATTTTGGAGAAGTCGAAGGTTGAGAAAATTCTTAGCCCCCGTTCCTAATCCATAGGAAAATTTCCGCAAGGCGATCACGCTTAGTCGTTGATCGCCTTTTTTGTTTTTGGATAATATGAAACTGCTTGCTATCGGCGGAGGGAATTCAAGAATCCGTGGGGGGGGCAAGTGCCCGCTCGGGAATGTATCTATGAAAGATTATCTTAATTATATCGGTGGTGAATGGGTTGGCGCAACCTCGGCGCAATTCATTGAAAATCGCAACCCTGCTGACACCCGCGAAGTGGTCACCCGATATCCATCGAGCGGCGCAACTGAAGCAAAACAGGCGATCGAAGCGGCGGCGGGAGCCCATCGTTCGTGGAGCCAGCTAACGCCTGTGGCAAGGGGCCGAATTTTAAGCAAGGCGAGTTTTATATTGGAGGGGAGAAAATCGGAACTCGCCGAACTATTGATGCGTGAAGAAGGAAAAACGCTCGCCGAAAGTTTGGGAGAAGTTCAACGAGCGGCAGATATTTTCAGATTTTACGGGGGCTTGAGTTACACCATTGGAGGACAAACGCTCCCCCACGATCTTCCCGGCAATTTGCTTTACACCCTACGGCAATCGCTTGGGGTCGTAGGGTTGATTACGCCATGGAATTTCCCAATCGCGATACCGAGTTGGAAAATTGCGCCCGCCTTGGTGGCTGGAAATTCGGTGGTGATCAAGCCTGCGAGTCAGGCTCCTGCGATGTGTTGTGAACTGGCACGTGTTTTGGCCGAAGCAGGACTCCCCAAAGGAGTTTTGAATGTCGTCGTAGGTAACGGCCGTGAGGTCGGCGGAGAACTGGCTCGAAATCCAAAGGTAGCGGGGCTGTCATTCACCGGTTCGCATGCGGTAGGTCACCAAGTTTACCAGCAATTAGCACTCCGCATGGCTCGTGCCCAAATGGAAATGGGTGGGAAAAATCCAACCATTGTTTTGGCAGATGCGGATATTGATTTAGCGGTGAGTTTAGTGTGTCGAGCTGGATTTGGCCTGACAGGACAGGCTTGTACCGCGACGAGCCGCGTCATTGTCGAGCGCAGCGTGGCAGATGAATTCACACAGAAATTGGCAGCCCGCGCCAAAACTTGGAAAGTCGGACCGGGTTGGCAACCGGGAGTTGAAATGGGACCGGCTGTGAACGAGCAGGAGTTGCTGGGAAACCTACAGCATGTGAAATGGGCATTGGAGGATGGAGCAAAATTGGTAGCCGGTGGCAGTCGTCTCACCGAAGGAGAATTGGCACATGGATATTTCATGGAACCCACAGTGATTGCAGATGTCAGACCTGAAATGAGATTGGCACGGGAGGAAGTTTTTGGACCGGTGATCGCGGTGCTGGCGGTGGATAGTTTCGAGGAAGCCCTGCAAGTCGCGAATAATGTGGATGTGGGATTATCAGCGTCCATCGTGACGCGTGACATCAAGAAAGCGATGATTTACAGCGAATTGATCGAGGCGGGTGTCGTCAAAATCAACCAGATTTCGACTGGCTTGGCGTTACAGGCTCCATTTGGCGGAGTAAAAAATTCGAGCACTGATACTTTTCGCGAGCAGGGAGCCGCAGCCCTTGATTTTTACACCCGCACCAAAACGGTTTACTTGGATTATTCGTGTTGATAGCCGGACGTAACGCTGGGAATGAATGTGGATCAGAATCCAGCCAGTGGTTCCAAGGGAAACTTCTTGGCGCGACGCAGTGCCATCTCAGCTTTTGCGGCCTCGGTCGATTGTTCTTGGGTGAGGTCGGGGTTTGAGGCTTGAGCACGGTATTGGTGCAAGCGTCGGTCGATCTGAGCATTGCGAAGGCGGAGCACTAGATCCTGTATCTGCTTTGAACTGTTGGGGTAGATTTGATCCGTGACGGCTGCTTCGATGAGGAGGGAACGTGCCTCGGAGTCCTCCGGCAAACACCCCAGCATGTGTGTCAGTGCAGGCCAAGACCCCTCATCCGTCGGATGAAGCCGAAGACTTAGCAATTGGCGCACTTTGGGGTGTTGTATCCATTCGAGGTCGAGGTGGGCCATCGTCCATTCCAAGGAGTCTTCATCTTGGCAAAGAAACTTGAGCACCCACATTTCTTGATGGGAAGGAGGGGCAAGTTGTTCTTCATCCTCCGAGGGTGTGATCGGCACTTCGGGGTTATCAGGCTGGACGTGACTTTGGTGAAGTTGTGAATGGGGAGCGAGTTTCTTAAATTCTTGCGCCGCACTCACACCAGAAACTCCAAGCCGAGCCGCCGTTTTCTGAGCGTATTTATCGATGATGACCGCATCACTCGTTTTGTAAACGGCTTCGGCCATCGTTTTGAGAATTTGGAGACGACCTTTGTCGGTATTGGGATCGTTGGCGGCACAGAGTTGATGGAGCAGGTAATCAAAGAAACCTTCGGCCATGTTTAATCGTTCTCGGAAGGCATCGGCACCCCTTTTTTTGATAAAGCTATCGGGATCATCCGGTGCGGGAATTGTGGCGACGCGAATTGCCAAGCCCACAGGTAATAAAGCATCAAAAGCGCGAACGGTGGCTTTTTGACCCGCACTGTCGGCATCGAAACAGACCACCACCTCATTGGTGTATCGCTTGAGGAGGCGTGCATGGTCATGGGTGAGCGATGTTCCCTGGGGTGCAATGACGTTTTGGATGCCAGCCATGTAGCACGCAATCATGTCGAGTTGCCCCTCACAGATCAGAGCGAAACCCGTGTCGAGAATGGCACGTTTACTTTTGTCCAATCCATAAACCACGCGGCCTTTTGAAAAAATGGGGGACTCGGGCGAATTGACATATTTGGCAGTTTTTTCATCGCCGCTCAAAATGCGACCGCTGAATGCAATCACCCTGCCCTGTTCATCGCAGATTGGAAAAATTAAGCGGCCTCGAAATCGATCGTAATAGGAACGAGAGTCATCCTTAGAAAGAATCAATCCGGCCTGTTCAACTAGTTTGAGGTCGTGAGATTTGGATTTTGCCCAGTTCACTGTGTCATCCCAAGAATCGGGGGCGTATCCGATTCGGAATAATTTGATGGCTTCCTCTGAAACTCCTCGTTTTATAAGGTAATTGCGTGCGATTTCTCCGCTCGATTCGTTGGAAAAAGCACTCTGCCAGCGTAGGGTGATCTGTTCGTGAATGTGGAGCAATGAATCCTTGATGGTTCTTGCTTCTTGGGCACCAGGAGTCTGGTCAAATTCTAGGGGAATCTTTGCTCTCTCCGCGAGTCTCCGGACTGCGTCCATGAACCCGATATTTTCATAATCCTTAACAAATGAAAAAACATCGCCCCCTTTACCACAGCCAAAACAGCGGAAAATTTGTTTTGCAGGATTAACATTAAAACTGGGGGATTTCTCCTTGTGAAAAGGGCATAAGGCGACAAAATTGGTTCCGTTGCGTTTCAAAGGCACCACGTTGCCAATCACGTCCACGATGTTGCTGGCCGAACGCACCTGCTCGAGAGTCGAGGTTGAGAGAAAACTAGCCATCGATTTGATTGAACGGACACTAGCAGGACTTGTATGGGTTGGGGAAGGAACACTCGAACAAATGTTCCAAGAGGTAAATGGGGTTAGCTCGACCAGTTTCACAAACAACTGTTGTGCATTAGTTTATGCCTGTTGCAACCGTAACAATGATCAATCGCACGGTTGGAAAAGGTTTCGATCCCAGTGCTTGCATTAAAAATGTCTGGCGGGAGGACGCGTAAGGTTTCAGTATTCGGGGGAAGAGTTGCCTTTGTCAGTTGACCCAAGATAGATGAAAGCGAAAATAACTGTCTCACCAAAAAAAGCGGTTTTAGATCCACAAGGTAAAACCGTTCAAAGTGCCCTAGAACATATGGGCTACACGGGCATTCGTGCCGTGCATGTCGGTAAGTATTTAGAGATCGAAATCGAAGGCGATAAAGAGATCGTCCGGCAACAGATCGACGAGGCGTGCCGCAAATTGTTAAGCAATCCGGTGATCGAGGATTATCAGTTTACCCTCGAATAATTTTTGCTCCTGCGGAAACTGGCTCGATTATCGAGGCAGAACCGCTTATGTTGTATTGCGTTCGATATGAATTTCGCTGTCCTGCAATTTCCCGCTTCTAATTGCGATCAAGATGCGGTCCATGTTCTGAAAAATGTCCTAGGCCATTCCGCACGACTCCTTTGGCACAAGGAAAACTCGCTCGGCGATGTGGATGGGGTCTTGATACCGGGAGGATTCAGTTATGGTGATTACCTTCGGACGGGTGCCATTGCCCGTTTTAGCCCAATCATGAAGGCAGTCCAGTTGTTCGCCGAGAATGGGGGAATGGTTTTAGGAATTTGTAATGGATTCCAAATTTTGTGCGAGGCGGGTCTGCTTCCAGGAGCTCTGGTTCGCAATCGTTCGCTGCAATTTTGTTGTGAACGAGTTCACCTCAAAGTCGCCACGACACGGTCTGGATTTACGCGGGCTATCCCTGAAAACAAATTGCTCCAAATCCCGATCGCTCATGGCGATGGATGTTATTTTGCTGACGAGTCAACGTTGGGTGAACTTCAAAAGAACGATCAAATCCTTTTCCAATACGCCACACCTCAAGGCATGTTGACCGATGCTGCCAACCCCAATGGATCGCTTTTGAACATCGCTGGGATCTGCAATAAAAACCGCAATGTGGCAGGAATGATGCCCCACCCTGAAAGAGCCTCTGAAGGCTGGCTCGGAGGGACGGATGGTCGCCTGATTTTTGAAAGCTGGTTGCAGGAACTTACCGGCAGGAACAAACCTTCCGCCACTTGAACCATTCTAATTCAAGAAATATTTACCCTTGTTATTTATGAGGATCGATCCCGCCATTACTCCTGAGTTGGTTCAGAAACACGGACTGACACCGGACGAATTTGAGCGCATCAAAGCCATTCTCGGTCGGAGCCCGAATTACACGGAACTCGGAATTTTTTCGGTGATGTGGAGCGAGCACTGCTCTTACAAAAACACCCGTCCGTTATTGAAAGGCTTTCCAACGACGTCAGATAAAATTCTGGTAGGAGCAGGTGAAGAAAACGCCGGAATCATCGATATTGGAGATGGGTTGGCGATTGCATTCAAGATCGAGTCGCACAACCATCCCAGCGCGGTCGAACCCTTTCAGGGTGCCGCTACGGGAGTCGGTGGGATCATCCGCGACATCTTTACAATGGGGGCTCGCCCAATCTGTGCATTGAATTCATTGCGCTTTGGAGAACTCAGCTCCCCCGAAGTCCGTCGATTGTTCAGCGGGGTTGTTTCCGGTATTGCCCATTACGGCAACTGTTTTGGAATTCCCACCCTCGCAGGAGAGGTTTATTTTGATAAATCCTATGAAGGAAATCCTCTCGTTAATGTTTTTTGCCTAGGAGTGTTGCGGCACGAGCAGATTGCCCGAGGCGCGGCCAAGGGTGTAGGAAACCCCGTTTTTTATGTGGGGCCTGCGACAGGACGTGATGGATTGGCCGGAGCGGCGTTTGCATCACAGGATCTCACGGAGGAATCCGCCGAACAACAACGTGGTGCGGTTCAAGTGGGGGATCCCTTCATGGAGAAGCTCGTGATGGAAGCCTGTTTGGAGTTGTTAGCCACCGGTTGCGTTGCAGGAATCCAAGACATGGGAGCCGCCGGATTGACCTGCTCAACCTGTGAAACAGCCGCCCGCGCGGGAACAGGGATCGAAATCGATCTTAGCAAGGTTCCGCAACGCGCACCGAACATGACTCCTTACGAGATCATGCTGAGCGAATCACAGGAGCGGATGTTGATCATCGTCAAGAAGGGGCGGGAGAAAGAAGTGCAGACGATTTTTGACAAATGGGATCTGCCATGGGCAGAAGTGGGATTCGTCACGGACACGGGACAAATGGTCGTCAAAAACCACGGCGAATTGATCGTGAATATTCCGGCGAGCAAACTGGCGGATGAGGCTCCTATTTACCATCGAACCTCACGGGAACCCGCCTATCTGGAAAATGTTCGTCGGTTCACGCTGGAGAAAATCTCCGACACGGTCACGCCGGAGGCAGACCTCAAAGCCCTGCTCGCATGGCATTCGATCGCATCCAAAAATTGGGTTTATCGCCAATATGACCACATGGTCCGCAATGGCAGCGTGGTTTGTCCGGGCTCGGATTCAGCCGTTGTCCGAATCAAGGAAGATTCGTTGCCGCTCCTTCCCGATGGCACGTTTGGCCCTCGGTTCACAGAGAAGCTGATCGCGCTCGCAGTCGATTGCAATGCGACCTACGTGTATCTCGACCCTTACGAGGGAGCCAAGATTGCGGTGGCTGAGTGTGCCCGCAACCTCGCCTGCTCCGGAGCCATTCCATTGGGAACGACAGACAATCTCAATTTTGGAAACCCTCACAACCCAGAAATTTTCTACCAACTTAAAAAATCGGTCGAAGGACTGGCGGAGGGATGCCGGGCATTTAATGCTCCGGTGACCGGAGGCAATGTCAGTCTTTATAACCAGAACCCGAACGGACCTATCGACCCAACACCCACGGTTGCGATGGTTGGGCTGATTGAGAAATGGGAATATGTCACCACACAATGGTTTAAGAACGAAGGCGATGTCATTGTGCTTTTAGGCGAGGTGATTGACTCATCCGATCCGCTTTTGGGAATGGGTGGGTCAGCCTATCTGCAACGCATCCACGGCTTAAAAACGGGAACGCCCCCGCGTTTGAATCTGGACAAGGAAAAACAACTCCATGACGGGTTACGTGCCCTGATTTATGCCGGCCTCGTGATGAGCGCGCACGATTGCAGTGATGGTGGTCTTGGGGTAACCTTGGCGGAATGTTGCATTTCGCAACAGATCGCCCGAGATACGCCCCGATTGATCGGCGCAACGATCGATTTAAGAAACAGCCCTGCGACCCGATTGGATGCCTTGCTTTTTGGTGAGAGCCAGAGCCGGGTCGTGATTTCGGTCAATCCCAACAAATTAGCAGATGCGAAATCCGAAGCATCACAGCGTGGGATTAGTTTTAATGAGATCGGAACTGTGGGCGGTGATCTGTTGACAATCCAGAGCAGTCACCGCACCGTAACTACCAAGTTGGCCGATCTACACGATCCATGGTGGAACGCGATCGGTCGTGCGATGAACTGAGACCTGAGAATCTTCTGCACATGTCACCCTATCCAAAACACTACTGCGGAGTTTTCGGCATTTACAATCACCCTAATGCGGGAGAATTGACCTATTACGGTCTCTACGCATTGCAACATCGCGGACAGGAGAGTGCCGGCATTGTCACGAATGATGGTTCTCAATTCCATGTCCACAAAGGCATGGGGCTTGTCCCCCAGATATTCAACGCGGAATCCCTAGAAAAACTGAAGGGTTCTTCGGCTGTAGGACATACCCGCTACTCGACGACGGGATCCTCCCACCTTCGCAATGCCCAACCGTTGACGGTGGATTGTGCACGAGGCGAGATCGCCATCGCCCATAACGGCAACCTGACAAATGCGGTGCGGTTGCGCGACCAACTCGAGTCGCAAGGATCCATTTTCCAGACGTCCGTTGATTCGGAGATCATTTTGCACCTGATGGCGCAACCCAATGTTAATGGTCATGAGAATAATCTGATCGAGACAATGCGCCGGATTGAGGGAGCCTATTCGCTGGTCATCATGACCGAGAACGAAATGATCGGCGTCCGTGATCCGCAGGGATTCCGTCCTCTTTCCTTGGGCAAAGTGGGTGAATCCTGGGTACTTTCCAGTGAAACCTGTGCGTTCGACCTGATCCACGCCGAATTTGTGCGGGATGTCGAACCTGGCGAGATCGTGATCATCAATAAAGACGGTCTGAAATCCATCCAGGCATTTCCCGAACCCAAACGGAGTGCGTTTTGTATTTTTGAATTCGTTTATTTTGCACGGCCTGACAGTAATATCGCCTCGCGCAATGTCTATCGAACCCGTGTGGAAATGGGTCGCGAGTTGGCTCGGGAATATCCGATCAAGGCGGACGTCGTCATTCCGGTTCCGGATAGTGGAAATTCAGCTGCGTTAGGATACGCCATGGAATCAGGAATTCCATTTGAGATGGCTTTCGTCCGCAATCATTATGTGGGTCGTAGTTTCCTGCAACCCTCTCAATTGATCCGAGACTTCAATGTCCGCGTTAAATTAAATCTCATCAAGGAACTGGTGAGCGGCAAACGAGTGATCATCATTGACGACTCCATCGTCCGAGGAACAACCTGCAAAACTCGTGTCAACAGCCTCAAAGAAGCAGGGGCAACCGAGGTTCATGTTCTGGTAAGTTGCCCGCCCCACATGCACCCGTGCGTGTATGGCATTGATTTCCCCGACCGAACAAAACTGATGGCAGCCAACTATTCGTTGGATGAAATTCGAGCTTACCTGAATGCAGATTCCTTGGCTTACCTGAGTGCCGATGGAATGGTAAAAGCGACGAACCTGCCCAAATCAAATTTTTGCATGGCCTGCTATGATGGGGATTACCCCGTCAAATACGATCCCCTCGTGGATAAACACATCATGGAACGTCGTCGAGCCCGAGTTCAAGGACTCGGCGAAGCTCTCCAAAAAGAGGAAATGCAGCCTCGCTTGCTTTGAGCTGACTTAGCGTTGAAGCGATCTGATATTGGCGAGCAATTCCTTGACGCAGGCCTCTGCAAAGGCGGCGTCGTTGATTTGATGCGGCAATGAGACGACTCGAATGTCGTGGCGCAAGTTTTTCTTGATGGCTTCAAACAAGGCGTGGTCGGCTGCGGGATCGTGAAAAGGCTGTCCTGGAGCACTGATGTAACTGATCGCGCCCAAGGGAAGCATGACTGTTACGGGACCGATGGAGGCATTCAGTTTTTCCGCAACCATGAGACCGACTTCCGCCGCCTCGGCGACCGAGGTTCGCATCAGCGTGACTTGCGGATTGTGGGCATAAAAGTTACGGGCTTTGAATTTTTCAGGGACGGTTTCTGGTCCGAAAAAATTTACCATGTCCAAACACCCCGGGCTGACAATGGCAGGAATTCCAAGCCGAGCTGCAGCCTCCAGTCGAGAGCGCCCCGCCGATAACATGCCTCCCACAATTTCATCGGCCCATTCTGTCGTCGTGATATCCAAAACCCCAGCAACCATGCCTGATTCGATCAGGGATTCCATCACACGCCCACCTGTTCCCGTCGCATGAAAAATCAGGACTTCATATCCTTCCTGCTCCAGTAACTTGCGGGCGTGTTGAACACAGTCCGTGGTATTACCGAACATGCTGGCCGCAATGATGGGCTTGTTTTCGATTGTGGGGGGATCCGCCTCGACCATGCCGCAGATGGCTCCTGCCGCGTTCGTTAAAATTTGGGTGGAAATCCGATTTAATCCCGCCACATCGACAATGCTCGGGAACATCACGATATCTTTAACCCCGATATATTGTGAGGTGTTGCCACTTGCGAGTGTGGTTACCATTAATTTCGGAAAGCCAATGGGTAATGCACGCATCGCCGCAGTGCCGATCGCCGTGCCGCCCCCACCCCCCATGGATATGACACCTTGGATTTTTCGTTCTCGATGCAATTTTGCGAGGATGATGGGTGCTGCTTGGGACATGGCTCGAACAGTCTCCCCTCGATCACGCCGCGCCACGAGAGTTGCCAGATCGATCCCTGCTAACGAAGCGACTTCGTCGCGGGTGATGTCCGGTTTAAGCGTGGGGGCGTCCAGTGTGCCCACATCGATCACTAGCACCTGATGACCACGACGTTGGATGCATTTAGCCACAAAAGCATGCTCCTCACCCTTGGTGTCCATCGTTCCCAAAACCGCAATCGTTGCCATAAATGTTTTTGTAGTGTTTCGCTGCGATCAATAGCAGACAAAAGGGGTAAAAGCAGCAAAAACTACCAAAAATTGATGAACGAGTGTGTGGTGAATTATGATAATCCAGTTTTCCTTGAGTTCATGGCTCCTCGTTCAACATACTGGAGGGATGGAATGGATCACATCACCAGAGGCTTGGATTAGCCTATTTACGTTAACGGTTTTGGAAATTGTGCTCGGGATCGATAACATCGTATTCATCTCCATCCTTGCGGGTAAACTGCCTGCGTCGGAACAAGAAAAGGCACGAAAAGTGGGGTTGATGCTCGCGTTGGGAACCCGCATTTTGCTCCTGTTGAGTGTGGCCTGGCTATCACGATTAACGACACCCCTGTTTACCATCGCGTCGCATGGTGTTTCAGGACGCGATATTATCCTTCTGGTCGGCGGGCTGTTTCTGCTTGCCAAATCCACTCATGAGATCCACGAAAAACTTGAAGGTGAGGACGGATCTGCGACGAAGCGGATGACTCCAACATATATGAGTGTCATCATTCAAATCATGGTGCTGGATATTGTGTTCTCTCTTGATTCGGTCGTCACGGCGATCGGCATGGCGAAACATGTGCCTGTGATGGTCATTGCGGTTTGCTTGTCCGTTCTCTTCATGCTCTTTTTTTCAGGCTATATCAGCCGATTTATTGATAAGCATCCGACCATCAAGATGTTGGCATTGAGTTTTCTGCTCCTGATCGGGTGCAGTCTTGTCGCTGAGGCGTTTCATAAGGAGATTCCGAAAGGTTACATTTACTTCGCCATGGCCTTTTCTATCGGCGTCGAAATGATCAATCTGAATTTGCGTAAAAAGCGTTCCCCCGTGGAATTGCATCAACCTTACCGCTAAACGTCAACGCGATCGCCCGCTAGGATCAAGGGATAATTCCGCTTTGCAATCGGCAGGTAGTTGTGAAGAGTTCGGGAATGAATCCGAAACGTCGTTTTATCGCAATTCTTTCTGTGGTCCTATTCGCATCCGCCTGTTCTACATTGCACCCCATTTTTACTTATCCTGAAGCACCCCGTGGGGATCAGGTGGACGAATACCATGGCACCCGCGTTGCAGATCCATACCGTTGGTTGGAGAATCCAGACAGCCCGGAAAGTCGCCGTTGGATCGAGTCCCAAAATTTATTGACCTCCAACTACCTTGCCCAGATTCCCTATCGATCCGCATTGAAGCAGCGCCTTACAGGACTGTGGAACTACGAACGATTTGGTTTACCACACAAACAGGGATCTCAATATTTCTATAGCCGGAACGATGGATTGCAAAACCAAGCGGTGCTTTACTCGCTGCCCCAACTCGATGCTTCGCCACGAGTATTGCTCGATCCAAATACACTTTCCACGGATGGAACCGTCGCATTAAAAAACTATGTCATCAGCAAGGACGGAGCCTTGATGGCCTATGGATTATCTGTGGCGGGATCAGATTGGGAGGAATGGCATTTACGAGATGTGGCAAAGGCGCAAGATCGACCGGATATTCTCAAGTGGGTAAAGTTTTCCTCCGCTTCGTGGTCGCACGATAGCAAAGGATTTTTCTACAGCAGATATGCTGAACCGGATGCTTCCACGAAGCTGCAGTCGGTGAATTATTTTCAAAAATTATATTACCATCGCGTCGGCACTCCCCAATCCGAGGACATTCTTGTGTATGAAAGATCGGATCAGAAAGAATGGAAGTTCGATGGTGAGGTAACCGAGGATGGTCGTTGGTTGGTGGTCACCTGCACTCAAGGGACCGATGTAAAAAACCGGGTTTTAATCGCCGATATGGTCTCCGGGGCAACGCCGGTAACCGCTGAGGGATTCAAGCAACGGCCGGTTCAACCGCTGCTAATGAATTTTGATTCGTCCTACAACTTTGTGGGGAATGACGGGTCTGTTTTATATTTCCAGAACGATCTTAATGCCCCTCGTGGCCAACTCATTTCATTCGAAATCAAACAACCCGACCGTCCGCATTGGAAGATATTGATTCCTGAATCATCCGACACCTTAAGCCATGTTTCTGTGCTCAACGGGCAGTTCGTCACGACATGGATGCATGACGCCCACAGCAAGGTTCGTGTTTACAATAAGGCAGGAGTGTTGGCACGCGACGTTGACCTTCCGGGGCTCGGCACTGTTTCTGGTTTTTTTGGGCGACCTGAGGACACAGAGACCTTCTTCGCTTTTGCCAGTTTTACTCATCCACCCACGATTTATCGTCACGATTTGACTGCCGGAACCAGCAAAACATATCGCTCTCCCAAGGTAACCTTCGATCCCCAAGATTTTGAAACCACGCAAGTTTTTTACCAAAGCAAGGATGGCACTCGGGTTCCAATGTTTGTCAGTCACAAAAAAGGTCTGAAACTGACCGGAGAAAATCCAACAATTCTTTACGGATATGGAGGATTTAACATTTCACTGACGCCGTCCTTTTCACCCGCGACGATGGCCTGGATGCAGATGGGGGGCGTGTATGCACTGCCCAACCTTCGTGGTGGCGGCGAATATGGGGAGGATTGGCACCAAGCGGGAACCAAGCTCCGCAAACAAAATGTTTTTGACGATTTTATCGGCGCAGCTGAATGGTTGATCGCCCATCGATACACCTCGCCAAAACGATTGGCCATCTCTGGAGGAAGCAATGGGGGCCTTCTCGTAGGAGCCTGCCTCACGCAGCGACCTGAACTATTTGGAGCCTGCCTGCCCGCCGTGGGTGTGTTGGACATGCTCCGCTTTCATAAATTCACGATCGGCTGGGCGTGGGTTTCAGATTATGGCTCCTCCGATGATCCAGAACAATTTCAAGCCCTGCATCGTTATTCACCGCTGCATCGAATAAAGCCGGGAATGTCCTACCCACCCACCATGATTCTGACCGCAGATCATGACGACCGAGTGGTGCCAGCACACAGCTTCAAATTCGGTGCGACGCTGCAGGCCGCACAAAAAGGTTCTGCCCCGATCCTGCTTCGCATCGATACGAAAGCCGGACACGGTGCGGGGAAACCTACCTCCAAACTTATAGAAGAGGCAGCGGATCGTTTCGCGTTCCTATTCAAAAACCTGGGTATAGATCCTCACCTCTGATGGAAGGGGGCGGGGTATCCGTAAACTCCTGCGAATAATCGAACGAATCTGCTTGATTATTAGATTCATTCAGTGAAAGACTTTGGGGAACCAACTCCCACCCATCATAGGCTTTTATGATCATCTTCGGAAACGTAAGTTGCAAAAGGTTCGTAAGAAAACCTGTTAGCACGTCGGGATTCACTTTGATCGAACTTTTAGTGGTCATCGCTATTATCGCGATCCTTGCGGGAATGCTTCTGCCAGCCTTGGCGAAGGCAAAGGAAAGGGGCATTCGCACGGTGTGCACCAACAACCAGAAACAAATCATGCTGGCTGTCCAGATGTATGTGGTTGATAACCAGGATTACCTCCCCCATCCCAATTGGGATAACCAACCTGGGTATGCCGGGTGGCTCTATAAACCCACGAGTGGCGGCATCCCTCCTGCTCTCACGAATCGGACATTTGTGGAACAAGGTCTGCTGCGCTCCACCATAAAAGGAGACAATTCCTTTTTTTGTCCCTTGGACAAAACGAACACCGCGGCCTATCGGAGTCGAGGCATGAAGCTTTCAAGCTACATCATGAATGGAGCCATTTGTGGATACAAAATTCGCCCTCAGGTTTACAAACAATCCCAATTCAAAATAGATGCCATTGTGATGTGGCAAGCGGACGAAAGATCTCCCGGAGATTTTAATGATGGTTCCAGCACTCCTGCGGAAAACATCACCCGTCTGCATAGTGTCGGAACCACCGTGGGACTCGTCGGGGGGAGCGTGGAATATCTAAAGATCAAAGCGTTTGATAAATTGAAGACCTATTATCCAGGCAGGTTGTGGTGTGACCCTGGTAGCAAACGAGGGGACGGATCGTAGTCCGAAAAACGCTTGGCATATGAGATGGACTATCCCCAGCTTGATGATCGGCCTCCTTTTGGTTGGATGCAGTCAACCGGGATCGTCTGATGCTGCTGCTCTGAAGAAAGTTTTCGAGAAACCTGCAACAGGTCAGGAAAGTTCCGATTTTACTGCTGCGAAAGGCGTGGTGGAGCAGGCGATCAGCGCGGTCACCGATGGAGACCTGCCCCGAGCCATAGAAACACTCGCCGTGGCACGATTCCAACAAAACCTAAGCGACGAACAACGGGAGGCAGTGCAAAACGCCATGGGTTTTGTCCAAACCCAATTAGCGAATCGAGCCGAGGCAGGCGACATCGCGGCCAAGGAAGCCCTCGAACGGTATCGAGCCATGAAGCGTCGCTGAATTTTGGTTTCATTCGGCCGTTGTTTTCTGGTTCAATGTTCCGATCCATAAATCTATGAAAAAAACCTTGTTGACCTTTATCATCGGTCTGAGCGTGGGCTTGACCCTTGTTCACGCTGAGTTTCGGGCAGGAATCGCCGTGCGCGTGGTGACACCCGAACCCTTATTGCCGGTGTCTGGAGGCGTGGGAGCCTCGATTCCAGTGACAAGAAAGGACGGGGAACTCAATGTGCGTGCCTTGGTGCTGGCGGGAGACGAAACGAGGATCGTGATTGTGAGTGCCGATTTCCTTGGGTTTCCAGCCGTATTAGGTGACAAGGTGCGAGCCCGGATCAAAGGAATCCCTCCGGAAAACATCCTAATAGGAGCGACACACACCCATAGTGCTCCTGATTGTTATGGGTTCCCCGATCAACAAGGGAAAATAGCCACTGATTTAAAATACCTGGATTTTATTTGTGATCGCATGGTGGAAACGATCAACGAAGCGGTGGATAAGTTGCGGCCAGCAAGTCTGAAAATTGCCACGGGCACGGCGAAGGGCAAGATCGCCTATAACTATTACGCGGAACATCTTTATGACCCTCGCTGTAGTGTTGTGCAGGCGATCGGAGCTGACGGCAAGCCTTTTGCCACGCTCGTCAACTATGCGATCCACCCTGAGGTGCTGGGATCCCATGCGGGAACTTTATCTCCGGATTTAGTGGGTCCTCTTTATGATCGAATCCAGGAGAAAGGCGGCGGGACAGCCATCTTTATGAATGGAGCCCAAGGGGGCATGATCACCGCGGACAATCGGGGCCCGAACGGGAAGGACCTTCGTATTTGGGATGAATGCCTACGCATCGGACATTTGTTGGCGGATGAATCTCTGCGAATTATCGACAATGCGGTAGAACAAAAAAATCCAACACTCTACTGCACGGCTCAAAAAATAAGCTTTCCTGTGGATTCTCCTCTCTTAAGAGCGATCATGTCCGCCTCACCGTTGGGTTACGCGGATAAGGATAAAGCCCATGTGACCACCCAGCTCAACTTAATCAATGTGGGAAACGCCCAGATTTTAACCATTCCAGGCGAAGCATTACCCAATATTGGCTACTATCTGAAACGGAAAATGCGTGGAGAAAATAATTTGCTGTTTGGTTTAACCAACGATGCTTTCGGTTACATCATTTCTAAAGCAGATTGGTCCAGTTTCGAGAGATACAATTACATCACACGCACTTGCCTTGGGGAGATGACGGGGGAGTTACTCATGGATGAATCGGTCAAACTGGTCAATCGCAGCCCAGTCCCGACAAAACTCAAACGATAAACTGGCAGTATAAAAAGGCGGCCAGAAGTGACGGAGTTGGCCTCCTCAAAAAATATAACGCGACTCGCTAAAAGCCAGTCGCGTTATTGTGTAAAAATGCGTGATCCGATTATTTTGCGCCACCGTCAATCCATGCACGAATCAGACCGATTTGATCCTTAGTAAGCGGATCTCCTTTTCCATCGGGCGGCATGAGCTCGTCCTCCACGGCTCCAGAGACGGCATGAACCAGCGAGCTTTTATCGCTCTTGCCGATTAGGATAACTTCACCGTTTTCGCCACCTTTTTTGATCGCTGCAAGACTGTCCACCCGCAGTTTTCCTTTTTGCTTTTCCGTACCGTGACATTTAAAGCACGCCTTTTCGAAAATCGGCTTGATGTCCTTGTCAAAAGTCACATCGGTGCGTGTCGAGGCAGGTGGAATCTTTTTTGTATCCACATCAGCGGCGGACATGGAAACCAAAGTCAATCCTGTGACACAGAGACCCAATAAATAATAATTCTTCAACATACAGATTTTCACTTACCAAAGTAGGACGCATTCTGCCTCGAGCCTGTTCAAATTCCAGTCAAAAAAAATGGATTGGTGAACGGCTAAACTTAGGCTTTCAAAGTTAGCTGATTTTTGTTTTTGAAACTTTCTCCCATTTTTTTGATTTGGCTGACTTCAAAACGGCATCGCAAACATACTGGGTATCTAGGGCTTCACGGAAGCTGGGATGCGGTTTCTCACCTTTGGAAATGGCTTGGATAAAGTCGGCGATCTGATGGACAAATGTGTGTTCATACCCGATCTGGAGACCCGGAACCCACCAATTTTTCATGTAGGGATGATCTGAATCCGTGATATGAATCGAGCGCCAACCGCGCAACTTACCCTCGTCCCGGTAATCAAAATACTGCAACCGGTGAAGGTCATGCAAATCCCAAGCGATGGACCCGTTTTCGCCATTGATTTCAAAGGTGTAAAGAGCCTTATGCCCACGTGCATAGCGGGTGGATTCGAAGGTGGCGAGAGAGCCATTGTCAAACCGTGCCAAAAAGGCGCAGGCGTCATCGATCTCAACTTTTTGGACTTTGCCGGTGAGTGTGTGTTTGCGTTCCTTGATAAAGGTTTCTGTCATCGCGTTGACGGTGGTCATGCGACCGTTTAACCACAATGCCGTGTCGATGCAGTGAGCCAGAAGATCGCCCGTTACTCCGCTGCCGGCAACTTTGGCGTCCAAACGCCACAGCCCCGTGCCCCCTTGGGGGAGGTCTTTGGAGATTGTCCAATCCTGCAAAAATTTTGCGCGGTAATGGAAAATTTGTCCGAGCTTGCCTTCGTCGATCAACTGTTTGGCAAGGGCGACTGCGGGAACTCGACGGTAATTGTACCAGACCATGTTGGCGACGCCGGCTTTTTCAATGGCTTTCACCATTTTTTCGCCTTCTTTTCCATCCATGGATAATGGTTTCTCGCAGAGGATCATCTTGCCGGCTTTTGCCGCAGCAATGGCGATTTCTGCGTGGGTGTTGTTCGGGCTGCCAATATCGATCAGGTCGATATCCTTGCGTTCTACCAACTTGCGCCAGTCGGTTTCGATGGATTGATAGCCCCAATTATCTGCGAATGCCTGGGCTTTTCCAGCGTCTCGGGCGCAGATGGCTTGGAGGACGGGTTGGTATTCTAAGTCAAAAAAATTACCGACTTTGCGGTAAGCGTTAGAATGGGTGCGCCCCATGAAGCCGTAACCGACCAGTCCGATGCGTAGAGGTTTTTTCATTGTCTATTGAGGGATTAAAAAGTGATTTGAACTCTGTTCCAAACTGTGTTGTGGGGTGGAATTCTATTCGCGCCAACCGTGGGCATCACGCACCGCCAACATTGATGCAAGGATGTTATTCCATGTCTCCATTTTCATCATGACATCGTTGGGGAACATGCAGCCATCCCAGCAGAGATGTCGGATCGTTTTTGTTGGTTGATTGTTTTCGTCACGCAACCAAAACCCTGCATGGTGAGGAATATTGAGTTTGCCGTTTGGATCATTGGCCAAGCAGTGTCTTCCCGTTTTGTCGTGCGACCCTGACCCTTTAACGGTGGCGTCGTTCTGTGCCACATGGAAGTCAATTGTCCAGGGTCGCAAGGCTGCGGTGAGTGTTTTGAGGGCTTGGTTCAATGGTTCAGCATCGCTCCAATCGTAATTCGGAGGCAGGATGGCATCCTCGGGGGCGTTGTAGCCCATGGTGTATAAAAGTGTGTGCGCCATATCCGCTTGGAATCCGACGATGCCGGGTCGGTCGGTCAACTCCAACAACTTCACCATCTCACGCCAACTATGCATACCACCCCAGCAAATTTCTCCTTCCGCCGCCAGTTTCTCGCCGAAACTTTCCGCCACAGCCCCCGCCTCGCGAAATGTTTGTGCGATAAGCTGGGTATTGGCTTGGGGATCTTTTAACCACTCGGAGGGGCTCGCTGCCGAATCAATTCGCACAACGCCATTGGGTCGCACTCCTAAATCTCGAAGTTTTTTGGCGATGCGACAGGCCTTGCGCACTTGCCCGACAAAGCTGGCTCTTTCTTCAGCGTTACCCATCGCAGACCCACCCCCCGTGGGCGACCAAACGGGGGCGACCACAGACCCCACATCAAACCCTTTGGCTCGCACTTTGTCGGCCAACCGGGAGATATCATCATCAGTGGAGTCGATGCTGACATGGGGATCGAATAGAAATATATCCACTCCATCAAACTTCACGCCATCCACAGAAGCTTTCGCGGTCAGATCAAGCATGGTATCCAGATCGATCGCTGGTTCCGCACCAGGGCTGCCCTTGCCCACAAGACCGGGCCACATCGCGTTGTGAAGTTTGGGATAATTATGATTATGTTCGCTCATGAGATATTCAAGGTCTGCGTCCAAACTCGATTACTGGGCGGCTGGCAACCGTAGATCAAGTTTGCTCGGTGTTAACATTGTTGCTTGTAGGAAAATGTCTCTTAAACCTAGCAAGAGCATTCTGTGCGGCAAGGGAAATTGCCACCAAATCGTTGCAATCAGTGCAAATGTTTTTATAGAGGGATTTGAAACAGGAAGTTGGGCTTGAATCCAGTGGGAAAAAGAAAGTTCTAACCAATGGGTTCTGAATGCGGGGACTACGGTGGTGCAAACCAAACCATGCAACCTATCTAACCTAACGCCCTATCGCTTTCAGTTCCTCCGCATCCTGAATCAAGCGGGACAATGGAACCGACAACCCCAATGCGATTGACTGGGCGACGTTCAAGGACGGGTTGCGCTTGAATCGCTCAATCAAAGAAATCATTTTGGAAGCCAAATCTGCTCGTTCAGCCAATGTCTCCTGGCTCATACCTTGAGCCTTTCGATGCTTTCTGACCGCCTCCCCAAAAAATCGTGCGAAATCTTTCGACAGCATCCCACGAGATTGTCGGCTGTGCGCGAGCCAACGACAGGAACAGCTGTTCCAATTTTCTTGTTGTAACAATAAAGTTATACTGCTTAAATGCGGTATCGCCACAACGCGATGTTGCATGGCTAAAAACCATTAATGTAAAGGAGACCAATGAAAAAAATAATTCAGCGTATTGGGACGATGCTGTTTGCATTGTCCTGCTTATTTGTTGCGGTTGCCAGTGCTCAAACGTTTTTAACGAATGGGCTGGTGAGCTTCTATCCCCTTGACGGAAACGCCAGCGATGCGTTTGGCGGCAATCATGGGACGATCCAAAATGCAAGTCCAGCACCCGACGTTTTCGGCAGGCAGAGCCGAGCGTTCAGTTTTCAAGGTAACGTCAGCAGTTTCATCGAACTGCCAGCAAAGACCGGTTCGGCTTCGGCGGACTATACGATAAGCGTTTGGTTTAACTCCCGTTCGTATCCCGGTACTGCTAGGGAAAACGAAGCTGCGTTTTTAATCTCGAAGGGTCAGAATAATTTTGAAATCAGTCTTGGGATCCCTCCTGGGGGTTCTGCCGGAATACGCTTTTTGCCGCGATGGGGTCCTGGGCTTCATTGGGATACTCCATCCCAAGTGTATGAAATCAATAAGTGGTATCATCTCGTAGCCATCTACCAACCCTCTGCAAACAGAGTTAAACTTTTCCTCAATGCGAAGGAGGTTCCCCTTTCAGGTCCAAGCTCAGTTCCGAGTTTACCTGACAACGATCGCTATCTGCCTGTCAGATTGGGACTACGAATTAGTCCTGTCCCCTCAGGGGATAGGACCCTTCCTTTTAACGGATTGCTCGACAATCTGCGAATTTACGACCGTGCATTGACTGATAACGAAATAAGCAAACTCTATTCCTTTGAATCCACTCCAGCCTTTTCGCTGGAAATAGAGGTGGCGAGCATTCGATTGAGATGGCTGAGCGAAGCAGGGACGGTTTACGAAATCCAATATTCGACTGCCTTACAGGGCTGGACTCCGCTCACGACGGTTGGTGGGACAGGGGATACGCTGGAATACATCGACCCCACCCAAGGAGAGAAACGCTTTTACCGAATTATTAAAAAGTGACGAAAGCGCAGGGAAGGCTGAGAAGTAAACTCTAAGTGGCAATATTGGTGGGGAAATAAATCTCGGACCATCCCAATGGGTCAGCCATTCCCCGCTCAACCATCGGGAAAGGAAGATTTATTGTTGGTCTTCGGTGCTGAACAAAGTGCCATCGCTGCCATCACTCCGGTCAACAAATCTCTGTTCGGTGCCTAAAACCATCGATAAGTGCATCCGCTTGTCGTTCGTATTTATCCGGGGACGAGCGCTTCAGCGTCGCGAGGTTTTTCAGCTTCCAGCGAATGGCAGGCATCTCGGATAGATGAAGGCAACGCATCACTTCCCAAGGAGGTTCGCCGCGCACGAGACCGATCAGAAACTGGCGGTGGTTGTCGGTGAGCCGGGAACGCAATTCCCGGCGAAGGCGATGCCTCGCCTCGACGAGCACCGGGAGTTCGACCGGAATCCGGGTCATGCCCCAGAATTCGTTCTTGAATGCTGTAACGAGGTCATGGTCGCGTGAAAAAAGAACTTCATGAATTGGACGATTATGTCCGGCGAGGTAAGCGACAAAGCATTCGACTATCTCGTCTGTGACGCCACCGCTCCCGAAGAGACAATGCACATCAAACAGGTCTCGCGGGTGTTGTCGATCCAAGGCTGCAACCAGTTTGCCACCGTAGAGTTCCGCCGTTGTGAGCACCGGCGATTCGACCTCGGTGGTAAAAAGGCAGCGAGTCTCCGGTGTGAGTGCCAGCGATTGCACGGGCAGAATCGTTCCTCGAAAAACGTGGTTCACTTCGACCTTTACTTGCTGACGACCACGGCGGAGGAAGAGTTTTGATTCGTCGCCATGCGTTCGGACAGGCAACTCGGCTTCGAGTCCCATGCGATTCAATTCCTTTCGGGCGACCTCCAAAGCCGCGCCAATGATACGTAGTGCCGCTTCCCGTGAAGCCGTGTGGTCGGTGAAGACCACGTCGATATCGACGGATAAACGCGGCAAATCCTGAACGAAGAGGTTGATGGCTGTCCCACCTTTCATCGCGAACCGTGGTTCCCTGAACAGGACCGGAATCGCTTTGAGGAGGAGGCGCACTGCCTCGATGTAGGTGGCATCCATCATGAGGAGAGGCTGAGCCTAGTTCCGCTTTTGAGCCGGGCCGACCATCGGCTGCCGGTCATGTGTTTTGCCGCTAATCGTCGAGCTGTGTCAGCCCAGGGAAGCTGCAACTCCTCCGCCCAATGGACACAGAGCCGTGCCGCTTTGACACGCTGGCAGTGCCGCAGAACCAGCGAGAGAACCTCCGGACGTAGTGCACGCACGCCTTCCATCATGTTCTTCGCTTCCTCGACGCCGTGGTGAATACCCACCTCACTGAGCATTTCTAGCAACGCACGCTCAGGGACAGAAACCGGCACGCCATCCGGCTGTTCCGGCAGTGGCTCCAAACCCGTTCCTACTGGCAGCATCAAGGCGAACGGTGTGCGAGTGGTGTATCGGGCGGGAAAGCGTTGCGTGAACCAATTCGGCAGGCGGATGTTGCCTTGTCCCCACAGGCAGAGCGGTTCCCGAGCCGGAACATTGTGTCCGAAACCCCGCCACACGAGTGCGGTCTTGCCGCCGACATGGAATCCATCGACATGGCGTGCCAAGAACTTCAGACAGTCGGCTTCACGCAGATTATCGTTGGGAAAACTGAACACCCCACGCCCCAATCGGTTTAACCAATCGGACTTCAGGTAGTAATGAGCCAAGGCTGACGAGACCCCAAGCACTGCCAGTTGGGCAGTGTCCACCGGGGCACCTCGGGGCACTTCCGTCTGCAATCGACGGAGCAAATTATGTCTCGCAACTAAAGCCATGTTTTAACTGTAGCAAACAGATTATGCGTTTTGCAATCTATCAATAAAACTCTCACCGATAAAGTTTCACCATAATGCAGGAGTATCCCCCCGCCGACGGAGCTCCATTCGCTCGATGGAGATCACGACCAAATGTGTGCTTCGATTGAGTCCACACCGGCTCTACGCCCGACGAAGACTGTCATCGCGACCAGGTCAAAGAACTCCACCTTTTTCTTCATCACCTACCCATCCAATGGTTCATCCAACAAAACGCACTGAGATTTGAAAAACGATTCGGAAATATATCTCGCGGATTTCAAAATTAAGCCCAGCATGAAGCCACTAATCAAATATGAAGTTCTCCAGTGAACATTTTTCTATGATCGATCTCCCATCCTCAATTGTTTCCACGGTTTGCCTCGCTGGCAGTCTATTGCTCCCATTTTCAACCGGGCTTGCCGACATCGGTGTCGGAGCAAAAGCTCCCAAGGAATCCACGGTCTTGATCGATGGAAAACGATCTACCTTGGACGACAAATGGATCTATTGGGAAGGACCCGGATTTAAGTCCGCCTTGCCGATCAAATGGAAAATCGTGAACGATCCAGTGGATAACGGCACTGTCGTGCAAACCGATGATCCTGTTGCAGCCGGTGGCAAGTATGGCACCGCCGATATTGTCACCAAAAAAGCGTATCGAGATTTTCGGTTGCACATTGAATTCCTCATTTCCAAGCCGGGTGGCAACAGCGGTGTTTATTTGCAAAACCGTTATGAAATCCAAATCATGGATGGGGACAAAACCAAACACGGACTCGGCGCAGTCATCAACGAGAGCGATTCTCCCTATCACCTTTACAAAGGATTAGGACAATGGAACGCCTACGATATCAATTTTCGCGCGGCTCGATTCAAAGATGGGCTCATGGTGGAAAAACCTTTGGTCAGCATGTTTTTCAACGGCGTCAAAGCCCACACAAATCAGAAAATCAATCAGGTTTGGGGCGGACCGAATTCAGGAATTGACGGCGGAAATAATGGAGGCAAAGGGATTACCGATCTGCCCGGGGGGCTGAAGTTACAATGCGAAGGTCATGACGTGCGCTACCGCAATGCGTGGATTGTGGAGACTGACCTAAAAACTGCGGACTCAGATTTCAAGGAATAACACGAATCGTTGGTGAAATACCCCACGCAAACGGTTTTAGTCCGGCGAAGGTTGATCTTTCGCCGGACTTTTTGATTCTTCCGCCGAGAGCAAAAGGGCACCTTTGATCAAACGGCAGAATTCTTTTTTTTGGACTGTGTGATGGGTTCCATCGCGAGTTGTGAAATCCTGAATAAATTTATACTCCACCTCGAGGCGCTCGCATCGTACGATTCGGTAATATCCATCCGATGCTTTCCAGACCTGACCTTGTTGCAATTTCATGAAGGGGATTGTTAAGGAGGGTTTGGAAAAAGAAAATGGCAATCCCTCGACGATGAATTGAGATTCCGCCAAGGTTGGCAACGACACAAAACACCGCACAGACATCCATTGCTGGATCTGTGAAGGATTCCGCGTCGCAGAAACCGAGTATAATGTGCCTGTTACGGCAATTATAGACTCCAGCCGGGACGAAAATCGGGTTTCACGAGACGGTTCAGTGCTTCGTTATTGGTCACGCGCATTGCGGCACCATCCCAGATTATTTTTTCCTGGGATCGAACCGCGAGAGTACCAACTAGGATGGACTCGGTGAAGGGACCCGCATAATCAAAATTCGACATCGCCGGGACCCCGCCTTTGCAAGCCTGTATCCACTCGATATGATGACCCGGGGAACGAGGTATTGTTGGGGTTGGGGCAACGTATCCTTTAAAATCAGTCTCGGGCAACAAGGAGAATTCTGCTCCGTAATCATTGGGCGAAAACAAAACTCCTTTGTCGCCCACGAGTAGAAGTCCACTGTCGGACAACTTTTCAGGAAGTTTTACACCGTTCCCCACATAACGCGGGGGACGATTTCCGCCATCATACCAATAATAGGTCACGGCAGGCATATCTCCGCGGGCAGGGAATTCATACTTGATGATCGATTTGCCAGCGTAGGTCTCGTGATTTGTATCCGTGGAAACCATCGCTTCGGCACTCGTCGGATGAGTCAGTTTGAGAGCCATGAAAGCGAGATTCGCCGTATGACAAGCCATGTCTCCGATGGCACCTGTTCCGAAATCGAACCAACCACGCCATTTGAAAGGCACGTAGGCTGGGTTGTAAGGGCGACTGGCAGCAGGTCCGAGCCAGAGATCCCAATCCAGGGTTGAAGGAACAGCAACCGTATCGCTGGGACGTTTCATGATTCCTTGCGGCCAAACGGGGCGGTTGGTCCACACATGGACCTCTCTCACCGGCCCGATGGCACCGGATTGAATGATTTCGACACCCCTGCGTAAACCAGAATTCGCCGTCCCTTGGTTACCCATCTGCGTCGCAACGCCCATTTCCTTGGCCACTTCGCGCATGACTCGGGCCTCATAAATCGAACGCGTGAGGGGTTTCTCGCAATAACAATGTTTGCCCATCCTCATTGCCATCACGCTGGCAACCGCATGCGTGTGATCGGGGGTTGCCACCACAACGGCGTCAATATCCTTCATTTCCTGCAACATTTTGCGGAAATCTTTGTAGGGCTTTGCGTCGGGGAATTTTTTGAACTGCCCTGCAGCCTGTGCCCAATCTACGTCACACAAGGCGACAATGTTTTCGCTTTTAACCCCATCGGTATCCCCAGCCCCACGACCCCCTGCACCGATGACCGCGATATTGAGTTTACTATTGGCGGAAACCTTGCGTGGAGCAGCTCCAGATTTGGACAGCCAAATGTTCGGCAGTAACGCGGCACCTGTAGCGAGCACAGAAGTGTTGGCGAAAAAACGTCGTCGAGAGATTGGGGAGAGCGAGTGGTTCATGTGTTTATTCCACATGGACTCTGAAAAAACGTCAACACAATCCTGAGCAAAAATCACGAATAAAATTGACGCAGAGCCCCAGTTAAGTTGAATGCACTCATCCTGAAACGAACTATGAATATATCCCTAAGAAAGTTTTTCCGCCTCGGCGCACTGTTGGCTACTTTGGTCGTGTTTCAATCGCCCGTCACCCATGCTGCGGGTGAGGAGGTGAAACTTGGTGTGCAAACTTGGACGCTCCGAAATCTGAACTTCGATCAAGTGGTGGAATTTTGCGTGAAGCACAAGATCAAGTATTTGGAAGTGATCGGCAACCACATGGATCCCAAAGCTCCCATTCAGGAAACGGCTCGGAAAAAAGCGATTCTTGAGAAGAACGGGCTCGTCGTCTATAGCTTCGGGGTTGCAGGCACCTCATCGAACAAGGAAGAGGATCGCAAACTGTTTGAGTTCGCGAAATACATGGGCATCAAAGTCATCATCATTGAACCTGGAGACTTCAAAACGTTGGATCACATCGAAGAGCTTGTGAAGGAGTATGACATTAAAGTGGCGATTCATAATCATGGGATCAAATCGAATTACGGCAATCCAGGGGTTGTCCGTAATCTGTTGCAGCATCGTGACCAGCGGATTGGAGTTTGCCTGGATACAGGATGGATCACGAGTGCCCGATTTGACGCTGCCACTGTTTACAATGAATACAAAGGGCGCGTGTATGACATTCACCTCAAGGATAAAAAAGTTCATGCGACGGAAAACGGGGACGTTGCGACTGACACATTTGTTGGAGAAGGCAGCACGAATCTGAAAGCCCTTTTCAAAGTGCTCAAGGAGAGCGGTTATCCCGGAGTTCTCGCCATCGAAACGGATAACAATCTCAAAGACCCCACCGAGCATATGACCAAAGCGATCCAATTCGTTGCGGAGAATTATCCAAAATAATCCCGATCACGACTACGGATCGCTTTCCTGATCAATCCAGATCAACCCGACATTGACAGAGGAATGCGGTTGGTTATAGAATTCGCACATAACTTCCGACTGTACATCTGCGGTTGAACGACCCCACCTGACCAAAAGTCTGGTGGACTCAGGGCTGCGCTGTACCCCCCAACGATTGGAAGTCTTTGACGTGGTAACTCAAAGCGCAGATCACCCGACGGCGGAGGAGATTTTTAGCCGTGCAAAAAAATCGATGCCGGACCTTTCCTTTGCCACGGTATACAATTGCCTGAGCACTTTGGTGCAACACGGCTTGGTTCGACAGGTATCGCTGGATCGTTCCCCGGCGCGATTTTGTCCCAACATGCGTGAGCATTGTCATTTTTACTGCGACAAATGCGGGGCAGTTCTTGATATCGACATTCCCAAAGGAAGCGGGGTGCAATTACTGCCCCTGCCGGAAGGATTAGGAATCTCCTCATACAGCCTTTCAATTCGCGGGACATGTGCCCCATGTAACATGGCGGCAGCGAAGCCGAGTTGCCATTGATTGAGACACAAAGTGGGTTTCACCGTCAATTTCCGACAATTAAAACTGGACAAGAAGGCGTGTTAGTTCCAGTTTAGAATGATTCTAAATAAGAATTCTGTGTAAAATCCCAACAGACGATTTTAATGCAGACCTTCATTGATATCGCTCGCACGGTCGGGATGGGTATCAAGGGTGATGATAGTTTGAAGTATGAGCACTTCCACAGAAACAATCGAACAATTTGTAAATCGAGAGTATCAATACGGTTTTGTCACCGATATTGAAACGGATATGGCTCCGCGAGGTCTGAGCGAGGACACGGTGCGGCTGATTTCATCCAAAAAAGGGGAACCTGATTTTCTATTGGAATGGAGGCTCAAAGCGTATCGGTATTGGTTAACGATGAAGGAACCAGTCTGGCCGAATGTTTATTACCCCAAGATAGACTACCAGAACATCATTTACTATTCCGCACCGAAACAGAAAACCGATGGACCGAAAAGTTTGGATGAGGTGGATCCCAAGTTGATCGAGACCTACAAAAAACTAGGGATTCCGTTACGGGAACAGGCGCGATTGGCTGGAGTCGCGGTGGATGCGGTGTTCGACAGCGTTTCTGTAGCGACGACGTTCAAGGGGAAATTGGGGGAGATGGGGATTATTTTCTGCTCATTCAGTGAGGCGGTGAAGGAGCATCCTGAACTGATCAAGAAATACCTAGGCTCGGTGGTGCCTTATACGGACAACTATTTCGCGGCCTTGAATTCGGCAGTTTATAGTGACGGATCGTTTTGTTACATCCCCAAAGGGGTGAAGTGCCCGATGGAGTTATCCACCTATTTTCGCATCAATTCAGCGGACACGGGGCAGTTCGAACGCACACTGATTGTGGCGGAAGAAGGGTCCAGCGTGAGCTACCTCGAAGGTTGCACCGCACCGCGACGCGACACGAACCAATTGCATGCTGCCGTCGTGGAAATCGTGGCAATGGATCGGGCGGATGTAAAATATTCGACGGTTCAAAACTGGTATCCCGGGGATGAAATGGGACGGGGCGGGATTTATAATTTTGTCACGAAACGAGGGTTGTGCAAGGGGGTGAGTTCCAAAATATCATGGACGCAGGTGGAAACGGGATCGGCGATCACATGGAAATATCCGAGCGTGATTCTCAAGGGTGACAATAGTGTGGGCGAGTTTTACTCCGTGGCGTTGACGACCAATTATCAACAAGCCGATACGGGAACCAAGATGGTCCACATTGGCAAGAACACGCGGAGCACGATCATCTCGAAGGGGATTTCCGCCGGGCGCGGGCAGAATAGTTATCGCGGACAGGTGAAGGTGATGCGGAGTGCCGAAGGTTCGCGGAATTTCTCCCAATGCGATTCGTTGCTGCTCGGAGATAAATGTGGAGCCCATACCTTTCCTTATATCGAGGTGAAAAATACTTCATCGACTGTGGAGCATGAGGCTTCCACATCAAAAATCGGCGAGGACCAGATTTTTTATTGCCGTCAACGGGGGCTGTCCACGCAGGACGCGATCAACATGATTGTGAACGGTTACTGCAAGGAGGTTTTCCGACAACTTCCGATGGAATTCGCCGTTGAAGCTCAAAAGTTATTGGGCGTGAGCCTGGAAGGCAGTGTCGGTTAACAAGCCTGTTGCTGCGGAATCTCTATCATTTTAAAGAATTTGAATATGTTGGAAATCAAGAACCTGCATGCGCAGGTCGAAGGAAAGAAAATCCTGAAAGGGTTGAATTTAACCATTCAGCCCGGAGAAGTTCACGCCATCATGGGGCCGAACGGGAGCGGTAAAAGCACTCTGGCGCAAGTGTTGGCGGGGCGTGATGCGTATGATGTCACCGAAGGTAAGGTGATTTACAACGGGTTGGATCTACTCGATATGGAACCTGAGGAGAGAGCCCGGGCGGGCGTGTTTCTCGCGTTCCAATACCCGGTGGAAATCCCTGGTGTCAACAGCACCTATTTTTTGAAAGCCGCATTCAATGAGGTGCGCAAACATCGTGGTGAAGCTGAACTCGATGCCATTGATTTTTTGAATCTGGTCAAAGAGAAGATGAAGGTTTTGGAACTTCCTCAATCTCTATTAAATCGTCCGGTCAACGAAGGGTTTTCCGGCGGTGAAAAAAAGCGCAACGAAATTTTCCAGATGGCGGTGCTCGACCCTAAACTGGCCATTCTGGATGAAACTGATTCCGGACTGGATATTGATGCGTTACGGCTCGTGGCCGAGGGGGTGAACAAACTCAAACGTCCGGACAACGCGCAATTGATCATCACGCATTACCAGCGTTTACTCGACTATATCGTGCCCGACTTTGTGCATGTTTTGTATGATGGAAGGATTATCAAAACAGGAGAGAAACGGCTGGCTCTTGATCTTGAGGAACGCGGCTATGATTGGTTGCTGGCAGAATATCGTTCCCAAACAACAGAGACGCCCTCGGGTCTGGTTGGTGCGAGGTAAGTATGACGATGCGACCATCGACAGAGGGAGTTGTGACGGGCAGTGATGACGCTTTTCTGGCTTCCTACGAGCAGTTAGAAAGCCGTGACCATGGAGTGGTTCCTCCTTGGCTGATCGCGCTCCGGCGTGCGGGGATAGCCCATTTTGGAGAGTTGGGATTTCCTACCACGGAGGATGAAGAATGGCGTTTTACAAACGTGGGAGCGATCGCCTCGCTGCCGACGCATCCGGCGCACTCGTGGGACAATCCGCAACCGGCTGCCCGGGAGTTGGAACGGTTTACCTTTGGGCAGATGCCGTCCATTCGTCTCGTATTTATCGATGGCTGTTTTACACCCAGTCTTTCCAGCACAGAACTGAGCGCGGAGGGGGTTGAGATTCATAGTCTCAAAAATGCGTTGCAAGCGAATGTCGATTGGGTTCAGGGACATCTCGGCAGATATTCGGGAGCGGATAAAAATGCTTTTGTGGCGCTCAACACCGCGATGGTGGAGGAAGGTGCGGCTATCCGGATTCTTCCGAATCGACGGATTGAGAAACCCATTCATTTGCTGTTTGTTTTTAATACGACGCAAAGGGGCGCGAGCATTCATCCCCGCATACTTATTGTAGCGGAACGGGGGAGTGATGCGCGTGTGCTGGAAAGCTACGAATGCCTGCAGGAAGGGGAAACTTTCACCAATGTCGTCACTGAAATCGTGATGGGTGAAGGAACGCGGTTGGAGCATTGCCGGTTGCAACTGGAAAGTAAGCGGGCGTTTCATGTGGGAACGATTCATGCCCACCAGGCGCGTTCGAGCCATTTGATCACCCATTCTATTTCGTTGGGAGCAAAATTAGCCCGGGTAAATATCAATCCCGTGTTGGATGCGGAGGGTTGCGAATGCACCTTGAATGGACTCTACGTGGTTGATGGCGGCCAATTGGTGGATCATCACACGGCGATTCACCACTCGAAACCCCATTGCAACAGCCACGAATTTTATCACGGCATTCTTGACGGAAAAGCCCAGGCGGTTTTCAACGGAAAGATTTTCGTGCGACCCGAGGCTCAGAAAACGGACGCCAAACAAACCAACCGCAATCTGCTTCTTTCAGACGAGGCCACCATTCATACGAAGCCGCAGTTGGAAATTTTTGCCGACGATGTCAAATGCACCCACGGAGCGACGGTGGGTCAACTTCAGGATGAAGCGGTTTTTTATCTGCGATCCCGAGGGATCGGCAAGGATGCGGCGAGACGGATGCTGGTTCACGCATTCGCCAGCGACATTATCAATCGAATCAGTATCGAACCCGTGCGAACCGAGCTGGATCAGATCATGTTTGATTTGTTTGAACGCGAACCTGGGGTGTAAGGTAGCGGCGACACTGTTGGAAAAGTGGCCGACACCATTTTCCGATGGCGTCGCAACCTTGTATGTTTGAAGAATTAAACGATCTTTATCAGCAAGTGATCATGGATCACAGCCGGAAGCCCCATAACTTTGGGATTCTGGCGGGTGCCAATTGCTGTGCGCGTGGGAAGAACCCGTTGTGCGGTGATCAGATTCAAATTTTTTTAAGCACGGAGGATCACGTGGTGAAGGATCTTCGATGGGAGGGGGACGGTTGCGCCATATTCAAAGCTTCGTCCTCATTGATGACCGATGCAATCAAGGGAAAAACGACGGCGGAGGTGAAAGTTTTGTTCGAGGAATTCCATTCATTGATCACCACTGGAAAAATGAGCGAGGATCATCATTTGGGAAAATTAGCGGTCCTGTCCGGAGTGAATCGCTTTCCAGCGCGGGTCAAGTGCGCTCTTCTGGGATGGAGGGCAGCGATGTCGGCTCTCGAGGGTAATCCGCAATCTGTAACCACTGAATAATTTTATGTATTCTTCTGAACCCATTATTTTGAAACGTGATTGCCACGCGATCATGATTCCGTCGGGCACCCCCCATCTGTTTGCTGCGGGAACCGAAGTCACGATCACCCAATCTCTAGGCGGAACCTATACGGTCATAGGGGATGGGGTGATGGCACGCATTGGGGAACATGATGCCGACGCGCTTGGAATAGAAAAGCAGGCCACCACAAATGTCACCAAGGGATCGACGGGTCCGGTGAATGAGCCGCAATTATGGGAAGCGATGAAGAATTGCTACGATCCTGAAATACCGGTGAATGTGGTGGATCTGGGATTGATCTACGACTGTAAGGTAACGCCGTTGGAAGAAGGCGGAAATAAGGTGGATGTGAAGATGACGTTGACGGCTCCCGGTTGTGGAATGGGAGGGGTCATCGCAGGGGATGTTGAGCAAAGATTATTCGGAGTTCCCGGCGTGACGGATGTGCATGTGGAGGTGGTGTGGGATCCGATCTGGAACCAGAGCATGATGTCGGATGCCGCACGATTGCAATTGGGGTTGATGTGAGTCCGGAAAATATTTGATGAGCACGCGACCCGCATTGTCAGGGTATAGAAAAGATTTTCCAGCGTTGCACCAGAAAGTGCATGGGCATCCTTTGGTTTATCTCGACAATGCTGCCACGTCGCAAAAACCGCAGGTCGTTATTGATGCACTTTCAAATTTTTACCAATGCGACAACGCCAATGTCCATCGTGGGATTCATGAGTTGAGCCATCGAGCGAGTGTCGCATTTGAGAAAACACGGGAGCGAGCCGCGAGATTTATCAACGCGCAGCACACAGAAGAAATCATTTTCACGCGCGGCACAACGGAAGCGATCAACCTCGTGGCCAATGCTTGGGGGAGTGACGCCGTCAAGGAAGGGGATGTAATTCTGCTCACGGAGATGGAGCATCATAGCAACATCGTCCCATGGCAGATGCTGGCTCGACGGACCGGAGCCAAACTCGCCTTTATTCCTGTTACCGGGGATGAAGGATTACTTGACCTGTCCCGCATTGATGAATTTTTAACTTCAAAAGTCCGGATCCTGGCCTTGACCCATATTTCCAACGCACTCGGCACAATTAATCCGGTGTCTGAATTATGTGCCAAGGCTCGTCGCATGGGAATTATCACCCTTGTGGATGCGGCACAGAGTGCCGGTCATAGCCCTCTGGATGTGCGGGAGATCGGTTGCGATTTTCTCGCTCTCTCGGGTCACAAAATGTGCGGTCCCACAGGGATCGGATGTCTCTATGGGCGGTTGGATTTATTGGAAACCATGTCCCCTTGGCAGGGGGGTGGCGACATGATTTCCAATGTAGATTTCCATGAAAGCCAATGGAACAAGGTTCCTCATAAGTTTGAAGCGGGGACTCCAAACATCGCCGATACCATTGCACTGCATGCTGCGATGGATTATCTCGATGAAGTCGGGCGGGAGCGCATCGCCGCGCACGATACGGAGATTGGGTCCTATGCTTTTGAGCAATTGAAACGGATGGGCAAGATACGACTTTTTGGGCCGCGAGAAGAAAGGTCCGGGCTTGTCAGTTTTTTATTGCACAACATTCATGCTCACGACGTAGTGACATTTGCCGACCAGCAAGGCGTGGCACTGCGAGGGGGACACCATTGCACGCAACCCTTGATGAAAAAGCTCGGTGTCAGCTCAACCTCGCGAGCGAGTTTTTATTTTTACAATACGACTGAAGAAGTGGATCACCTCATTGATGTGCTGCGAGGCATTCAAAAATTCTTCGGTGAATAAAACCTCATGAGCGGTAGCAAACATGTCACCTTGGACGCCGGTTGCACAATGCAGGAGGTGCTTGATGCCTTTCCCGGCGCACAACGCGCTTTGTTTAAACGATACCATATCGGAGGGTGTTCAAGTTGTGGATTTCAGCTTTCGGAAACGATTGGAGAATTAGCGGCACGTAATGGGAACTTGAATCTTGAGGAGGTTTTCCGGCACATCGAGACGAGTCACAATCAGGACGTGGCGATGCAAATTGCGTGCAGCGAACTTGCGGGATTTCTAGGTTCAGCGGACGCCCCTCGATTGGTCGACATCCGAACTCGCGAAGAATGGGACGGGGCTCGGATTGAGGGTTCTGTTTTGTTCACCCAGGAATTGATGCAAGAGATGCTGGGGAAATGGTCGCGTGAAGCACCGATCGTCATTTACGATCACCATGGGAAAAAAAGCATGGACGCTGCTGCGTATTTTCTAGGTCATGGGTTCAAGTCTGTCAGAGCCTTGCGCGGAGGCATTGACGCATGGTCGTGCGAAGTGGACAAGTCTGTGCCGCGTTATCGATTGGAGTGATCATGGAAAATAATTCGTTGCAGCAAAAAATTGCCGATGCCATCGCCAATCCGAAAAATATGGGGGAGATGGAGGAACCGGACGCTGTAGGTGCTGTGGGCAGTCCCAACTGCGGTGACATGGTTCGCATGTGGGTAAAGTTCAAAGAAGAAAACGGCAAAAAAGTCATCGACAGAGCCACGTTCCAGACATTCGGATGCGAAACGGCGATCGCTGTGGCGAGTTTGGCAACAGAAATGATCAAAGGCAAAACCATTGATGAAGCCCTTGCATTGAGTGGTGCGGAATTGGCACAAGACCTTGGACCCTTGCCACCCATGAAAATCCATTGTGGACAACTTGTGGAAGGAGCGTTGCGATCCGCATTGGCTCCTGATCTCACAACCACCGCGAAACCCAGTCACTCCTCAGCAAGTGGTGGCAACCTGTTCGATCAGTTTGCCGTCAATCCTGCGGCAGCACAAAAAGTTAAGATGGTCTTTTTGAAGGAGGAATCCTCCGAGAACTCAGAGCGTTTGCAATAGTTCCGCAACGCGTTCCAAATTTACACCGCGTGGTTTTTTATCCAAAATCCACTTCAAATCCTCCTTGGCTCCGATCAAATCCCGCTCCTGATATCGCGTTATAGCGCGGCGATAACGCTCCATCGGTTCATCGGGTGAAATGGCGAGGATGATATCCAAGTATCTCAAAAGCTGATCCCGTTTTTGATCTGCAGAAACTGTAGAGGTCAAATTACGAATCATGCGAACCATGATTTCTTTTTTGGTAGCGGGAATGAAATGCTTGTCGTCCACGGAGCCGTCGGATTCTACTTCCGCCAGTCGAATTGCTTCAGCGCGTGTTAAGATTTTGCCGCCGTCAAAAACATCGATCACACGCAAGGCGCCTTCTTTGGCCTTATACCCAACCATGAAATGACCGGGTAGCGGAAGACCGTGCAAATTGCCGATACCAAGTTTACCGCCCAATTCCAAAAATAAAACAGAAAGTGTGATCGGGATGCCCTCACGAAAATCGATCACATCACTGATGGTGCTGTTTGCCTTGTTGTAATAATCAGAACGACTTCCATGAAAACCATTCTGGTGAAAAAGAAAGTCGATCAAACCTCCGAGTCGAGCCTCTTCATCGGCACCCTTAGAGACTAAGGAACTGGCCTCAGCCGCCATGGATTTGAGTTCAGCGCGATAGGCTGGCAGGTCTAATTGAGGGTGATCAAGACGAGCGAGTTGCAAGGTGACCTCGAAAAGATCGATGGATTCCTCGGGCTGATTGAGGAGTGTTACAATGGAAGTTTGCACGAGGCGTGCGTGAACCGCCGTAGCTTGCAGCCGGAGCTTGGCAGCCGTGGCAATCAAACGATCCGCCTCGACATTCAACCGATCACTCTCCGTTTCATTGGCAGAATCATGGATTGTGGCCACCGATGAACCGACCGAAAAATCGCTGAAGGTAGCTTTTGTATTACGGAATTTTGCCAAACCAACTTGCCCCCCACGAAGTTGGACATCGTCGCTTTCAAAAACCTGAACCCCATTCACCAAACAAAGAATGCGTTTAGGTTCCACACGCACTTTGAAAGTGTTCCATTCTCCGGATCGATAGACTGGGTTATTTGTTTGAAGAAGGATTGACCACGAATTGATGTCAGAACCATCAAACCGAGTGAGACGAATTTGACCGGCCGTGGGATAAAATCCATAATGTTTTTGTCCGCCATCGGCGGCAAAGGCCAGTCCAGCGGCACCTGATTCGTCTTCTAGTTTTATTCTTACTGAAACTTCGTAGGAGGTGTTGGTTAATTCATGTCGAGACAAGCAAAGGCTGCGACCGCCGAAACCCGTTCCCAGACCTTCCACGTTAATTTTTCCAGCACGCCGACTCCAACGGGCTCCCATAATAGGGGTCCAATCTCGCGAATTTAGAGCACCCCAAGCGATCCACCTCGACATGGGAACAGTGTTTGGGTGTTCCAGCATGGGTTTGAGTTGATTGATCGGCATCGCAAATCCAAGGTTATCCGTAATCGCGGACTTCAGGCTCAGCACTCCGATGACGCGTCCGTTGCGATCCACCAAGGGTCCTCCGCTGTTGCCAGGTTCGATAGGGATCGCCAATTGGATCAAGGTTAGATCCTCAAGTTGGCGCACGGCAGAAACAACGCCTTCCACGACGCTGTGTGTCAGTCCGCGAGGATTCCCCATAGCGATGACCGAAGCCCCTTGTTTGATGGAATCCGAATCGCCAAGACGCAGCGGGGTCAATCCCTTCGCGTCAATGCTGATCACTGCCAGATCGGTTTTTCTATCCCACGCATGAATCCTGATGACATCGAATTTTCGGCCGTCGGACAGTTCGACATTCGCTGAACGGGCTTCTCCAATGACATGGAGGCTTGTCGCGATCAACCCATCGGACCCGATAACGAAACCTGATCCCAAACCATCCACATCCCCTTCCCTGCCGATTTGGCGGACGATCACGACGGAGGGACGCAGTCGCGCTGTCAGTGCTTCGATAGACTCGACTTTAACCTCGGGAGGAGGGGTCTTTTTTTCGCCTGATATTTTTGAACCCCGAGCAGGAACGGCTGACGATGCGTCTGGGAGAACGAAACTAAGTGCTGCTAAAAACAGACCCAACATCCTCCGAGCGAACCTGCAATTAAAAATGTTCATGCAAGAAGGTATTCGTGGAATCACTTACCCTAGTCGAACCCTAGGTTTCCTGTCGGATAGGGTCAAGCGGTCATAAAACCAAAACTGATTATTTATGGGTAGCGGGTTTACGAAATAAAATCACGGTTCAAAGTTTTGTGGGTGTAGGTTCCCGAAAAGCGGTCAAGTGGGATTCGGTGCGGAAGTAAATGGTGTCATCCACAAGAGCCGGCGTGGCGTGTGTGGTTTCTTTCATTTCAGTTTGTGCGAGTATTTTGAATTGAGAACCAGCGGCCAAGACCGTGATGTGCCCGCGATCAGAGACGAGATAAATCCTGCCATCAGCAGCGATGGGGGAAGCGAAGTAATCACCGGGGGCGTTGAGGCGTTCGTCTTGAAAAAATGGGTTGCCGGTTATGGCGTCGTAAGCCGACATAAGCCCTCCATTTTTGACCGTGTAAACTTGGTTGGAATAATAAAGCGGGGAGGCCACATAGGGCAGGCTGCGAGTGCTGCGCCACGCCAAATGAGAACCGGTGATGTCTCCTTCCCCATCAGGCTTTATGGCGACGAGAGCGTTGCCGGCTTTTTGGAACATTTCGGCCATGTTTTTCCATTCCTCAGCGGTGACAAATCCATCCTTGTTGAGATCAATTTGAGAGAACCGATCGCGCACGGGTCCGGCTTCCATTTCCGGTAACGAGAGACGGTTATCCTGATCTTGGTTATGAGCCTGATAATACTCCTCCCAAGGCGGCATGGAGATTCGAGCACCTTCATCCCCACCCACATTCCAACTGGCTGAAAAAAGGAGGAACTCGCTTGCGGTGGGAGAACTGCAAGCCACACGGGAAGTGCCGCTGAAGCTCCATCGTTCACTCCCATCGTTCAAGTTATAGGATCGGAGCCAAATGGAGCCAGGGACAATTAATTCGTCCATGCCGCCATGAACCCATACGAAAGGCGTGGCAAAACTCCGTCTGAACTCCGGTCGTTCACGACGCCAGATCGTCTCACCTGTTCTCGTGTTCACAGCAATGAGGAACGAACCGAGATCCTGATCACAAACCTGCACTAACATTTTACCTCGCACCACCGGCGAAGCTGAGGCTCCGAATTCCACCACAGGTTGAGGGAGCGGTTTACGCCACAGTTCATGCCCTTTGAAATCATAAGAGAGAAGACCATAGGAACCGAAGTAAACATAAACACTTTCCCCATCTGTGGCCGGGGACGCCGTTGCTGGACTCCCCAATGTGTGCGTTTTTTCAACAGGGCCCTCAGGGGCGGCAGCTCGCCACATTTCCTTCCCGTCTTGACGATTCAAACAAATGGTCCAAAGACGGTTGCTTTCGTGGGTAGTGAGAAAAATCAAATCTCCGGTAATGCAGGGCGAAGAATTTCCTGGTCCGACGGCGACACGCCATAATTGGTTGGTGGTATAGCCAAAATTAACGGGGCCTGTGCCGAGACCAATCGCGGTTCCGCCTGAGCCGCGGAATTGAGGCCACATTGGATCGAGAGCCAACACTGGGAACGAAAGTGAGAATAGAAAAAACCAACTCGTCATTATGAACCTAGGTAACAAAGGCATACGTAAGGAGAGTCGTCCCGTGGAATGGAATGGCGGTTTGATTGTGCTTCCGATGATAACTACTCGACGATTTTTTCCAAGGAATTTGCACTGTGTTCGCGATCGAAGTCCTTACTTTGTTTCCTTGTAACCGTTTCTTTAGCCACAATCGGCGGGATGGGATCTCCAGCCAGAAATCCACAAAAAACAGAATCGGGCTCGGCGTGAAAATTGTAAGCACGGCCTTGCCAAACAAATTTCAGGACGCGGGCGTGCAGTGCTTGATTGGGTAGAATCAAACGCGCCCAATCGGCTGGCGTCAAACGGTCGTAGATGAAATCAAGGTAGAAGCGTTGATCTAAGCCGTAGAGTTTATCTCCTACGATTGAATGCCCCAAATACTCAAGATGGATTCGGATTTGATGTTTTCGACCTGTCGCGGGTTTGATTTGCAATAAAGCAAATAGCCCCTCGCTCCTTTCGAAACGCCTCACGACCTCATACTCCGTTTGCGAGGCAACCCCATCGGGTCTGACGCAATCTCGAATGGTGACTTCGCTGTTTTCGTCGGAGCCCAAGGCGGCATCAATCAACCCGCGATCCTGTGGGGGATGTCCATAGACGATGGACAGGTATTCCTTCTCCACCTGGCGATCTTGAAAAAGAATGCGAAGCTGGCGGTTTGAGATTTCAGTTTTTGCCACCAACACAAGACCCGTCGTCTCTCGATCGATGCGATTCACTAGATGAGCTGGGGTTTCGGTGCCCAAATGAAGACGGATTCTGCTGATCAAACTTGAGTATTCATCCCCCTTTGTCGGATGACAGACCAAGTCGGCAGGTTTATTGACGACCAACATATCATCGTCCTCAAAAAGGATATTGAGGCGCGGGTCAACTTTCATTCGACCTTTCAAATGTTGTGGTGTTTCTCATCTTGTCATGATTCGACATCTTGTCATCAGTCCGTTTTGGCATACTCTGAGGATGAGTGAAAGTTAAATGGAATATGGTTCTTCCCGTGGTGCTGCTTGTGTTTTTTGCACTGACGCGATGGCCTGGTTTGATGCCGTGGAATTTTAGTGCCGCGTATGGACTGGCGTTTTGTGCGGGGCTCTATTTCACTGGATCAAACCGTTGGATTTTCCCCTTGCTGACATTGGGTCTAACGGATGTTTTGTTGAATTTGTATCACGGCGCATCGGTGGTGAATATTTTTAGTGTGATCGCCTTGGCCACCTTCAGTGTGATCATTTGGATGGGGAGTCGTTTTTCCTCGCGATGGCCATGGATCGTCCTCGTATTCGGAGGGATGGCAGGAGCTATTATTTTTTACATCGTGACGAATACGGTCTCGTGGCTGTTCGATCCAGCGTATGCGAAGACGTTCGCAGGATGGATTCAAGCTCTGACATTTGGACGTCCTGGTCTGCCTGCGACTTGGGAGTTTTTTCGCAACACGCTGATCAGCGGAGGGCTATTCACAGGGTTGTTCGCAGCAGCAATGAAACTCACGGAACCCGCTGAAGCCGAGGCGAAAGAAGGGGAGGACGCCATCGCGGAAGCCCCCGATGGAAAACCCGTAGTCGAACCCGCGAAGTAGATTTCAATACGAAGGGGTTCCATGGCAAAAAACCTACCTCCTCTCCCTTTTCGGATCGGCGTTATTTCTGACACGCATGGGTATCTCGATCCTCGGGTGCCCGAATTGTTCCAAGGGGTGAATCATATTCTTCATGCGGGCGATATGGGTTGGGCTTCGATCGTTTTAGAGCTCGAGGACATCGCGCCAACAACCGCCATCACGGGCAATACAGATGAGGGACTCGCTTTTAATGAAACCGAGGAGATCACCTTGGTCGGAATCAAGTTTTTGCTGCACCATATCGTGGACATCCACCGAATGGATCGACGATTAGAAAATCGCATCCGGCAGAAGAATCCTCGTGTCATTGTTTTCGGGCACACGCACCAATCGTGCGCCGAGGAACACGAAGGACGACTTTTTTTCAACTCAGGTTATTCTGGAAAACCTAAATACAACCAACCGCGCAGCGTGGCGATCCTGCAAATTGTGGGAAGCGAAATCACGTATGAATTCCTCGCTCTCTGATCAGTGTTACGACTCAGGTTGTGAAACAAGTTTCATGTTTGCACTAAAGAAAGCCTTCAAAAACCTGCCCGTGTGAGAGTTTTTATGGGTTGAGATTTTTTCCGGAGTTCCCTGTGCCACTAATTTTCCTCCAGCCTCACCGCCCTCCGGTCCCATGTCGATCACCCAATCGGCCTCAGCTATCAGATCGAGATTGTGTTCGATGACGACCACCGTATGTCCCGCATCAACCAACCGTTGAATGACTCCCACCAATTTATGCACGTCTGACATATGCAGTCCGATGGTGGGTTCCTCCAGCAAGAATAAGTTTTTGCGTACTGCACTCACGATTCCATCAACGGTGTCACGCAAACCTGTGAGCAGATGAGTGACCAACTTGATTCGCTGAGCTTCGCCGCCGCTTAATGTCGGGCTGGTCTGGCCGAGTTTCAGGTAGTCGAGTCCGGTATCACGTAGAGCCTTCAAAGGACGATTGATCTTGGGGATCGCCGTAAAAAATTCGATCGCCTCAGCCACACTCAACTCAAGAACCTGTGCGATACTTTTGCCACGCAGTTCAATCTCCAAAGTTTCAGGATTAAAACGGGATCCCCCGCACGTATCACAAATGATCCATGCAGGTGGAAGAAAGTTCATTTCGATTTTGATATTGCCTGCCCCTTCACAGGCTGGGCATCGACCTTGAGTGCTGTTAAAGGAAAAGCGACTTGCGGTGTATCCACGCATACGCGATTCGGGTGTTTGCGCGAACAAGTCTCGAATGACATCAAAAAAACCGACATAAGTTGCCGGTGTCGAACGAAGCGTCCGACCGATGGGAGAGTGATCCACTTCATGAACCATTCTCAATGTTTCGGCACCTGTCACATAGGTCGCCTCTTTTTCTGGTGATTTTTTACGACGCGCCAAAGCCTTTTGAACTGCCGGAAGCAGACATTCGCGAATTAAGGAACTTTTTCCAGACCCACTCACCCCGGTGATTGCGATAAATCTTTCCAGTGGAAAAGTGATCGTCACATTTTTCAAATTATTCGCTTTAGCTTGATGAAGGGTGAGCGACGGATGGGAAAATGCGTGTCCACTTTTGGCCGCGACGGAACGACGCGTTCCTCTAGCTGGATATTTTCTGTGACCCTGCAATAACTGTCCTGTCAATGAGCGCGGGTTGCGGAGTAACTCGTCCATGGTGCCAGAGGCCACGATGTCTCCCCCGTTAACACCAGCCCTAGGACCAAGATCAATGACATAATCCGCCCGACGCATTGTTTCCGAATCATGCTCCACGACAATCAGCGAATTCCCACGTTCCTTGAGCAGATTCAACGCATGTAATAAATGTTCGTTGTCCCGTGAATGGAGACCGATCGTGGGTTCATCGAGGACATAAAGCACCCCACTCAGATTGGAGCCCAGTTGTGCAGCGAGACGGATGCGTTGGGCCTCGCCTCCACTCAGCGTGGGAACACTTCGTCCCAATTGCAGATAATGCAGTCCCACTTCGCTTAAGAATTTCAAGCGATCGCGTAATTCCGGCAATATATCGCGAGTAATCTCTGCCTCCCTGCTTTGAAATTTGAGTTCGTTAAAAAAATGCATGGCCTCATTTACGGACGACTTCGTGAACCAATCGATTGTTGGCCATAATGACGAATCTCGGACGCTACCTCCTCCTTTCGTCGGCAATGGTAAGCGCACCGCGCGTGCCTGAATATTCAAACGTGCTCCACAACAATCGGAACACTCCTCACGCTTTCCCTCCTGCCATCCAAACCAGGACTCCTCGATGGCGTCAGCTTTTGATCCACGATCAACATCAGGCAGGTAAAAAGTTTCACCAAATCCACGGCACGTTAGGCACCATCCTCGCACCGAGTTATAGCTGAACATTTTAGGATCCAACAAAGGATACGAATCTCCACAGTCTGGACAGGCACGCGAGGTTGAATGCACGGAAACTTTTATATCATTTCCCAAGGCCATTAAAGTTCCTCGCCCCACCTTGAGTGTTTCATCAATCAACTGTTGCGGTGTTCTGCCTGATTTTTTAGCGGCTTTGACCTCCAGCACACCGGTAACGATTTCAACATCGTGCTCGCGAAAACGATCGAGCCGCAATGGCTTGTCAGTAGGGTGCATGTGCCCGTCGGCTCGAACCTCGGCATATCCATGTGCGGAGGCCCATGCCCCGACATCCGTGTGAAAACCTTTCCTGTTCTTAACCATCGGAGCCAGCAATAGGAGGTCGCCTCGTGTCTTCAGTTCTTGAAGAAGTTTTCGAGAGAGGGCATCTCGACTTTGCCCTTCCACAGGCACTTGGCACTTGGGACAGAATTGAACGCCCAATTTGGAAAACAATAGGCGCAAAAAATGATAAATCTCCGTCACGGTCGCCACTGTGCTTTTGCCGCCGCCACGGCTATTTCTTTGATCGATGCTGACGGTAGGAGGAAGTCCCGTGATCAGATCAACATCGGGACGTGCGAGTTGCTCAACGAATTGTCGAGCGTAAGCGTTCATTGCATCAAGAAAACGCCGTTGGCCTTCTGCGAAAATAATATCAAAAGCCAATGTGCTTTTACCCGAACCACTCACACCCGTGATGACCACAAATTTGCCTCGAGGAATAGTCAGTGAAAGATTCTTCAAGTTGTGTTCCCGTGCGCCGTGGATGGAGATAAACCCCGGAACATCGATTGGAACATTCAAATCTTTCAAACTCATAGGCAATCCCTACCACGAAAGGCTTTCGCCGCAAACTCCTGTCCTCGGTTATTGATCAATTCGGGTTCGCTCGTGAGGCATGGGTTAATCCTCGCCATACCTTCACAGATGGCTCTATTTTCTCAGTATGACATCCCGCCACCACCTTTGGAGTCGTCGCAGCTTTTTGAGAGCCTCGTCCCTTGCAACGGGTGCTATTGGTTTTGGATCGCATATTAGGGGATCGGATCCGAAACCAAACACGTCCTTGTTTTCCGTTGCTGATCTTCCTAAAGGGAGTGACCCTCTGCCCGTGGCGATTCCACATTTTCCTGATCGGTTGCACGCATTTGTTTGGCGCAATTGGACACTGGTATCCATCGAAAAAATGGCGTTGGTCTTGGGAGCAAAACGCGGAGATATTTTACGATTGGGACGGGGTATGGGCTTGCCAAAACCTCTGCCTGTAACACGTCAACAGGAGCGTCGATCTTATATCACCGTGATCCGAAGGAACTGGCATTTATTACCTTACGAACAACTGCTAACCTTGCTCGGTTGGACAGCGGAGGAAATGGCTTACACGTTACGTGAGGAGGATTTCCTGTATATCAAACTCGGCAGCCTCAAGCCAAAATGCGAACCCCTTAAATTTACGTCATCCGATCCTTTGACCCTGGGAAAGGTGGAGACGATCGCCCGGATGATGAAGGAGGAATTTCCTGAGGGGGGACCGACTCCGAAAGAACCCCTCTTCCACTTTATCAAACAGCTTTCATCCCTATCATCGAGTCCCTCGGTGCCCTCGAATCGTGCGACTCCAGCCCTTCGTTTTTGTTATTCTTATTTCGCCCTTTATGGTGATCCGTTGTTGGAACCGGAATCTGACCCCTACCCTGATGGTTACTTGGCTAAACTGGCTCAATCTGGCGTTAACGGAGTTTGGTTGCAGGGAGTTCTGCACAAATTAGCACCCTTTCCATGGGATGAGACCTTGAGCGAGCGATGTGAAGAACGCTTGGAAAACCTGCGTAAACTCGTCCACCGGGCGCGTAGATATGGGATTGGAATATTTCTTTACCTCAATGAGCCTCGCTCTCTTCCACTTAAGTTTTTTGCCAACCACCCAGAACTTAAAGGAGTCGTAGCAGGGGATCACGCCACTTTGTGCACAAGCGCGATTGAGGTGCAGAATTATGTGCGCCAATCAATCACGCATATTTGCCGAGCCGTGCCGGATTTAGCGGGCTTCTTTACCATCACCGCATCTGAAAACATCACCAATTGTTGGTCTCACGGAGGAGGTCTCGCTTGTCCCCGTTGTGGAAAGCGATCCCCAGCAGAAGTCATTGCGGAGGTAAATCAATTGGTCGTAGAAGGAATTCAGAAAGCAAAAAGCAGAACACGCTTACTGGCATGGGACTGGGGGTGGAAGGATTCCTGGGCCGAAGAAGCGATCCGCAAACTTCCGAAGGATGTCATCTTGATGAGCGTGAGTGAATGGGGATTACCCATTTCACGAGGCGGGGTGAAAAGTGAGATTGGTGAGTATTCCATTTCTGCGATCGGCCCTGGTCCACGATCCACACGGCACTGGAAAATCGCCCGTGATGCAGGACTCAAAACGCAGGCAAAAATCCAAGCCGGCAACACTTGGGAGCTTTCTGCCGTCCCCTACATCCCCGCAGTCGAAAATGTGGCACGGCACGCCGCCAACCTTCGCGAAGCTAAAGTTGATGGGTTGATGTTAGGCTGGACCTTGGGAGGGTATCCCTCACCGAATCTCGAAGTTGTCGCAGAGATTTCTGGGGAACCTGCACTCAGTCCGGAAGCAGCGATGAACCGTGTGGCCGAAAGGCGATTCGGACAATCATTGGCGACACTCGTGGTGACCTCGTGGAAAAGTTACAGTGCGGCCTTCAGTGAATTTCCATTTCACCCGGGGCTCGTTTATTCGGCACCATTACAGGCTGGACCGGCCAATCCACTCTGGGAAAAAGCGACAGGTTACCAAGCGTCGATGGTGGGACTACCCTATGACCACCTCGATGCATGGCGTGCTGTGTATCCCGCCGAAGTTTTTATCGGTCAGTTACAAAAAGTGGCCAACGGATTCGCGTCTGCATTGAGTATTCTAAAAACATCGAGCCTCAAGCTTACGTTGAGTCGATCGCAACGCATCGGATTGGACAAGGAGATGGATGTGACGGAAGCCGCTGCACTCCATTTCAGAAGTGTCGCGAACCAGGCACAATTTGTTCAGGATAGAAACGAGCTGGCAAAAAAGTTGGATCGACAGAGACCCGAGCTTTTGATTGCAAGACTTGAACACACGTTACGCAATGAAATCTCTCTCGCAAAAAGATTACTGGAGATCCAATCGCGAGATTCGAGAATTGGTTTCGAAGCCACCAATCATTATTTCTATGTGCCCGTTGACTTGATGGAGAAGGTGCTCAATTGCCGCGACCTTCTCGATCGTTGGATCCCTAGTTTGCGTTGATGAGCCTTGCTCCCATACGATCCCCCATCCGCGCATACAACTCCCGTTGTTGCGCGGAGTGCTCCAGTAAATCTGCATCCAATTGCACGCTGCCAGGAGGAAATAAAAGCAAGGTGGAAGACCCGCCAAATTTGAAATAACCTTTTTCCTGCCCCTTCAAAACCATGTGCTGGGGGGCGTACGTGTGAACGATTCCTCCGACGCAGGTGGCTCCGATTTCGCACATGATTACGGATCCAAATTCTGGAGATTCAATCCGACACCAGGCTCTCTTATTTTCTACTAAATAGTTCAGGTTTTGGCGGAGAGCCATGGGATTAACAGAGTAGAGAGGCCCGTCGATGTGATGTGTCGATCCTGCAACGCCGCCCAGTGGAAAGTGGAAACGGTGATAATCTACAGGACATAACCGCGATAACACCACCGCGCCATGTTTGTATCGCATTGCCAATTCCGCATCGCCAAGGAAGCGGAGCAAATCAAATTTTTGTCCTTTCACAAAAAAACCGGGTGCCTTGGATACGTCCTGAAATCCGAGGTGACGTCCGTCTGCTGGGAAGATCACGGAGTCTAAATCCTTGGATATAGGGCGAGCCGAAGGCTTTAGTTTGCGATAGAAAAAGTCGTTAAACGATTTAAAGGATTCGACAGGGTCCGCAAACTCGGAGATGTCCGTATTATATTTCTGGAGAAACGGGATTATTTTATTTTGGCTTTTTACCGCATCCATTCGACGCCCATACCATCGAGAAAAAAAAGCCCTTTTCACCATCGCATGAAGTGATAATCGGCCTAGGGGATGGCCGTAGCTCCATTTTAACCAAGCTAGACCATAAACGGCCTCCTGCTCCAATTGCCGGCTGTATCGGTTGTAATAGGTGATGGGTTCCATACGAATTAGAATGATGCGATAAAAACTTCAATAATGGAAAACCTGAAACGGCAACTCAAACCAAACACTGTTGAAATCAAATTGCATCTCTGGAGAGTCAGGGTTGCACTTAAACCAAAAAATCTCGTTCCGGCTTTTGATCATCCCTGATATTTCAACAAACATGGATTCATCCAATGCTAGGATGTGGTATCGGTTTTTTTTGAGTTTTTCCCTAGTCATCACCCGAATCAAATTCGCAGCCGTTTCTGAGGAACGTGTAAGCACCCATATTTCGGCTTCAGGAACCTTGATGGCGATTTTTTTTAATTTGGCGACTTCACAATCACCGCATTCCACCCATAAAACAGGGCGCAGTTCATAATCCAATTGCACCAAATCAGGAGTGAACGGAATGGAATCGTTGTGCAGACTGGTTTCGATTTGAATCCGTTCCCTGAAGAAATATAGAAAACCGATGAACTTGAGCGCGATCCGCTCCATGGATTCCCCCTCCTGACGTCCAATGATGATCTTTTGGGGAAGCCGGCGTTGGTGATCCCGCGACTCCAACACAAAACTATGTTTGCCGCTCATGGTTCCACCACCACGGGAAGGCCAACCCAGACAAGATCGAACAAAATTTCGGCATTCCAATTCGCCAACCGAAAGCAACCATGCGACTCTGTGCGACCTACCTGTTCCGGCTTCGGGGTTCCATGAATTCCATAACCCGGGCGATCTAATCCAATCCAAGCCGTGCCTACCGGGTTATTAGGCCCCGGCGGAATGACGAGTTTGCGACCGACCTCCTGTGCTTCGGCGGATTCAGGAAAAACGGCTGGATCAAACACATAGTTAGGATGACGGGCAACATTGGCGACCGTAAGGCGTCCGACCGGACGTTTTTCAATTTTTTGTGCGATGCTACACGGAAAATGAACCAGCAAGTTGCTCGAGGCTCCGTATGCTTCCAGAGTTTTTGTGCCTAGATGAATTACAATCACCGCAGCGCGCTCGCGTTTCGTGGGTCGCACGACATTGGGAACCTTCAACACAACCCCAGGAGCGATATTGCTCCAGTTGATGCTGGGGTTCAGGGATCGGATTATCGATTGCGAAGCGAGGTGAGTTTCCGCAACCAACTCCAAAATCGTTTCGTAATTTAATGATTCCTGTTCTGATTTTTCCAGCCATGTGGAACCCAACGGAGTAAGTAGGGATAAATCATTCGAAGAAACTTGGTAGGTGGTGAAAGTCGAATCCAAAATGTGCATTCGATGTTTCGTAGCCTCGTTTAATTCTCCATCCGGAAGCAGGTGCTGCTGGATTTGAAACGCCCGCAACGCTGCCTTCGTTTGTGATCCCAGAGTTCCATCTATCGATCCGCTAGAAATCCCTTGGGAGAGCATCGCTATTTGAGCCTCCAAAACAGTGGTCGCAGTTCTTGGAATCGAACGCAGGGAGGAAGGCGAGGTTGCTGGAAGCGATACCTTGTTGGATACCTCCATGACGTAGGCTGGCAACGATGTGGTACGGGAGAGAGTCGAAACGGGTGCGATATTTGTCACCCTGGGCGGGCTCTGAACGATCAGCGGGAAGAGTTCCCGTTCGATCACGGGAGGTCGAATTGCATTCGTTGTTGCACGGTGAACTGGAGGTTGTGAAATGGGTTGCCCTCCATCCCACCAGTGCCAGACAAGGAAGGTCAACACCCCGGGAATTAAAAGCCAGAATCGAAACTGTTTACGTCGGCTCCGCTTGGGTCGTGGGAAATCTAGCTTGGGATATCGATTCACAAAACAACCTTAACGGGATGACGTTTCCAACCTAATCATCGTGGCGAGGCGTCGGACCACCGAAACTCGCACGGGGAGGATAGTAATGTGTCAGATACTGCACCAAAGATTCAATCTGGGCGTCAGAAAGCGGGCCTCCAAGTTTATCGGAAAATGCAGGCATCAATGTATTCACCTTGCCGTGGGTGATCATAGCACGCCACACCTCGGAGGTAGGCGTGACCGGCAACGCGGTGAGATCCGTCACCATCGACGCACGATGAGGAGAGTCATGACAAATCCCGCAAACCGCCTCGTAAAGAGGCTGACCCGTGCGACCGACAGCGGGTGCAGCATGACATCGAGCACAATCATTTTTGAACACCGTCTGGCGATCGGCGAGAGCGAGTTGCATGTTGCGTGTGCGACTATCAACCACTCCCCCTCCTCCCACAGTCCTAGATCCGAGTGTGGCTGCGGGGAGTGTCAATTTGACGCTGAGTAATTTTTGACCTTGGGACGTGTCGAGCGTGACCAACTTTGTAAAAACTCCAAACTTTCCACGAAGATCTACATCCACTCCGAAAGCCCCGTGACCCCCCGGAGGGATAGTCCATGGTGTGGAGGGAAGCTGCGCGACTGTGCAACCACAGGAAGTGCGAACCCAATTGATGGTGACCGGGGTGCTGGAGACATTGGTGAGGCTGAAGGAAAAATGCACCAACTCGTCCCCAGATTTCGCCACGTGTTCCTTGGAGATGCTATCGAAAACCAGCGATTCAACCGCAGCATCCGCATGGTTTGATGTCGCAACACACCAAACTACAACCAGACCTAGGAAAAACGGGAGGCAACGCATACCAATTATTACAATCGAACATTAGTGCATATTTCATCCAGAGGCAATCCAATGAATCTCTGGGGTCGCTATGTTTTTGAAACTTTCCCCTTTCGACTCGGACGGGGCATTGTTAGCGTTCTTAGGCATGCGAATTTTGTCAGGTATCCAACCGTCGGGCACCCTTCATCTGGGAAATTATTTTGGGATGATGCGCCCTGCGATTGAATTGCAGGAGCAAGGGGAAGCTTACTACTTCATCGCAAATTATCATTCGATGACTTCGCTGCATGACCCTGAAATGCGGCGAAAAAACACGCTTGATGTGGCTCTCGATTTTCTCGCCTGCGGTCTGGATCCTAAGAAATCCATTTTTTTCCGCCAATCCGATGTGCCCGAAGTTTGTGAATTATCGTGGCTTTTGACCACACTCACACCCATGGGGCTCTTGGAACGGTGTCATAGCTTTAAAGACAAAGTGGCGCATGGATTGTCCCCCAGCCATGGTCTATTCGCCTACCCTGTGCTCATGGCTGCCGATATTTTGTTGTATGATTCCAATATCGTCCCCGTGGGTAGGGATCAAAAACAGCATGTGGAAGTCACTCGGGATATTGCCACGAAGTTCAATCAAACTTATGGCGAAACCTTTGTCATCCCTGTCGAACGCATCCATGAAACCATGGCAGTTGTGCCCGGGACGGACGGCCAAAAGATGAGCAAGAGCTACGGCAATGTCATCAATATTTTTGGGGATGAAAAGGCAACCAAGAAAACCATCATGAGTTTGGTGATGGACAGTCGTAGCCCAGCGGAGCCCAAGCCGGATGCCGATAAAAATATTGCCATCCAGTTACTGAAGCTTGTCGCGCCTCCGGAGGTGGCGGCCGATTTTGAGAACCGACTCCGTGCTGGAGGATTAGGTTACGGGGATTTGAAGAAAGCTCTTTTCGAAAACCATTGGAGCTATTTCGCAAACGCACGGATCCAACGGGCGGAACTCACTCAGAATCTCGATTATGTTGAGTCCACTTTGCAAGCAGGAGCCAATCGAGCAAAAATTGTCGCCCGGTCCGTTCTAAAAAGAGCTCGAATTGCATGCGGATTGGAATAACTCCGCTCTAATCCATCGAGCTGTCTGGCGATTACGCATCCCTTAATAAAAAAGACCGGAGGTTTCCCTCCGGTCTTTGTGTTAATTATTCCTAGGTCAATCTTATTGACCGGACGTCCGATAGAACTTCGCTCCACCTCCCGCTGCAGGGGTCACTTTCAATGGGCTCACCGCCGAAGCCACCGCTGTATATCCCCCATTCACCGTGCTGGACTCTTCCAGCGTTCCGGTAAACGTCAGGGTGACTGTTCCGTCGCTGTTTCCAGCGATCGATAGCGTCGGGGCTTCTGCAACTCCTCCGGCCACCTTGAATGTGCGAAGCGCGATCACTTGTTTGGCATCGGGATTGTCTGCGATCACATTGGCACTCAGCCAGATCACCGCTAGGGTGTTCCCTCTCCAATCCAACCGGGCGTTCGATGTGGCCAGCACTTCCGCGCTTGGCAACTCCTTCTCGCTCACCTGGAATACTCCTCCAATTGGAGCACCTTGTGCGTCAAACAGCCGACCCAACACCAACGCTTTGGAGCCTCCGGCTTCAAAGGTCGCAGCGGTGTCCGTGTAAACCACGGCGACACGACCCAATGCGTCGATCGCTGCATCCACTCGTCCCACGGCTCCGTGCGGCAATCCCCATGCGCCGGCCAATGTATGGGCCCAGCGTTTGGTTCCATCCGCATTCAATACGGCCACCCAGATCTGCGGAACTCCCGATGCATCCGCTCCGGCTGTCGCCAGCACATACGCATCTTTACCGTTCCCGTTGAATCCAACGCCTTCTCCGCGTCCTCCACCGGCGGAGATCTCACTCCCCGTCGCTGCGGCTGCATCCAACTCTGCGCCGACTGGTTCCCCAGCGTTGGTGAAGAGTCGAATCTTCGCTCGACCATTGGCGGAAAAGCGCACTGCAAATCCGTTCGCTGTGACGGCTGTCCCATGCCATATCTCCACCTTCACTGGGCTGGAACTTAGCAATTGCAACGCCTTCACTTCTGTCCCATCGGGTTTCACCACGGTCACAATCCCGTGGTTCGCTGGGCCATCGCCTCCATATAAGTTGACCAAGTCATCGCGCTGACGGCTCTCGCCCACGATTACCAAGTTTCCATTCGACAGCTGATCCCAGTCTCCGATGCGGACATCCCCGTCACGCTCGGCGTAGTCATCTGATAACCCCGAGACTATCCCCAATGGGCGACCGCTGTTGCTCAGGAGTTGGATCGCTGGAAAATCTCCCGCGTTTTCACCCGCCGCATTGTTGTTGATAGCGGCGAACTCTGGAATTTCCAGACCGAGATCGAATGACGTTGCTCCCATTCCGAAACCATTTCCGAAAAGGTTGGCTTTGATCTTCGGTCCCCACGAGGTGCGTCCGGAGATGGCGGAGCCATCGGTGCGGAAGTAGGAGAGGAAGGTCGATTGCAACGTCTGCCCTACGTAGGTCGGATCAATCGATGTGATCGTGGTCAACGGTGTAAGACTGACACCTGCGGGGCTGTAAAGCGACCAAACCGCTTCTTGATCCCCTAGGTCGTCTCCATCGTCCTCCCAACTGACCACCACGTTGCCGTTTGAAATCACCGCGACACCCAGTGCCTCGGAGTTGTCATTGTTCAATGTGGTGTTCGGAGGATTGATATAGGTCGTGGGGCTCAAGGCGGTCAACCCACTGTCCTGCGGTTGCGCTGGTTTCGTTTGTGTCGAGACGCCTGAGAGTGCCAGGCTATAATGGGCACTTACTTGGAAGGGTGTGAGAGCCTTGGCGTAAATGGCTGCTTCATCGATCGATCCTTGGAAGTTATCGGCCCAGCCATTGCCACTGGAACCAATGCCCCAACCTGCACCATCAACTTTGACGGCACCCGTGGCTCCTACTTCCGAAGCGACCTTGACGCCGTTGCGGAATAAATTCCAATTCGCACCGTCATACGTGCCAACGAGGTGAACCCATTGACCTCCAGTCAGATCCTCCGCTGGGACGGGGAAACTGGCGGAACTTAACACTCCATCCTGCGAGGATCCAACGACATATTTGGACCCGTTTTCGTCGATGCTCAAAAAGACTTCTGGGCTGACGAGGATCGAGGCATTTTCGCCGACGGTATCCACAGCATAAGCACTCAAGGTTTGAGGCCCATGCGAGATAATGCGGGCACGGGCGGAGGAAGCCAACGCAGATCCCGGCTTGACCCAAGCTTCAAGGGTGATCTCGCCGGAGATATTCAGACCCGCAGGATTATTCAAACTCACCCATCCCAAATTGGAATCCGTAGAAATGGCGGAGTTCGGAGCGAGGAAGCCGGAAAAGGGAGGAGCAACGGGCCCGCTGACGTTATTGGCCGTGGAGACTAGGGAACCATCCGCCGCAGCTCCGAGAGTGCCACTATTTGCGATGGGGTTGGGCGCGGCATCATTGAAGCGCAGGTAGGTGGCAGGCATGCTTCGTTGTGCACCAGCACCGTCGTATGCGGCTGTCAACACGAGCGAGGAATAGCTTACTTTCGGTTGAGCGTTGGTCGAAGCCTGGAAATGAGCCGTAACCTGTTCCGGTGTTAAGGTATAATTATTATAGAGTGCGAACTCGCTGATTTCACCTTCGAAAGGATTGTTTCCAAGTCCCGACGATTTGTTATATGCCCCCAAGGCGAGGTCGGTCGGAGTCGAGTTGTCTTCATTGGGGTTTTGGTTGGCCTTGTAGGTCGCAGCTTCATTTACAGATGCGAGCTCGCCATTAACGTAGGCGCTTAACTTTCCTGTCCAATTCCCATTTCCGGTGTCACCCAATTCGTCGGGTTGCCATGTGAACACGAGGTGTTGCCATTCGCCGATTTTGTAAGGAACCGAGGTGGTGACATCCTGGCCACTGCCGCCGGCTCCGGTGAACATTCTAAAATTCCAACCGACCCCGCTGTAACCGGAAACGCCAGAATAGCTGTCGTTGGGAGCACGTTGAAATATGACCCACCCTGTGCGATTGCCGGAGGCGACATAACGGTTGTTCATCAAGCTCGCGCCAGGGTTTTGGCGATCGTTCGTGGGTTTAACCCAAGTTTCCACTGTAAAAGGAATGTTTTCCGGTGGGTTATTCTGAGCGATCCATGGAATATCCGTCACCGAAGTTACCCCATTGCGGAAATGGTATCCGAAGGCTCCATCGTCCGAACTTCCCTGCACCACACCAGGAATCTGCAACTGCACAGCCGGGGTATTCACCGCCGTCCCTGTATTGCGCAAATCCCCTAAATTATTAACCCGTCCTGTATTTGGAGCCAGTTCATCGAGGCGATAGTGAGCGACCGGGTTCGCGGATTTTACCAGTGACGCATAGGAAACAGTGCGAGCCGCGTTGGTGGCACTTTGATAATGCCCGAGAATTTGCTCGGGTGTGAGCATGGTATGGTAAAACGCGAATTCGTCCACACTACCGAAATAGGCGTTGGAACCAGGAGCGGTGTTATTATAGGACCCAAAGGCCAAACCGGCAGCCCCCCTCACCGCTTCGGATGGATCGTGGTCATCGGTATTGGCAACGTATCCAGGCCCATCACCCAACCATGTGTTGGCTGATGCCTCGACGCCGTCGATATACATCGTGATTGTCGGCCCATCGGCATGACCAGGATTGTAAACCACGACGACGTGCGTCCACTTGCCAATTACGAACGGAACAAAGGAGGTAACGTCCAAACCACTGCTTCCGCCGCTTCCGCGATACATCCGGAAGTTCCAACCCACGCCTTCAAAGCCTGGTTTTCCGGTGTAGGTATCATCCTGCGCCCGTTGGAAAATGACCCAACCTTGGCGGTTCACCCCCGAATAAGCGTAGCGGTTGGCGACAACGGCCTGACCGGCATTGATTTGATCGCTGGCCGGATAGAACCAACCTTCCATTGTAAAAGGAAGGGATTCGTTGGGATTTAGTGCCGCATTCCAAGGGATGACAGTCCGAGCAGATGAGTCATAGAACTGGGAACGGTTTTTATCACCCGCGATCGCACCACTGAAAGCAAAGCTATTTAAATTGGTGCCGTTTGCGATACCTCCTGCCGAGCCGGAATTGAGGTTGATGTTGGAACGCTCAATGGAGTCGTTAAGCCGATAGTAGGCCAATGGCCCATCTTTAAGCACCGCCGAAGAATAATCTTCTGCCGTGGCTACGTTGATTGAAAGCAAAACCATCGCCATAGCTAGGGGAGATTTTGCCAAGTTCCATGGATATCGTTTGTTTAGAGGTGCAGCGTTCATAGGGTATGATTCTAGGTTGGACTGCCAAAATATCCTTGGTTAAATGGAGCGTCCACAATTTTTAGCAATCCATTTTTGGTGACACGCAAGTTAAATCGCCCCTTTGGCAGGATTGTTTAAACGGACACGGTGGGAGATGTCGAAGATTGAAGGCTTCAATTGCGAATGTCGCAAGGGTTCGGCTAGAGTGGTTCCATGCCAAGTCCTGAAAACACTCCTGTTGAGATCCAAAGCGATGCCTTTCTCGCGCAGTTGATGCGCGAACAATTCAAGCTTTCTATGGTCTGTGCGGTTGCCTTTATGGTCGCTTTGTTGGCGTTGCCGCTGTGCAATTATTTCCTCCCAGAATTCATGTCGCAAAGAATTGGAGGGTTCACAATCAGTTGGCTGATCCTTGGCGTTTTATTTTTTCCTTATGTTTGGTTGGTGGCTTACTTCTTCATCAAAAAGTCAATCGCCATGGAAAACGAGGAAGCGGATAGAGTGCTTGCTGGCAGGTCGAGGATCAACCGAACGAATCAGGGTAACAGCACCTCAGAGAAATAATCATGCAAATCGACCCTTTCATTCTCGCGTTTTCTCTCATCACCGTTGTGGCAACGGTTCTGATGGGTTTTTGGTCGGCCAGAAAATCCCAAGGGGCCGGAGATTTTTTTGTGGCAGGAAGGTCTGTGTCGGTCGGGTGGAATGCCTCAGCGATCTCAGGGGAGTATCTATCGGCAGCTTCATTCATGGGTGTCGCCGGCATGGTGATGAGTTCAGGGTATGATGCTCTCTGGTATCCCGTGTGCTACGCCTGCGGTTATTTATTCCTGTTGCTGTTCATTGCCGGACCGTTAAGGAGGTTTGGAGCCTATACCATCCCAGATTTTGCGGAAGGCCGGTTTGATTCACCGGTATTTCGTAAAATCGCAGTCGTGTTCGTATTGTGCATTGGATTTTTTTACACGATGCCGCAAATGAAAGGCGCAGGGACAACTCTGTCCTATATTTTTGGAAGCGTGGATTTGCGAGGGATACTGCCGGACTTTTTTCTAGGTCACGATGCGAACGGTTTGGCGCAGAAAGGCTTGCCCTATTGGGCAGGCGTCGTATTAGTCGGAGCGGTGATCACCCTGAATGTGGCTCTCGGTGGCATGAAGGGAATCACCTTGGTGCAAGCCGTGCAATATTGGGCGAAAATGTTCGCCATTTCGGTTCCCGTCTTTGTGCTGTTGAGTGTTTACGGTGGGTATGGAAAACAGTTGGGAGCGAACGATGGACGCATGGGCTTGGCTCCTGCAGGGGTTCAGATGGAGGCCCAAGTTGAGCAAAGGCCCAACGCAATCATCAGACAGGCACTCCCAGAGAAAGCACCTAAGGATGAAACCTGGCTCCAACCCTTCGGTCCGCTCACGACCAAGGCGGCCAAGGCGGCTAACCTTACGCCCGAACAATCTCGACCCTATTCTCTGCTCTACACCTATTCATTGATTATTGCCTTGGTCTGTGGAACTGCTGGATTGCCCCATATCCTCGTACGATTCTATACCAATCCCGATGGAGTCGCGGCGAAACGCACGACGATGTGGGTGATGATTTTGATCGGAGTATTTTATGTGTTTCCACCCGTTTTTGGAGTCTTAGGACGCAATTTGCTGCCTGATCTCTATGCCTCCACGGGTTCCAAGGGGACGGACAAGATCGTATTGGAACTTCCGCGATTACTCAATGAACGCTACGGGATGTTGGGATCTGTGCTGAGTGGCATTACCTGCGCCGGGGCGTTCGCAGCCTTTATGAGCACCTTCAGTGGACTGCTGGTGTCGATGACTGGAGCCTTGGCGCATGATGTCTATGGTCGAATCCTTCGACCGAAATCGACACCCGAGCAGCGCATGAAGGCGTTTAAGTATTGCGCGGTTCTTGTTGGGATCGTTTCTGTCGCGTTAGGAATGCAGGTGGAACAGTTGCAGATCAACTTTATGGTCGGCCAGGCTTTTGCGATTGCAGCGGCCAGTTATTTTCCTCTCCTGTTTTTGAGCGCGTGGTGGAGAGGGATGACCATGAAAGGAGCGGCGACAGGTATGCTCAGTGGTGGAGTATTAGCGTTGGCAGGTATTTCCCTCACGAGCTTTAGTGATTTGAAATGGATCGATTTATCCGCATTTTGGGCGGGGCATCCCTTGTTACGGATTTTATGTGAACAACCGGCGATCTGGACGGTGCCCCTGTCCATGTTCCTGATGATTGTCGTGTCTAAAGCCACCTCAGCAGACATCCCCAAGGACATCCGGATGAAGATGCTCGTCCTTCATGCACCCGAGAAACTAGGATTGAAGCACGAATATATCCAAGAGCATTCCGGTCATTGAACAGATACCCCCCGCATTCGGTTAAGGTGACTTCCAGAAACCTCCCACTTTGAAAAATGTCATTCAAAAAACCCAGCAAAACCAGCCCTGAAATTTTAAAAAGCTGAGTTTCTGGAAGTCCCCTTAAGAGAATCAATGCGGGGGTTTAGGGAATCGCTGATTTAACCTTAAAACGGCAGTTGGAAGAGATGGATTTTTCTGCAAGTTGTTGATTGAGTGAGGCATGAGTCCGAAAATATCTCCAATTCCGGCTCACCCGCAGGGTGAGAGTTTTTTGACTGCCCCAGAAGGTCGTGTGTTACTGCCGGCTTC
>CAMBHS010000003.1 GCA_945867235.1 Akkermansia muciniphila
GGTGGATGTTAAAACTGATCCAGATTTGACGTGGATTGCACTTCATCAGGTATTTACAAATTACACCGATATTTTGACCTGTTTCACCCCCACAGGTTCCGTCAAACGCCTAGCAACCGTCGTGATCTCAGGAAATCGTTCCGTGGAAATAATGAACACGAACCTCACACGATTTGCAGCCTTCGATGGTCGATTGGTGGATTTGAAAAATAGATCCACTTTCTCGTCCGCTTTGATTCCTTTGGTCAGCGGTTCGTGGTCTGAATCTTTTAAGTGGAAGGGGCAAGGCACGCTTCCTGATGAGGAAAAAAAGGTGCTCAAGGAATGGGTTTCAAGGATCCACAATCAAGGGCGCACCTTGAGGTTTTGGGGAGCGCCGGATGGCCCGGATGCGTGGAAGGAGTTTTTCGAAGCGGGCGTGGACTGGATCAATACAGATCATATCAAACCCTTAGCGGAATTCCTTAAATCTAAAGCCAAACCGGCTATAGAGCCGCGTAAACCCTGAATAGACCACCCGATTCCAATTCGGCATTAGTTGCGATTTCCACCGACCGGACCGATATCCTTTGAAGACAACGCGGCTGCGGAGAGCACTTTGCTAAAAGTAGTCGTGGTTACCGAGTAACTGAATCCTTCTGCGCTTCCAGCGGCACCATAACGCCCTTGCTTATCCACAGCGATAAAGTTGATGCTGAGATCGGCTCCCTTGGGGTCTTTGCGAGCAATGGCCTTCACCGTTTCCATACAGGCTTCTACGGGAGAGGCTCCACGTTGCATGAAACTGACGACCTGAAAGGAACCGCAATACCTCATCACGTTTTCGCCCAAACCCGTGGCTCCCGCAGCACCGACGTCATCATCCACATACAGACCGCCACCGATGATGGGAGAGTCCCCTACCCGACCATTGAGTTTATAAGCCCATCCGCTCGTCGAGCAACCGCCGTAAAAATGACCATCCGGAGCCAACAAAATTAAAGCAATAGTGTCGTGGTTTTTTGCAGCGTTCTTTTCTTGATTCGATTTCCACTTCAACCATTCCTGGCGCCGCGATTCAATGGGCATTTGAGCTGTTTCTAAACCTTCTTTTAACGCAAAAGCTTTTGCCCCTGTCCCAACCAACATGACATGCTTTGTCTTTTCCATGACCTTGCGGGCGGCGGAAATGGGGTGGCGGACTCCCTCGATCGCCGCGACACTCCCTGCCCTGTGACCCGGTCCGGACATGATACAAGCATCGAGTTGGACTACCCCTTCCGCATTGGGAATGCCTCCCGCACCGACGGAGCCATTTCCCAGATCATTTTCAGTAATCCAGATTCCTTTTTCAATGGCATCCAATCCGGAACCACCCATTGTCAGAATTCGCAATGCTTCGTCGTTACTGGCTTTACCAAAGGGCCACGTGGATACGATTACGGGTTCAACAACTTTAGGCATTTTTTTATTCTCCCCAATAGAAAGTTTTGAAGGGCCAACCGCAGCGGTTCCGACGGTGATGACAGTGGATTGCTTCAAAAAACTGCGCCGGTTGGTAAGCATAAAGTTTTCCTATTTATTGGTCTTTAACCCTATAGAACTGCTGCGTTTCGCGATCTTGCGGCTGGTCTTGATTTTGTCAACCGTTCCTGTCTTGAGATATTGGACACGAACTTTTTCCAAAATCTGATCACGTCGATCATACAGTCTCTTGAGTTTTCGTGGTTTGACTCGGCTAAGACAGTAAGCCGTGAGTAATGGCAGGGAGATCGTGGTATCGACGTAAGCCACCACACAATCAGGAAGGTTGTTCGGATCTATCTTGCCCCAACTCACCGCTTCAGCAGGGGTCGCACCGCTCAAGCCACCGGTGTCCGGTCGCGCATCGGTGCATTGCAAAAAGTAATCATGTCCCTTTTCCTTAATCCCCATGACTTCCTGAATTTGCGGTTCTGTTTGGAGCATAAAATTTTTTGGAGACCCACCCCCAAGAATGAATACAGAGGATTTATGCCCCGTAGATTTCGCATCGTAAACAATTCCTGCCGTCTGATTCACATCGCGGTTCACATCTGGCAGAAGATTGGAACCCCGCAACGCCATCGCGGCGACATTCATGCCGATGGAACTATCCCCGGGACTGCTCGTGAAGATCGGGATCCCAGTTTCGTAGGCCACTGCCAGAACTGAGGAATCCTTTAGTCCAAGCTTACGTCCCCGCTCGGCAACATATTTGCCGAGGAGGTAATGAAATTCATCCGTTCCCATCGTTTTTTGGAACTCCGATCCTTGGATCACTTCACGGACGAATGCGTCGGTGTCGAGAAGCACATTGTAATCGAACAACACATCGTAAATTCGGATGACCCCATCCTTGTGCAAATCCACATCGTTTAAAAATGGGGATCCCGCGTAGAGAACCATATCAAGCCCGTAGTGCAAATCATGATAGAGATTGGCTCCGGTGGAAACGATCCAGTCGACAAACCCAGCTTTCATAAGCGGGATAAGGCAGGACTTACCCAATCCTGCAGGAGTTAAAGCTCCGGTCAGGCTCATCCCAATAAATCCGTCATCGGGCAGCATTTTTTTGACGAGCAAATGAGCTGCCTCACGAAGACGGCCGCCATTATAAGCCATGAAGGCTTGATCAATCAGATCAGCAGCGGAAATGTTCTTCCCGATTCCAAATGGATTAAGTCTGGGGTAAGCGGCAAATTTGCCAGCCAACTTCGCGTTTTTACTCATCACGATTTATCTTGGTGAAATCGTTGAATGCCGCAATCTGTTTTTGCAGCTTTGCAAGAGATCGCGGATCAATTGGGTGGATCAAATCCCTTCAGCAATCGTCGGAGGCATCTGGTAAGTATACGCTACTTCCGAACTGAGCGGTCCGCTTTGACTCGCCAATACACGGTACTTCCGGATTTGCAATGACACCTCTTTACCATCATCCAGTCCAAGTTGGGAGTATTCCTCTTTCGTCATGCGAGTGCGAATCACCAATCCAGAGTTCATTTCCAATTCGAGCCGCAACATAATCCCAAGGAAAAAAGTGTGCTTGATAACGGCGCGATACCGGTAGCAAGCGAGGTCGGTGGAGACTTGCACATCATAAGGCCGGAACCCGATCCGAGCGGGACCATCAAGAGCGCTAGAGGTCGGAAATTCCATTTCTCCCACACGCGCGATCCCTGAGGTGACATTAGCCTCTAGGACATTCATCACACCGATGAACCGAGCGACATATTCATTGGAGGGTTGTTCATAGACTTCGCGAGGAGTGCCAATCTGTTCGAGGGTTCCTTTTGCAATGATGACAATTCGGTCAGCCACCTCCATCGCCTCCTCCTGGTCGTGAGTCACGAATAAAGTTGTGACGTTCAAGTCGTGATGTAAGCGCACCAACCACTCGCGAAGTTCCTGCCTGATTTTTGCGTCCACAGCCCCAAACGGTTCGTCCAAAAGCAGAACGCTGGGCTTGGATGCTAGGGCTCGGGCAATCGCCACGCGTTGCCGTTGTCCGCCTGAAAGCTGGTGAGGGTAACGTTTTTCAAGACCATTTAATTCCAGGAGATTCATGAGCTCAGCCACCCTGAAATCGATATCACTCTTCGCCCATTTTTTGATCTTGAGTCCGAAAGCGATATTCTTGAAAACCGTCATGGTCTTGAATAAGGCATAACTTTGAAACACGAACCCAATATTGCGATGACGCACGGAGACGTCATTGACCCTTTGGTTCTGGATAAAAATGTCACCACTGGAAGGCATTTCAAGGCCGGCAATCATCCTTAGGACGGTGGTTTTACCGCCGCCGCTAGGACCCAGCAACGCCACCAGTTCTCCATGCCCGATGGAGAAACTCACGCCCCTCACCGCGATAACGGCACCAAATTGTTTTGCAACATTTCTAAGTTCGATACTCATGTGAATGATTCACCCCATCAGGCTCATGTCAAATTTACTTATGCCGAATTTGATTCGGAACGTTGAGCTAAGGCATACGCGCGCTCCGTTCGCCATTCCAAATAACTTTTGATCACCAAGGTCAATAATGCGAGAAGAGCTAACAAGCTGGCGACGGCAAAGGAGGCAACTCCTGCCGCAGAGGTCGCACTATGAAACAGCTTGTCCACGCGCAATGGAATCGTTTCCGTTTGTCCTGCGATCGCACCTGACACGACGGAGACGGCGCCGAATTCACCCATAGCACGTGCATTACAAAGAATGATTCCATAAATCAGACCCCATTTTGAGGATGGCAAGGTCACATACCAAAAGGTCTGCCACCCGTTAGCACCCAAAGTTAACGCCGCTTGTTCCTGGTCAGTGCCATTAGCCTGCATGAGAGGAATCAACTCACGAGCCACAAACGGAACTGTAACGAAGGTGGTTGCCAACAACATCCCCGGAAGAGCGAAGATAATATGAATGTCGTGTGCATCCAACCAATTCCCTAAGAAACCTTGTCGCCCAAACCAAACTACGAACACCAAACCCGCCACCACAGGGGAGACGGCAAAAGGAAGATCAATCAACGTGATCAATAATGCTTTTCCACGAAACTCAAATTTCGCCACAGCCCATGCAGCAGCCATACCGAAGAACGCATTCATGGGGACAGCAATCAACGTGATCACTAGGGTTAGTTGAATGGCAGATAAGGTGTCAGGCTCGCGTAACGATTCAAAATAGAAACCAATACCATTGTGAAACGCTTGATAAAAAACGTTAATCAATGGAAGAACAAGGAATACACCGACAAATCCGAGGGCGATGCAAATCAGAAGCCACTTGATAAATGGGGTCTCTTCACTACCTCGCTGTGATTTAGCTGTGTCTCCTCGTAGAGGTCTAGTGGTTAACCCAGCCATAGGAACTGCGATGAACTGACGGTTGATTGATGGAGGCTATTAGGAATGAATTAGACATCAAAGGATTATCGGTGAAAGTGGCTGACCCAGCGTTCTAATAGATTGATTGCTGCGAGCAAAAGGATGGAGATCACCAGAAGAACAACCGCAATGCTCATCGCGGCCGAGTATTCGAATTGTTCGAGCAACGATACAATTAGCAAGGGAGCAATCTCAGTTTTATACTGCATGTTGCTCGAAATAAAAATCACGGATCCATATTCTCCAAGAGCGCGAGCGAATGAGAGCACAAACCCCGTGAGAACAGCGGGCAACAAACTCGGAGCAACGACACTTATAAAAGTTCTGAATCGGCTTGCTCCCAAAGTTGCCGCTGCCTCCTCCACTTCGCGTTCCATTTGCTCAAGAACTGGTTGCAATGTGCGCACCACGAACGGCAGGCTCACAAAGATTAAAGCTAATACGACTGCGAGTTGACTGTAGGCTCCTTTGATTCCTAACGGCACAAGAAACTGTCCGAGCCACCCATTTGGACTGAATAAATTGGCCAATGTCAATCCAGCCACCGCTGTGGGAAGGGCGAAAGGAATATCGACTAGGGCATCCACGAAACGCTTACCTGGAAATGAATAACGAACTAAAACCCAAGCCAGCAGCGTGCCGAAGATTGCGTTCACAAAAGCCGCTAAGAATGACGCTCCAAAACTGAGGCGGTAGGCGGCCAATGCACGAGGGGTGGTCGCGTGAGCCCAAAAATCTCCCCAGCTTAATTGGAAGACTTTGAAAATCATTCCACCTATGGGCAATAGAACGAGCACGCCGAGGTAGAACAGCGTGAAACCCATGGTGCGCCGAAACCCCGGCATGGCGTTAAAATGTTGCGACATCTTTATTGGATTGGACGCTACTCAATATTTCCTCGGGGTCGCAAGTCTCGCCCACCTAGGCACTCCTCACGAACCAAAATTGTTTTAACTGTTCTTCATCATGACAATCATCGTCTCATCGACATCGACCTCCTGAATTGTTTCTCCTCGAAATTTCCTGCCTAACGACCGGCTGCGGCGGCCGTAATTTGGTCGAATAAACCGCTTTCTTTAAAATGCCGTTGGTGCGCCTGCGTCCATCCGCCAAACATTTCCTCCACCGTGAATAATTTCATATCGGGAAATTTGATTTTGTTTTTTAAAATAATTGGCTGCGAACGAGGTCGGAAATAATGCTTCGCACAAAGTTCCTGACCTATTTCTGAATACAAAAATGTCAGATAAGCTTCTGCGACTTCCTTGTTTCCTTTTTTAGTGGCAATCCGATCCACCACCGCCACCGGAGGTTCTGCGAGAATGCTCCACTCGGGTCGAATCAATTCAAATTTGTTGGTGCCATTTTCCGCCATAATCAGGAGAGCTTCACTTTCCCATGCCATGAGGACATCCCCCATTAAGCGTTTTACAAAAGTAGTCGTGGCTCCTCGTGCTCCGGAGTCGAAAACGGGAATATTCTTTAGAAATTGTTCCAGATATTTTTGCGCCTCTTGTTCATTCCCCGGGTTTCGCTTCAGTACCGCACCGTAGGCTGCCAAGTAATTCCACCTTGCCCCCCCCGAGGTCTTGGGATTGGCCATGATGATTTCGGTGCCATCTTTTACCAAATCGATCCAATCATGGATTTTCTTTGGGTTACCGGCACGAACAAGAAACACGATCGTTGAAGTATAGGGAGCACTTTTATTAGGAAAATGCTGCTGCCAATCGCTTGGGAGCATTTTACCCTGCTTGGCGATGACATCGATATCGTAACCTAGCGCGAGAGTGACAACGTCGGCATCCAATCCCTCGATCACCGCGCGAGCCTGTTTCCCTGACCCCCCGTGGGATTGGGCAATTTTCACAACATTCCCCGTCTTATCCTTCCAATTTTTTGCAAAAGCAGCATTAAAATCGACGTAAAACTCCCGGGTAGGATCATAGGAGACGTTGAGTAACCGAATGGTATCGGCCATCGTTCCCGACATTTCCGAGAAGAATGCTAGGAAAAAAACCACCCAAACAAGCCAACGACTCCCACCCAACCTCGGGTTTTCCCCAAGGCGTTGGGGCTTGCAGGAGAACTTGATGATGTTATCCAATGCATCCATGGATTCAATTGTTCGGCTATGAAGCGTTGGCTTCGTTATTAATTAACAACTATGAGAAAACCTGAATAAATTCGCCAAAAAACCGAGTTAATCCACGAAAAACTGCTTATCTTAAGTAACTCGACTAAATTACTATGGTATTCATATAAACTTTGCTCGTCAAAGGAAAACCAACAGCGTTAAGGGGTGCAAGGGCGCGAACTGCATTTCTATTTTTTATTGGGAGCCCTTGAATATTCGTTAGTTTATCGACATCTTTCCTGAATCCATTTTGCAGCCATGAACTTATTCTCTCCACTGCACCTATTAATTTTATCAGCCACGTGCCTTTTTGCCGAGTCTGTGCAAGTCCTGACTACAAACGAATTACCTCGATTAGCCGCGACGGAGCCGGTCGCCTCTTTACAAAAATTTAGCACCAAGGAGGGGTTTCGAATTGATTTAGTTGCTGCGGAACCACTCGTTGTCGATCCCGTCGCGTTTTGTTTTGATGAATTCGGGCGACTTTTTGTCGTTGAAATGCGCGATTACTCAGAGCATCGATCTGAAAATCTCGGACGTATCCGTTTATTAGAGGATACTGATGCGGACGGAGTTTTTGATAAATCATCCGTTTACGCAAAAAATTTGACTTGGCCAACGGGCATTATCTGTTCCGCAGGCGGGGTCTACGTATTAACAACCCCCGATTTACTCTACCTTAAGGATACGGATGGCGATGGGTTGGCAGACGTGCGTGAGGTGGCATTAACCGGCTTCGGGTTGGGTCAGGAAAAACTTAATGTCCAATCGCTTCCCAACAGTTTGTCATGGGGACCGGATAATCGCATCCACGGGGCTTCGGGTGGGGCGGGAGGAATCCTTCGAAACCCCAAGCTTTCCAACGCACCCACTTTGGATGTGCGCAGCCGAGATTTTTCATTTAACCCAGCAACCCGCGAGGTTCGGGCTGAAACGGGTGGCGGACAATATGGGATCGCGTTTGATAATTGGGGGCGTAAATTTGTTTGTTCGAATTCGAGCCATGCACGGACAGTGCTTTATGAGGATGCCTATTCGAATCGAAGTGCGATAAGCGCGTTGGCATCAGCCGCAATCGATATTGCAGTTGAAGGTCCTGCAGCCGAAATCTATCGAATCAGCCCCGATGAAAGATGGCGGGTGATTCGCACCCAATGGCGCCTCGATGGAGTTTTTCCGGGATTGCTCGAAGGCGGGGGACGAGTTTCTGGTTATTTTTCAGGAGCGACTGGGCTCACCATTTTTCGAGGAGATGCTTGGGGATCTGGATTTGTGGGGGATTTATTTGTGGCTGATTGCGGTGCCAATATTATCCATCACAAAACCCTGACACGCACGAATGGTTTGCCCTCAGCCTCACGCCCTGCTGATGAGCAGAAACGCGAGTTTATCGCCTCTCGCGACAACTGGTTTCGACCTGTGCAACTGGGTAACGGTCCTGATGGCAATCTTTATGTGGCCGACATGTATCGCGAAGTGATCGAACATCCGTGGAGCCTCCCCGAGCCGATCAAAAAACTAGTGGATTTAGACAGTGGCAATGATCGCGGGCGAATGTATCGGATTGTTCAAAAGGATTACGCTTATCATCCGCCGGTTTTTCCCGGTCGTGTGACCTCATCGGAACTCTTTGATCTGTTAGATCATCCTAATGGATGGCACCGAGACACGGCATCTAGGCTCATCCTAGAAAAAAAACCGCAAGATACAGAAACCGGACTTCATCAGTTCTTAAAACGAGCCGCCACGCCTTGGGGAAAGATTCACGCCTTAAACCTCTTGGTAACCTTGGGAATTCTCCACCCGCAAGAAATCAGCACTGCCATTCAAGACACTCATCCGGCTGTGCGTGTACACGGGATTCGAGTCTCCGAGTCGATTTTACGAAGTAAGAATCCAACGCTCAAGCTGATGGAAGAATTGACGGCATTAGCAATCGACAAGGAACCCGAAGTTCGCATTCAACTCGCACATACGGCCTCCTATTTTCCCTCTCACGAGGCCGAGCAAATTCTAGCCCGATTATTCGCGCAGGAAAAAGGCAACAACTGGCTGCTCAATGCGATTATCATGTCGGCTCACCATTGTGCCGACCGACTTTTGGAGACCAGTTTACTAACTCCTTTTTGGAATGAGGGGGATCTCCAATTTGCAACCCATCTCGCACAAATAGTATCCGCTCAAGCCACAGCCGATCACCTGATAAAATTGATTCAAAAGTTTCCTGCAACCCTACCCTCCAACCATGCCTTGGCATTAACCAAATCGCTTTTAGGCAATCGCTCCATCGCTCAAGGAAGATCAATTCTGGAGAAGACAACTCTCCTATCAACCTCAAAATCCAAAGCGATGACGCGTTCGGCGTCAACATCGGAACGAGCCATCGCCATCCAACTATTGGCTTTTCAAGATTGGGGCAGCCTGCAACCCATATTCAGTGATTTGCTCGCCGAACCCCTTCCGACAGCCTGTTTGAAGGCAGCGATCTTGACGCTTCACCAGATCGACCAACCTTTTTCTCTCCAATTGATTCTCACAAACCTTGCCCAGTTCGACACCCCGAATCGCACCGTTGCGATCGACCCCTTTCTGCGACGACCCGAAAAATTTGCTTTGCTCGATGCCCTGCTGCAAACCAATAGTCCTTCAGAATCATTCACGGTCACCGAGCTTTCATTGATCTCCGATGCTCGCAGGCGTTTTGGAGCGAAACAGAAGCAAACCACTCCGGATGACAGGTCTGCGATTTACAATCAATACGCGACCGCGCTCAACCTGAAAGGAGATTCCTTGAAAGGTCGCCAAATTTTTGAGGAACGATGTGCCGTTTGCCATCGTTTCAAAGGCATCGGATCCGCAGTCGGCACCGATCTTTCCGGAGTGAAATCGAATCCTAGGGAAGTTATTCTCAATAATATCGTCGATCCAAATCGGGAAATTGCAGCGCGTTATCAAACCGTGGAGGCAACGATGAAGGATGGGGAAATCTTGCAAGGACTGATCGTTGCCGAAACTGAAAAAACTCTCACTCTGCGAATGCCGGGGGGCTTGGATTCCACGGTGCAACGCGCTGATATCAAAGGGATACAGATTCGTCCCGAATCCCTAATGCCGAGTGGACTCGAATCCGGACTGGATCTTTCCGCAATGGCCAGTCTTATCGAGTTCATCACCAACTGACGCCTTTATTTAAGAAGGCCATCAGGCTTCATTCCAAACGACCTATTACTGTCGAACGATCCGTTGGTTTATGAGGTAACGACGCGGTTTTCTTTTTATCACCAGTGGTGCCAGTGATCTCACGATAGGCTTGAGTCACTTGGTCTAAAAAGAAGGAACCGACATACCGTTGGAGGCGATCTTGTTTTTTCAATGAAGCTTTGATCGCATCTATTGATTCCTTCACTTGTGCTTCTGTTTTTCCCTCATTCACTAATTTCTTTACCTCAGCCATCAAGGAATTAAAAAAAAGAATTTGATCCGCCAACACCGTTCCGTCCCCGGACGGTCCGTGGCCGGGGCAGATTGTCGTTGCGCCCAGCTTCTGGGCAATCAACAGAGTTTTCTCCCATGCTGTGATATTGCCGTCGCCTGTGTAATTATAAGGACCATTCACGCAGGCATCTCCTGTGAACAAGATTTTCTCTTTTGGAAGCCAAGCAAAGCCATCGCCACGGGTATGTGCTGTTCCGAAATGAAGCAATTCCACCCTATGCTGACCATCGTCAAAAATCATTTCGTTACGGAAAAGAAGCGTCGGCGGTTTGAGTTTGCTGTTGGCGACATCCTCACGGTTTTTCGCTGTGTCCTCCCAACGACCAGGAACGGAGCCGAACAAGCCGGTTTCATATTTTTTCATCTCCATCAAGGCTCCTTCATGCGCGACGATGGTGGCACCATTCTCGAACCAAACTTGATTGCCATAGGCATGGTCACCATGGTGGTGGGTGTCGAAAGCGAATCGGATCGGTTTGTCCGTGATGGCTCTGATTTTGGGGATTACTTCCTTTGCTCCTGAAGGAAAATTTGCATCCACCACCAAGACAAAATCTTTGAAAACAATCCAACCATTATTGCAATGTCCGCGACGCCCAACGTCACCCTCATGAAAATAAACCCCAGGGGCAACCTCCTCCGTTTTATTAACCTCAGCATTCAGATCCGGAAACCACCCAAGACTTGTTATAAAAAGAATTGAGGTGATGGTGAAATAGGTTTTTATCATAGGTTGTTTAGAGCGATTAAGACAAGATTGCCGAAATGGCAAACTGAAAATTTGGCTGAAAATTTGGCTGGATAGTTTTTAGATGACACAGTTTGCGCCAATACCTGAAATTTTCCTCGCTTGCGCAGGAGGTTGGCTTCTCACATTCTGGTTGCACCAAATATGGCGAAGCGAGCACTCATCACGGGAATAACAGGACAGGACGGATCCTTTCTGGCGGAATTACTGCTGGCCAAGGATTATGAGGTGCATGGCGTTGTCCGCCGCACGAGCACCTTGGAACGCACGCGCATCGACCATCTCACGTCCAATCCTGAAATCTACAACAAGTCCCTGTTTTTACACTACGCTGAGTTGAGTGAACCGATCGCCCTCCGGCGCGTTATCGACAAATCTGCTCCCGATGAAGTTTACCATCTTGCGGGGCAGTCGCACGTTGGAATTAGTTTTGAAATTCCAGAAACCACGTTGGATATGACAGCCACAGGGACGCTGAGGCTTCTCGAAATGATGAGAGATTATTCAACTCAAATCCGATTTTTTCATGCGTCCTCCAGTGAGATTTTTGGACGCCCGGATCATTTCCCTCAAAATGAAACTTGCCCTTTCAAACCAGTCAACCCCTACGGTTGTGCCAAAGCTTATGCGACCTTGATGACTGACGTTTACCGAGAAACTTACGGGCTTTTTGCGTGCAACGGAATTTTATATAATCACGAATCGCAGCGACGCGGGGAAAATTTTGTCACCCGAAAAATTTGCCGAGGAGCGGCGCAAATCAAAGCCGGGTTAAAGGATTATCTGACCTTGGGTGATGTGACGTCGCTGAGAGATTGGGGGCACGCTGAGGACTATGTGCAGGGCATGTGGCTGGCATTACAACAAGATGCGCCCGAGAATTACGTATTTGCTACAGGGGAACTCCACAGTGTGGACGAGGTTGTGCAGACTGCTTTTATCGCAGCAGGACTTGATCCAAAAAAGTTCATCCGGCAGGATCCGCGATTCATGCGTCCCAGTGAATCCACCCGTCTTGTGGGGGATGCATCCAAAGCCAAGAACAAATTAGGTTGGGCTCCGAAATGGACATTCACAGAAATGATCGAAAGCATGACCCGACACGAAATCAAATTGATCTCCCAAGGAAAATAAAACCGAGTCGCGACCTTGATCAATAATCTGTCAGGAATTAAACGATCCTATTTTTTCTTCTGAACGGTCTCTGTCGAGGGAGCGGATTTGAGTAAGCCGACATAATCGGTCAGAATGGCGATCGTCTCGTCCAGTTGAGGATCGAACGGTGAATCAGCTTCGAGATCAGGATCAAGGGCAACTCCAACCTCCTTCGGTGTCACAGGTTCGACATCCTTCTCCTTTTTTGCGACCACCACCAGCGTCATGGGTTCGCCCTTGTCGATGTTTTCCAATGTCAGATCAAAAGTGCGATTCTTGGATGGCTTCCGCGAGGCTCTCTCCTTTTTACGAGCGTCAGCCTGATCCTTTAAACCCTTCTTTTCGGCGAGTCGTTTAGTTTCGTTCAGGGAGATTGTTTTATCCTCCTGCCGCTTTTTCACATCGGCGATATCTTCGCGCAGATAACTAAAATCCTTACTGGCATCCACCCGAATCTTGGATCGCCTAGACAATTCTGGGACATACTTTTGAACCCGATCCAGACGGGTATAACTCACGGGTGTCGTGCCACCTGCAGGGAGACAATTTTCTAAACTCGACTCACCGATATCGAGGTAATCATAAAGCGAAGGAAGAACAATCTCCGGAGTAACGCCTTCCTTCTGGGTTGTTCCTCCGGCAACTCGATAAAACTTAGAAACGGTCATCTTGAGTTTGCCGGGATTGGGAATGTCCTCCAACGCTTTATCGAGTGATAAAACCTGTTGGACGGTGCCTTTTCCATGGGTCGTCAAATCCCCCACCAGCAAGGCTCTGCCATAATCTTGCAATGCCGCAGAGGTGATCTCGGACGCGGAGGCACTCAATTTACCTTCCAGCACGACTAGAGGTCCGTCGTAGGCAATCTTGGGATCGCTATCATCCATCACCCGCGTCTCCTTATGATCTTTCACCTGAACGATGGGACCTTTTTTGAGGAATAATCCAGTGAGTTTTATGGATTCCTCCAAAATTCCACCGCCGTTCCTTCTTAAATCCAAAATCACTCCTTCCACATTCTCCTTCTTGAGACGCTCCAACAACTTCTCCACATGATCCGAACAATTATCGTAGAATTGCGGGAGGTTGACGATCCCCAGTCGATGTGTTTTGCCTTGAGAATTAACATGTTCGATCACCTGCGCCTTCGCGTGTTGGTCCTTGAGCTTGATTTCGTCGCGAACCAAGGTGATTTCTTTTTTAACGTCAGGAGCACTGGCAGGAATCACGGTCAAACGGACTTTGGTGGAACGATCGCCTCGAATCATTTGGACAACCTTGTTGAGACGCATCTCAACCACATCCACCATTTCGCCTGATTCCTGACCAACAGCCACAATCTTATCATTGGGCTTCAGGAGCTTTGATAAATCAGCGGGGCCACCGGGAACCAGACTCCTGATCTTGGTGTTTCCATCATCCCATTCCAACTGCGCTCCGATGCCGCTTAACTTTAAACTAATGTTCTGGATTTCAAAATTCGAAGCCTCGGTTGGGCTGAGATAATCCGAATGCGGGTCATAAGTATGCCCGAGTGCTGTGAGGTAGCTTTGAAGGATATCTTCCGCATCATACTCCCTCATGGTTTTCTCAAGTCGAGCATAGCGCTTGCCGATCAGGCGAGACGTTTCTTCCGGCTTTTCTTTATTAAGTTTACCCTGCAACAGCTCATACTTTACGCGCGCTTTCCAAAGTGCTTCGGATTCATTTTTATCCTTGGGCCATGCCGCTTTGTTGCGACTGGCTAGGAAGCTCTCATCCTTGGTGAAATCAAATTGTTCTAGAAGTGCTTTGTCTACAAATCGACGACCTTCCGCGAGGCGTTGCAAATACCGGTCAAAAATTGCAAATGCTGGCTCGGAGGTTCCTGCCTTCAACGCATCATCCAGCTTGGTTCCATAAATTTTCTCAAAATCATCCACATCCGATTGGAAAAAAATCAAGTGGTTGTAATCCAACGTGTTAAGATAGTTCTTGAGGAATTGTTGGGAGAGTTGATCGTCAACAGTCGATTGGCGATAATGGTATTTCTCGAGTAATTTTGAAACCGCGAAAGAAATGCGACCCGACTGGGTTGCCGTAAATTCTTTGGACTGTGATGACCACGGCAAGATTGCACACACGGCCAAGGCAGCAATTATTCGTTTCATAGATGCAATCAATTTGTCTCTAATCCAGATTTTATCAACCACTATTATGTTTTTCTGATCGGAGCAAACTTTAGATCCCTAGCTTTTATTTTAGACCTTCCCCTCGCCAACACCGGTTCCCCGTAAAATTCACATGAAAAAGGTTTTTCCAACTCGGAGGGGTTCAGCATGAAAACCAAAAGCCCACCCTAAACAAATTTAGGGTGGGCTTTATTCAAAGCATATTTGGCGAAAGCGTCATGCTTCGACGTTGTCGTCGATTCCATCCAGTAATCGGGAAATAAAGAACGCAATGAAAAAGGCTCCGAACAAGGCCTTTCCAGTGCCGGAAACATAGGGATTTCCACCCCCTACAAAACCTACAATCAAACTGACAATCGCGAAAAATAAAAAAGCTTTACGCATAAAAATCTACTCGATCAAAGTAGTAAACTAACGAGAAGATTTCAAGACTTTTGATGGTTTTTACGTCTAGTGAGTCATCTGAGGCGATGGAATTGATCAATGCCTAGGAAGTTTCAACTTATGGTCGATCCGGCGAGTTTGATAATGCTCCAATGGTGGAAATTCTCGCTGAGTGGGAGAGGCGACCTCATTCAACATATCTTTCGCAAAACTTTGCAAGGCTGTCCACCGCGCCCCTTCCAGAGAAGGGGCGTGGCTGATCTGGCGTAACACACTGCGCCATTCGATAATCATCCGGTCAATATCACCCACTCCTAGGATCGGGGTGACCCATTTGTATTTAGATTGAGGCAATTGGTGCACCGCCGCGACGATTTCTGCAGCGCCATACCCGTATTTAGGAGGTATGCCGTTCTCCAAATACCCAGGAATGCTGACAAGCCCGTAGGCTTTATTGCAAACTTTTGCCAATCGCCCCATATAACGATTTTCGTCCCCACAAAACCGAAATCCTCCATCCAGATTTGCCAGATCATAAACCAAATCAGGGATCGGGTAATCTGCATCCTCCAAGGCAGCGGCAATCGCCAAACCATCACCTTGCGAAAAAAAACTTACGATCTGCCCTTTCAAGGTGGGGGTGCCCGTTTCATCCACAAGATTCAACCTTCGCCATTGCAACGCAGTCCCGGTTGATGTCGGGAGAGCTTGGCAATCAGTGACCAACGAGCATTGGGAGCAGGGCACCGGAATGGCCTCACGCTCAGAGGGTCGCCATAAGGCTACTCCTGCATCATCTATCGGCACACGAAGCGATTGCTCAGCCAAGCTGACCTCCGCGACTATTTTAAGAGGGTGTTCCTTGAGTCTCACGAGGGGTGTTTTTTCCATCGCAAGCTTTTCTCCTAAAAGTAGGATCACTTTACCGTTCCATTCATCGACAGAGACTTGGCGTCTGGGCCACAGAGTCAGGCGGCGCACCCATTTGGTGAGAAGAATCTGGCCGTTGTTCAACCGTTCTGCGACGGTCATTTCGCGTCCGTAAACTTTGACCCCATCCTCCTCAGACACGACACAAAGGTTTCCAAACCCGATTTTTTCGAGTGCTACCGGTTCGGTAAGCACACTTCTCAAGGCGATAGGCTCACCTGATTCACCCTTTGAAAGGGTTGCATTTGGTGAAAAAAATACCTTTCCTGCAGCTACGAGTGTTGGCTCCGGTTTGGGCTGCCAAAGTTGCCGGCTGTTGAACATTTCCCGAACTCGCTTACGCACCAATCGAGCTCGTTCTGAATCGGTTCGAAGTCCGCAAGGAGTAACAGGGTTTTTAAGAGATTCCTCGACTCCTAGAAAAATTCTCTTGTTAGTAAATAGTCGTCCTTGGACACGGACGGCCTCGGCGTAGGGGTTAAGCCCCGCCCGAGAGGCTTCGCTCATAATTCTAAGCAATGTCCCCCAATCCACCAATGCTCCGCGTGACAATGATGCAAGGCTCGCATCGATCAACCGTAGGCCGTTGGAGGTCACCAAAGCGAACCCAGTTTCGTCTAAACCTCGGCGTCCCGCGCGTCCGAACATTTGCAGGATTTCATCCGACCGGAGGGGTTGTTCGACCTGTTCCCGTCGATAGGATTCGCCCGAGAGTGCGACACTACGCAAAGAGAAATTGATCCCCGCAGCCAACCCCATCGTCGCGACCACCACTCGCAACTGCCCTGCTTTGGTCAACGGCTCGATAATCCCAGCACGGCAAGCATAACTTAATCCACTATGGTGGTATGTGATCCGACTTTTGAGCAGCTTTGCGAGGTGCTCACCTGTGATCATCCGCTGTTCCGGTGTCAAGTTGAGCGGATTGGGATTCGGCAAATATTTCGCCAGTTCATTGGCCATGATCTCGGCAGCTTGGCGACGGGGGGCAAAAATAAGGATTGGCCCTAAATCCTCTGCCAAGGCTTTTGCTACAAGGCGTGGCCAATATCCTTGGATATCGTTTGGCAGATGGTAACTGAGGTTGTTTGCCTGTATTTCCTCCAATGGCACAGGTCGGTGGTCATAACGAATCAACTGAGCCGTTCGACCCAATCGATTAAGCCATTGAACGATGTGGTGAGGATTAGCCACACTGCCACTGAGTAACAATAACTGGGTTTGAGAAGGTGCCAGTGCGATGGCCAGTTCATAATTGAGACCTCGATCAGGATCGCCCAACATTTGATACTCATCCACCACCAGCAAAGAAGGACCGTCACCCGCAATTAAACGTGCTTTCTGCGTTTCTAATGTCGCAACGATAACAGGAGCACTTAGGTTGTCGGAAATATCTCCGGTTGCAATTCCAACATTCCAACCTCGAGCTCTCCACTCCGCAAGCTTGTCATTGGCCAGAGCACGGGTTGGCACGGTGTAAATCGCTTGCCCACGGTTTTTTCCTTGATTGGACCACAGTTCAAAAATCAAGGTCTTCCCTGCCCCTGTGGGCGCATGAACCACCACATCCTTTCCGGTGCGCAGAGCTGCAACAGCCTCTTGTTGCCAAAGGTCAGGAATGGTTACCTGCTGAAGTCCCTGCAACCCATCCCAAGAATCCTGCGTATTAAAATGAATTCCTGCGTTAGAGAGCATGGGCAAAACTTAGCTGATGTTACCTGAAGCGGAAGATCAGAGTTGATGCGGACCCGCATCCTCCCTTTTTGATCTCCCTCGTCATCATCGGTTCCTTCAACCCTAAGATTAGTCGTTCATAAGAGTTTGAACATGGCGGGCCGATGCACTCGCAAGCCCGCTGAGGTTGTAACCCCCTTCCAAAATTGAGACGAGCCTGCCACCAGCGTGCTCACGCGCGATGCTTAATACCACTTTGGTAAGGTCCGAAAAATCCTCGTCGGTTAGCAAAAATTCTCCCAACGGATCGCCTACTCGTGAATCGAAACCCGCTGAAATAAGAACCAATTCAGGTTTGAAAAGGTTGGCAGCCTTTACGAGGCGATCCTCAAAAACACCCAGTATCTTCTTCCGCCCTGTTCCCGCTGGAAACGGATTATTTTTGATACACCCTAGCCCTCGACCGGTTCCCGTTTCCGAAGCGTCGCCTGTGCCTGGATAAAGCGGGTGTTGATGGGTGTCAAAAAATAACACGGATCCGTCGGCATAAAAAACGTCCTGAGTCCCGTTGCCGTGATGGACATCCCAATCTGCGATTAAAATTTTCCCCAACCCTAGTTTCTTTTGAGCATGCCGAGCTGCGAGGGCGATGTTATTGAACAAGCAAAAACCCATCCCCTTGTTGCTGGATGCATGATGACCGGGTGGCCTGACAATACAAAATGCATTTTTCGCTTTCCCACCTACAACTTCCTCGACCGCTCGAATCACCCCACCGGCTGCCAATACAGCAACGTCGAAAGAATCTGAACTAATGTTCGTATCCCCCGTACTCAGATAGGGAGCCCCACGCGCGACATCCTCGCGAGCCGTGGTCACATAACTAGGAAGGTGCACGCGCTCCAATTCGGCAATTGTCGCCCTTCGTGGTTCCTTCCAAACCAGTTTTTTGTCGACGTCCATCCGCAGCAGAGCCTCGCTCACTCGTTGGGAACGAGCTGGACTCTCGGGATGCCCCGCCCCGGTCTGATGCTTCTGATAATCCGAGGAAGAAATAATTGCCGTTGAATTCATGTCCTCTGCATACCACATGGCGTTGGAAAACTGAAGGAGTGAATACTAGGTTGAGGCAAAGATTTATAGCCTTGGCTATTTTTAGTAGTTGATCCTAATTAAATTTGAGATAGCTTATTGTTCAACAGTGATTCTCGGAATCCCATTTTGTCGATTTTATGCCTTCTGACTCAGCTCCGACCTTAGTTGACCCTAGTTCCCCACAGGAAGATCGTGGCTGGCGGCAAGCCAACACCACGAAGAGCCTTCAAGATGTGCATCGCAGCGTCTCCATTCCCAAGGGGCTTGGATTCTGGGGTAAGTTACTTGCCTTTTCTGGACCGGGCTACCTCGTCGCCGTGGGTTATATGGATCCAGGCAACTGGGCCACCGACATCGCTGGAGGTTCTGCCTATGGATACAGACTTCTCAGCATTATCTTGTTGTCGAATATCATGGCGATCATCCTGCAATCGCTCTGCGCCAAGCTCGGGATTGTCACTGGCAGAGATTTAGCCCAGGCCTGTAGGGATCATTACTCCAAACCTATTGCGATGGTACTCTGGGTGATGTGCGAAATCGCAATCTGCGCCTGCGATCTGGCAGAGGTTCTCGGATCGGCCATTGGCCTCAATCTGTTATTCGGCATCCCCTTAGCTTGGGGGGTGGGAATCACGATTCTCGATGTCTTGGCAATTCTTTACCTTCAAAACAAAGGTTTTCGATGGATCGAAGCTCTGGTTATTGTTCTCATTTTGACGATTGGAGGATGTTTTTTTGCGGAGATTATGTTCTCCAAACCTGCCTGGGGAGAGGTCATGTCGGGATTCATTCCGCGTGCTGAAATATTACGCAACCGCGAGATGCTCCTGATCGGCATCGGAATTTTGGGTGCCACGGTGATGCCGCACAATCTTTACCTACATTCCTCAATCGTTCAGACGCGAAAATTTGAAAGAACCAGCGTAGGAAAACGGGAAGCGATCAAATTTGCCACGATCGACTCCACAATCGCCCTGATGTTCGCACTTTTCATAAACGCAGCGATCCTCATCGTTGCCTCTTCCACGTTTCACACACGTGGTCAGTTCGAAGTTACGGAAATTCAAGAAGCTCACAAGATGCTAAGCCCGCTTCTTGGCGTATCGATTGCCAGCGGACTTTTTGCGGTGGCACTGCTGGCTTCAGGTCAGAGTTCCACGCTGACTGGCACACTTGCAGGTCAAATCGTCATGGAAGGTTTTATCAACATCCGCATCCGTCCTTGGCTCCGACGGCTTATCACGCGCCTGATAGCCATTATTCCAGCGTTGATCTGCATCCTTATTTATGGGGAGGCGAGTGTCACCCGTCTGTTGGTAATGAGCCAAGTCATTCTGAGCCTCCAACTTTCATTTGCTGTCATTCCATTGGTCACATTCACAAGCAACCGGGAAAAAATGGGGGAATTCGTCAATTCCGCTTGGCTCAAATATACCGCGTGGACGGTCGCCCTCGTAATTGTGAGCTTGAATGTGAAGTTTTTATTGGACACCTTCGGTCTAACTGGGGCGGCCACTGTGGCTAGTCACTAAGAAAGTATCTGATATGTACTCGAACATTCTTGTTGCCCTTGAGAACACCCGCACTGACGCCTCATTAATTCCGCACATCGCACGGTTGGCGACCTTGCTGAAATCACGGTTGTTATTAATTCATGTCGCAGACGGTTGGGCAGCGCGGAATTTTGATCACCTCAAATTGACGGAGTCCGAGGAAATGATGAATGACCGCCAATACCTTGAAAGGATCGCTTCAGAATTGCGAACTCAAGGTTTGGAAGTTGATATTTCATTGGCGCGGGGTGAGCCGTCGAAACAAATTCTGTTAACCGCAGAACGGGAGGGTTGCGACCTGATTGCCATGACGACTCACGGTCATCGGTTTCTCGGGGATCTCATACACGGGAGCACGATCAGCGAGGTGCGACACCAATCCCGCATTCCACTGCTGTTAGTCCGTGCTCTCCCTTGACCGAAAGCATCGGGACTATTCCAAGTTGAGGTTTCCCAAATACTCATCCAACGCGTGCTTTTGTTTCCCTTCCGTGTCCTTTAAACCAGATATTTCAATGCGAAACTCCTCTAAAGAGGTCTCTTGAGCATCGAGCTTTTTGACGTAACGAATGTGCAATTCTGAATTATCCGTCAGTCGGGCCATGTTCTCACGGATGCGTATTTGTTCTTGAGAAATATCCACCACCTCCTTCTCCCGCCGCGTACGTAACGCCGTTGTGCGATCCAGTTCTCCACGCATTTTCATCACGTTCTGCAACGCTTGGAGTATTTTCGGGGTCGCCTTTTGACCTTTGATGATAATAGAAATAAAGTCATTGGGAGAATTATTTAACGCCGTAAGTTCATCGGTAAGCGTCTCCTCCTTGACCACCAATTTCTCAGTCTTTCCGGCTTCAACCACGACAGGAAACCGGTAAACTTCCCGAGATCGTTCTGGCTTGTTCGTCGGCTCTAGGAGCACCCAATCACTGCGGTAAGGATGCTCGATTAAAACGGTTTTCTTTTTCTGGTCGCGGTTGCGAACTGTGTAGGTCATTTCTTGAACCATTTTCCGGGTCAGGACAATGGTGCCTTGCTTGATAATGATCTTGGTCACCTCCCCCATCTGAGGAGTAGATCGTGGCTCCACCTCGGCGTGGAGGTCGATCCCGTAACTAATCAATCGATCCTGGCCGGGAGCCAAATCTTCGATCTTCGCATCGCCGGCATAGGTATTGGCGTCGAAAACAGTGACTGGACCCTGCATTAGATGCAAACCCGTGGTGTTCTTGAAGCGCAAACCATTCAATGGATACTTGGCCTGGACACGTGAATTGTAAATCGAGAGCTTGGTGCCCGTTACTGAATCGTTGATTATGGGAAGCATGGCCGATTTTTGCCGAACTAAACTTACTAACGATTTGATGCGGTATTGAAAAAGTTCACCTGCCTTTTCGCCATCGGCCGCCGCACTGACCCCTGAAAAAAACCAATCATTTAGACCTACTGTTTCTGCGAGTTTGCGTTCGCCTTTATCCAAGCTTTGAAATTCCAACGAATTTCCTGACTGTCGCCCCAGCCCCAACTGGTTAGCCCCACCGGCGAAGCGACTTGCATCCTTGCTACGAACCAACTGATCCGCGGCACCCGGTTTACCGGCTATCAAGCTTTCGCTGTAAACTTGAGGTCGTAGTGAAAGGTAAAGTTCAGGCTCCACCACGGGACGGGACGTATAAAGGGGTTGATAAAGATCCATGGTGAAGGATATGGGACGTCCAGAAATGAGGGAGAGATCTACATTGTCCCAATCCTCATCAGAGGTATTTTCCACAATGGCCCATCCTTGTAAAAACGCTTTGTCATTATCCTCCAGAACCAAACGATAACTGGTTTTCCACACGGGGGTTTGTGCGATATACCCCACGCTGACATTGCGTTTTCCTTGACCATTGAACGTTATGCTGACGGTTTTTTTCTGGGTATCATGCCCCTTCGCAAGCACACCCAGAGCCTGCATCAACTCCGAGTTAATGCTCTCGTTCAAAAGTTTAATTTTTTGAACCTGCGAAAGTGCTACGGATTGCAAACCATCGGCTGTTACCAAATTCAAATGCTCCGTCTCCACCACTTTGTTCTCACCCACTGTTTGCGTTTTTTTCTCCACCCCCAAGATCAAACCGGTAATCAGATTGGGCCAGTGAATTTCGGCCTGCTCTCCACGCATTTGATCAAGTAACTGACCCAGTGTCGGGTTCGATGTGAGGTCAATGCCAAAACTTTTCAGTGTCTTCGTGATAGGATCCCGCGATCCGTAGGTAACCGTTTGCACCTGCCCCCCGTCGAAGTCCTGTACCACCATGCTTTTCAAGAGATCGTTGATATCATCGACCTTGAATCGAAGTTCCACTTCCGCCTTTCCTTCCACCACGCCTTTGCGCTGAAAATACCCCACACCGCTGGAGTAAAGGGTCAACCGTGATAAGGGTAATTTTGAAGTCGTAACCGCCGGATCAGCGACTTTCTTCGGTTGTGCCGTTGTCGCCAAGTGTGCCAAAAACAAAGAGAAGAGAAACGCAAACCACCGTGAACCCGAAGCGCGTGTGAAATTCATATGTGTAGAACAATTTAGTCCAACGCATTGGCTTTGTAAACCTCTGCGGATTTCCTTTAAAATTAATAAAAATGAAAGATTTTGATCGAAAGCCATTCACACTAATAAATTCCGGCTGACGAAGGAAATAATCCCAATTACTATGTGGGAAGGATCGATCCGTTATGCTAGAGAACAAAAAAGGAAAAGAGTCTCCACCTACGAAAGTCGCAAAGCTGGGTTTAGTTCTGGTCGCCAAAACAACAAGTCGCAATTTTACCCATTTGTTGCGGATTGCTGATTCGGCACTCGATAAACCCGTGGAGGTGTATGTGTATTTGCTCCATGAAGGGGTTCGTGGAGCCGATCACAAAGCTTGGAATAAAATGGTCGATCGTGGCTTGAAGCTTTTTGCGTGTGCTTATTCCGCCCGACAGCGAAATGTTCCTCTGTGTGAACCGGCGACATGGGTTGGACTCACTCTGTTAAATGATCTGCTCGTGGAATGCGATCGAGTCTTAACCTTTCCGTAATTAGCCCATTTTTATTGGGTCAACCCACCCATGCACGAAGGTTAGGGTAATGACTTTGGAGATGTGGTAGAAAAGATGAACCGCGAACCAGCAAGGCGGTCGAAAGCGCATCCGTTATCGTGGCGGAAGAATGCATAACAGCCGCAAATTGTGCTGCCTCTGTGGGTTCACCTGTATGAGGATCGATAACATGTCCAAAGGTTTTGCCTTCCTGAGTAAACGACTTCCCCCAGCAAGCGGAGAATGAAAGTGCAGATTCGTGTAGTTCGACAGTTTTAATCTCTCGTGGTGAACACCCAGTCGGTGCTGGAAGCGCAACTTTCCAAATCTGGTCGTCTATCCCGTGCCCCATCGCAATCACCGTGCTCGTGCCACCGTGAAGAAGAGCTGAATGGATTTCATGGTCGTGAAGAATCCCTGCCGCACAATCAATGGCATAACCTTTACCAATGGACCCCAAATCAATCTGAACTGATGGGTGGGTGAATCGCACCGTTTGGTTTTCCTCGTTGAACAATAAATGGTGACAACCCACCTGCGATTTGGCTTCGGAGAGTTGGTCTGCGGAAGGGATGCGACTTGCCCCGCCTGAAAAACCCCAGATACGAAGCAACGGTGCCACGGTGATGTCAAAGGCTCCAAGAGTCTGGGCGGAAAGTTGGACAGCCAATTGAAGGAGACGAAAAACCTCCAGATTGACACGGACAGGCCGCACGCCCGCCTCGCGATTGAGGGCACAGATCTCACTGGTGGGGCGGTAATAACTGAGTTGCCCTTCGATGCGTTCGATTTCATCGAGTGCTTCCTCGGCAGCAGCCTGCAAGCCCGGCGTGACTTTCCCAGGAAGGACAAGTTCAAACCGAGTCGCCATGGCATTCCGAGCGGCTTTTAATGAGGTTTCAGTTTCCACACATAGATCAAAGTCGCTCAGAAACTAGGGAATCAAAAGAAAAAGGTCCAAGTTTGCACCCGGACCCTATCGAAAGAAACAGGCTAAGGACTATGAAAGATCGGTCCAGCCGTAGGAGATGGGTTTCAACTCGGTGACGGGCATAACCTTGCCGTCGCCGGTGGTGATTTTGCGTGTCTTTGGATCGAATTTGCAAGCCACTCCAAGGCGTTCGGACATTTCTCCCAGCGAGATAACTGTCTGCACCTTTGTGGCCAAATCGATATTGCCATTAGGAGACTTGCCGTCACGGATACAATCGAACCAGTTCTTTTCATGAACGGCAACAGATTCACCTGGCTTGATTCCGGGGATGGTTTCCGGTTCGACTTCTTCGGCAAATTGCCGTTCTGGTTTGAGTTCGACGCGGTTGCCAGACATGTAAAGCGTTCCTTTATGTCCATTAATCTGCTCGATCAGACCCGATTCACAAACCGTGCTGGAAATCATGACCAAAGTCAGGCCACTAGGAAATTCAGCCAATAATTCGACATGTTCTGGCACGTCGCGTTCGGGAGTCCCAGGAGTGTTTTTGTCGCTGTGAACGCGTTTTGTGGCGATGCTTACGACGCGTGTAGGATATTCAGGATTGCCTGAAGCGAGCATATAAGGATGCAATCGGTGAGGGAAAAGATCACCCAGCAACCCACCGCAATAGGGGTAATATTTGCGCCAACGGAAATAATGATCGGGATTGAATGGGATTTTTTTGCTAACCGGTCCCAACCAATTTTGCCAATTCAAATTTTCGGCTTTGGCATTGGGGTCGATATTGTAATTCCATTCCCCCTTGGGGTTATTACGAGGGTAGGAACCTTGAGCCATAACCAACTGCCCAATTTTGCCAGCCTTGATCAACTCGGCGGCTTTGTGCCACTTCGCATCCGAGCAACCCTGTGAGCCAACCTGGAAAACGATTTTGCTATTCTTGACGGCGTCGTGAATTTGAAAGGCTTCCCCGAGATACCGCGTCATGGGTTTCTCGACGTAAATGTGTTTGCCTGCTTGGATGGCATCCAACGAACATTTGGTGTGCCAATGATCCACTGTAGCAATGGTGACAGCGTCAATATCCTTACGTTCCAATAATTTCCGATAGTCGTTGAAACCTTGGCAATTGGCTCCGATATAGGTTTTCGCCGAGTCGATTCGGTTTTGCCAGACATCGCAGGCAGCGACGAGTTCGACATTATTGGCAGCGGCATCTTCCTTCTGCGAACGGACGTGGGACATACCTTGTCCTCCCACGCCGATGAATCCGACTACGATGCGTGAATTCGCGCCGATGACTCGCCCTAGCGAAGGGGCTTGGTTTTGCCCATAAACCGGGGTTTTAAAAATGTTTATGGCGGCCACGGCGGCAGCCGCAGTCGTGGTCTGTTTGATAAAATTCCGACGGGAGTTCGGGTCGGAAACTTTTGGGCTCTGGTTTTTTTGCATAAAACTCTAAGATTTATTGGGTAACGCTTGCAGGATAATCAAATTGCAATAAGGGTCAATCCCCAACCGACACCCGCAACGCGTTATTGCGAGGCAAGTATCAGCAGCTCTATTTGACTCCGCAAGACACCTAAACATTCAGAGCGAATTTCTACGAATACCGAGACTGCCTCGCATGAAATTTCTCGCCCAGTAGGGTCGAATTGATGAGGATGGGGGTAGCAATATTAAACTTCATGACACCTGACGAAGCCCAGCATCGCCATAACCAAATCGCCGACCGAATCAGGATGCATGACGAGGCTTACTACATTCACGATCGACCGACGATTTCGGATCAAGAATACGACCAACTGTATCGTGAATTGCTTGATTTGGAAAAAGTGTTTTCCAATTTGGCTGGCATCGATTCACCCAGTCAACGGGTGGGGGGAGCCCCTTTAAGTTCGTTCGATTCCGTAAGACACCGAACACCACTTCTCAGTTTGGACAACACCTACTCGCACAATGAAGTTGGGCAGTTTACAGCGCGGTTGCAACGACTATTGCCTAACGAAAAGTTAGATTGGATTGTCGAACCTAAAGTGGATGGATTAGCGATAAACCTCCGTTATGAAAATGGCAGGTTGTCGGTTGGCGCAACTCGGGGAGACGGGGTTGAGGGGGACAACATCACAGCCAATCTCAAAACGATACGCGGCCTTCCACTACAAATAAAAACTCCACTTCACGGGAGTGTTCCAAAATGTTTTGAAGTCAGAGGTGAAGTTTTTTTGCGAAAAAAAGCATTCGCCAAACTCAACTTAGACCGTCTGGCTTCAGGTGAAGAGGCATTTGCCAACGCTCGGAATGCTGCCTCTGGTTCGCTCAAACAACTGGATCCTCGCGAGGTGGCGAAAAGACATCTCGATCTGATCATTTACGGTCTTGGTTTCATCGAGACCGAGGGCGAGCCTCCTTTTAGAACACATGCCGAGGCCTTGCGTTGGTTGACCGCGTTAGGATTCAAAACTCCCGAACGCACCTGGGCATGCCAAGAACCCGAGGAAATAATATCGGCACTGAACGCACTCGACCAAATCAGAAAATCTTTCGATTACGAAACAGACGGAGCCGTGATTAAGCTTAATCATCTAGGCTTGCGTGAACGAGCTGGCTTCACCTCAAAAGCACCCCGCTGGGCGATGGCGTATAAGTATGCTGAGGAAAAAGCGGAAACCAAACTCATTGGGATCACAATCCAGGTAGGAAGAACCGGAGCCTTGACGCCGGTGGCTGAATTGCAACCAGTCCTGCTCTCCGGCAGCACCATCAGTCGAGCGACACTTCATAACGAGGACGAGTTAAGGCGCAAGGATATCAGGATTGGCGACACTGTGATTATTAAAAAAGCGGGCGAAGTGATCCCCGCCGTAGTAGGTGTTGTTATTGAAAAACGAACAGGGAGCGAAACCCTGTTTGAATTTCCAAATGCTTGCCCCGAATGTCAGGGATCTATCGAACGGACGCAAACCCCAGATGGGACTGGAGTCGTTTGGCGATGTAAGAATCTGGAATGCCCCGCACAAGTCCGAGCACGTTTTGAGCATTGGTGCTGCCGAGGGGCAATGGACATCGAAGGGGGCGGTGAAGTTTTGGCAAAACAATTGGTAGCCCATCAAGTGGCTCGCGACGTTTCTGATCTTTATCAAATTTCATTGCCTCAGCTCGCAGGACTGGAGCGCATGGGAGAAAAGTCGGCTGGGACCTTTCTTGAAGGATTGGAGGCCAGTAAAACCCGTGATCTCTGGCGGTTGCTTTTTGCGCTGGGTATTTTGCATGTAGGAACCAGAACTGCCAAATCATTAGGTCTCCATTTTTCAACCCTTGACGATCTCGCTTTAGCTTCGGTTGAGCACTTAGAAAAGTTGGATGATATTGGAACGGTGATCGCCGAAAGTTTGACAAAATGGTTCTCGGATGAACGAAATCAAGCCTTGATCGAACGATTGCGTCTAGCCGGTTTGAATTTTTCCTCTGAACTTTTCCGATCGGAAATTACGGGGAAGGCGAGACCCTTGGATGGAATGACCTTTGTCCTGACGGGGTCTCTTCCCACCTTGACGCGTGAGGAGGCGACGGCTCAAATCGAATCCGCCGGCGGCAAAGTAAATACAAGTGTGAGTAAAAAAACAACCTATGTCCTCGCTGGCAAGGAAGCTGGGTCGAAACTGGATAAAGCGCAGAAACTGGGCGTAAAAATAATCGACGAACCAAGTTTCTTAAAGCTCATGGGTGAATAAATGGTTCCTGTGAATAACGAGAGCATGGAAATGACGAGTGGCGTTTTTCAGACTGCTAACAATCAATGGCAGAAACTTTTTTCATGAGTTCCACGATGCCAATTTCGGTCATTTTTAATCTGACTGAACGGATTAGACTTATGCTCCGCGTGTTTCTTCGTGGATTGTGTTTGGGTTCCTTTTTTTTAACCCATGGCATGGTGGCTGAAGGAGTAGCAAAACCACTGGGTGGGGCGATACATGGCAACGAGGTTCTTGTCAGGATGCACACATCCTCCCGCACCGCACAAAGCCTGACTCCCTCGTTTCCCGGTGCTATATCCGCTCGCCGGTTGTTATCAGGGACGGTTGCAAATCTAAATGCGGCCGCAGATCAAGATCAATTGCGACACGAGTTGTATCTCCTGCAACTGAGACCGGGTCTGGATGCAAGATCCGTCGCGGCCGAACTCGCTCGCCGCTCGGATGTCGTCTATGCGGAACCCAATCTACGGATACAACTCGACACTCTAACTGATGGGATGAGTCGAAAGATCCCTAATGATTTTGATTTCAGTGCCCAACTTTCATTGCAAAATACAAATTATTATTTTGGCAAACTGGGGGCGGACATTGCTGCCCCTCAGGCCTGGATGTTTGCAACGGGAAGTCGCGATGTTCGCGTGGCGGTGATTGATACTGGGATCGATTATTTGCATCCCGATCTGGCGGCGAATATCTGGATCAATCGAAAGGAAATCCCCGGCAATGGTTTGGACGATGACGGGAATGGGCATGTGGACGATGTGCATGGTTACGATTTTGTTTCGCATGACAGCGATCCAATGGACGATCACTTTCACGGCACTCATGTCAGCGGCATTATCGGAGCTGTGGGAAACAACGGCATCGGCATATCGGGTGTTTGCTGGGAAGTCTCGATGATGGCGGTGAAAGCCTTCGATGAAACAGGAAGCGGCAATGTCGCGAATGCCATCGAGGCCATCGATTACGCCCGAAAAAACGGGGCACAGATCATCAACGCCAGTTGGGGATTGGACGAAAAAAGCCGAGCCTTGGAGGATGCTATTCAAGAGGCACGCGCTGCGGGGGTGATTGTGGTGGCGGCTGCGGGCAACAGTCACACCTCCAACCTGCGCTATCCTGCAGCCCTCGCAGGAGTCATCGCCGTCGCGTCCGTCAGTCCGATGAACGAGAAATCTTTTTTTTCAAATTTCGGCACGAATGTATTTGTCGCTGCACCTGGGCAGGACATTTTTTCGACGACTCTCAATGGCGGATACCAAAGCTTTAGCGGCACCTCGATGTCCACACCGCATGTCTCAGGCGTCGCGGCTTTGGTTCTTTCCCTCCATCCTGATTTTACAAGGTCGGATCTTGAGAACATCCTCAGGAATAGTGTCGATCCCGTTGCGCCCGAAAGTGGAATTGGAGGTCGCATCAATACGACGCTTGCGGTGGCAGCTCACCCCACGGCTCCCCCCATTCCTCATTTGGAATTACCTTCGACCATGGTTGGTTCAATCATCATCCACATGGGTGCCGCCGTCTCAAAACCATTTCAGGGAGTTCTCGAAGTGGGCTCAGGGCTTAATCCCAACCAATGGGAAACCCTCACCAATATCGGATTAACTTCGGTAAATCTATCCCACTCAGTCACCGTGGATTCGACACGGCTCATGGAAGGCACGAACACCTTCCGTCTGAGTCTAAGCTCCCCATTAACAAACGGCCTCATTCAAACAGTGTCCACAAAAGCCACGTCCACAATTGCGAATACAACAATTCTTTCACCACAGAATTCTGATATCCTTCGACATGGTGAAGTGATTCAAATACTAGGAACGGCTTTTGGTGCCGAAGCCCAGGTTACACTTGAGGTCGGCGAAGGGATCGTGCCGACACATTGGTCCACTCAAGGGATCACATTTCATCCCCGTGGAAAGGAAGGTTGGATCAACGCCCCACTGGCACAATGGGACACTTCAACATTGGCTGCTGACCGCTATTATTCCTTGCGATTGACGAGTTTTAATTCAAGAGTCGGAACCAGCCAAACCAACCCTGTCGCACTCCTTTTTCTCGATTCCCTCTTGAAGAAAGGATGGCCCCAGGCCGTGAACGTGCGCGGAACAGTTTCCGATGAGGACTGGCGCACGCTCCAAGTGGCAGATTTGGACAGCGACGGACGAAAAGAAATCATTCTTGTCACCAACGGCTCGGATCAACCGCCGCGCCTCATGGTGTTGCAAGCCGATGGTTCACAGCTGTGGGAGCGGGAGTTGCCTCCGGATGGTTATGGGGCAGACACTCCGGTTGTGGGTGATTTGGATGGTGATAAAAAACCTGAAATCATCGTTGAATCTGGATCGTCACTTTTCGCGTTTCATGGCGACGGCAGTTCCGTGGCCGGATCTTGGCCCATCAGAATTGAACTGGGCCGCACGGGAAAAGTCATCGCCCCACTCCGCGAGGATGGCACCAATTTTTTGATCACTCTCTCGAACATGGCTGCAAATCGCCAGAATCAGGATGTGGCGGATGTGTGCGTTTATAATGGAGCCGGACAGCGTCTGCGATCTTGGGAGGTTCCCATCTGTTTTGGCACAAATAATGTGATGAGGCAATCCCCGGCGGTCGCGGATCTATTACCTGAAATTCAAGGACTGGAAATCATCGTTCCCGGGGGTTGCGGAGGGTTGTCCTGCTATAACTTTGATTCGAGTCCGAATCTGGTTTGGAATTCGTTGACCCCTGCTACCTTCCTGATTTCGCCGGTGGTTGGCGATTTGGATGGTGACGGATCCTTGGAGATCGTTATCGGTTCTGTCAAAACGGATGCTCCTGCTTCTGGGGGACTTTATGTTTTCGATGCTCAAGGGAAAAAATGGCCATTTTACCCCATCTTGCGAGACGAATCCTTCGAGACCCCATTGGCATTGGGAGATGTCCTCGGCGATGGTCGCCTCTGTATCGCGGCGGTTGGGAGTGCCTCACGCCGGATTCATTTGATCGAGTCGGATGGTTTCGAAGTGCCGGGTTGGCCGAGCGAGCGGATTGAGAACCGGTCTGTCCGTGCTGGTCCAACTTTGGTCGACGTAGATGGGAATTCGCAGCCTGACATTTTATTGCCGTTATTGGGGTATTCCAATCTCGCGTTGCGTGAGAATAGCGAGGCCTACCTAGGAGGGATACAAGCCTGGAACCACGAGGGGATACCGATAAAACTGCATTCAAATTCGGGATCACACTTATTTCCCATCGAATCCAATACCTCAGGTGTCTATCATAAATCCTCACCGATTATCGCCACCGATATGGAAGGTGATGGCAACCTAAACCTTCTCGCTGTTTCCATCAATGACCGCACCTATGCGTCTAAACCCAATGAATCGGGTCTGAAACAAAGACACCAAATTTACGCATGGCAATTATCCAGCACATTCTCGCCAGCGAATGCTCCTTGGCCGAGCCTAGGAAATAATCCTCAGATGACTGGAAAAGCTCCTGCTTCTCTTGTCAGACCCGCCCGTCCACTTCCAACGATGCGAAGACTCGGTAACGAGGACACACCGCTCGCCATTGACATCGCTGGTTTCATCCAAGGGGACATTACTCGAGCCATTGCTGGCAACCCTGGAAACCTCATTTCAATACCTTCGCCAACAACGGTGCTTTTTCAGCCTCAAACAAATTTCAACGGATCAGAAAATATCCACGTGGATACACTCAGCCCCGATGGAATCACCCATTCCATGGAGATTGAGTTGCTGATTCAACCCCGCAACGATGCTCCCCAGGGAACTCCAATCCATTTCACTTTCAACAAGAATAAGCCGGCCACGGTTTTTTACGCCGCAACCGATCCCGATGGCGATCCTCTAACCTATCGAATCACCCGGGCACCCTTGCACGGTTCGGTCCTGAATTACCCATCGATCGCCACCTACACACCTCACTTTAATTTCAGCGGTAAGGATTTTCTTATCTATGTGGCGAACGACGGAAGAATCGACAGCGAACCCATCTTGGTCTCCTTCCATGTCACCGCGACCAATAATGCGCCACAGGTTGTGAACTTCACGCGCACGACGGCAACCAATCAAACCACCGAGATTGAATTCTCTGGAACGGATGCCGATGCCAATCCTCTCGAGTTTGAAATTTTAAGCCAGCCGACTCAAGGGACGTTGCAACTTGAAGGTGACGTATGGCACTACAAGCCTTTCATCGGTTTTTCGGGGAAGGATTCCTTCAACTATCGAGCGTTCGATGGCTATAGTTATAGCCCCTCCGCCCGCGTCACCCTCGTTGTGACAACCAAAAACACGTCACCAACCGCCCTGTCTTCAGATTTTAATACGTCAAAGAATGTTCCATTGATATTAGCTCTCAAAGCGACAGACCCAGAGTCGAATCCTATAAGGAATGTGATCCAAATGGAACCGATCCACGGCAGTATTTCGACCAATAATCAGCGATGGACTTATACGCCCCATCTGGATTTTATTGGGCGCGATCGTTTCAGTTTCACGGCGCAGGATGGATCGCTGACGAGTGCTCCTGTGTTTGCCACGATCACCGTAATCCAGACCAACACAGCTCCACTGTCAATTCCTGCGACCTATACTCTGACAAATGCCCTTCCCTACCCCATTCGTTTGCCGGTAGTGGATGCGGAGCAGACACCCCTGACCGCGACCATTCTAAAAGGACCGACTCATGGTCAACTTTTTGGGACAGGTCTCGATTGGGTGTATCATCCGGATCCCGATTACTCCGGTGTGGACACATTTACTTTTAAAGCATGGGATGGTCAGACCTACGGGGATATTTCCACTATCACCATTCAACGAATCGACCCGTCCGCTCCCCTGCCCTTGGCGATCACCACGGTGCATTTGCAGGAGGCGGAAAAAAGCTTAACGATGCAAATTACTGTGCCTAGCCTTCGATTGATTCGCGTTGAAGGTTCGCATGATTTCGAAACCTGGCTCCCATTGAAAGAGGTGGTCCCGACCCATGTGACCTTTGAACTGACGATCCCAATTCCTCCCGAAGCCCCATCCTTTTTTCGTCTTGTAGCTCCTTGATTTTCCTAGAGAATTTTACGCTATTTACAAACGGTCTGGGCTTGCCTCTGGGCTTCCTGCGCATAGGTTATCCCCATGTTTAAACCTTCCGACTTGTTTGATCTGACCCAAACAGACCATGCGGCTTTATTCGAGGGTTGCGAGGATGCTTGGGACACCTTGAAGCGTTTAAAAGAATACATTCAAATCCATTTAAAACCGGGTTTGCACCATCGATCGGAAGGGCAACCTTTTATCGGTTCCTTGGTGTTCATTGGGGAAGGAACCGTGGTCGAGCACGGCGCGATGATCAAGGGACCAGCGATCATTGGACGCAATTGCCAGATACGGCACAATGCCTATATCCGTGAGAATGTCATCGTGGGGGATAACTGCGTTGTGGGTAATGCTTCTGAAATCAAACATTCCATGCTCTTCAACGGTGTGGTCGTTCCGCATTACAATTATGTGGGCGACTCGATACTGGGTCACAAGGCTCACCTTGGAGCGGGTGTCAAAATTTCAAACGTCAAACTTGTCCCCGGAAATGTTTACGTGGAAAAAGATGGAGTTCCGTTCGATACAGGATTGCGCAAGTTCGGAGCACTCATCGGGGACGAGGCGGATATCGGTTGCAACGCCGTCCTCAACCCTGGAACGGTCCTAGGACGACATTCCGTCATTTACCCCAACATTAATTGGCGTGGAATTCTCCCCGACCATTTGATTGTCAAAAATACGGCGACGCAAGATGTTGTCATTCGTCGTCCTCGTAGCACCTGAGCAGAGCCTCCTTCTCCTTGAATGATTTCCACCCTCGATCCACAAACCTCCGACGGCGACCTTGTTACGCAGGTCGAAGAAATTTTCTCCGAGAATGGTCTTCTGTCCAAAGCAAATAATTTTGAGTATCGGTCGGAGCAACAGCAGATGGCGGTCGCGGTTGCGCGTGCACTACAACACCGACGCCACCTTCTTGTCGAAGCCGGTACGGGTGTCGGCAAAAGCCTTGGTTACCTTATCCCCGCGATTCTTTTCAGTGTTGCGAATAAAAAAAAGGCAGTCATCTGTACCAACACAATCAATCTGCAGGAACAACTGATCGGCAAGGACCTGCCGATGCTCTCCCAGGTGTTACCTGTGCGCTTCAGCTACGCCATGTTGAAGGGGCGAGGCAACTACCTTTGCACTCGTCGCCTACACAAAGCGTTTCTCCAAGCCGATAGCCTTTTCACCTCTCCAGAAATCGAGGAACTGAAACGGTTGATTGATTGGTCAAAAAAAACGGAGGATGGAAGTCTCTCTGATTTTGAGATGGAGCCAGATATGAAAGTTTGGGCGCAAGTGTGTTCCGAACGCGGGCTCTGCTCCACCAAACTCTGCGGGCACGGCTCGGAGTTTGCTGAACAATACAGCCCTTGTTTTTTCCAACGGGCACGCAGTCGTATTATGGCTGCTGATGTGTTGGTGCTGAATCACACGCTTTTTTTTACATTGCTCGGTTCCAGCGAGGATGAACTCGAACAGGGCATCCTGTTTAAAAACGATTTTGTAATTTTCGACGAGGCTCACACGGTGGAACAGGTGGCCTCACGCCATATCGGAACCTCTGTTTCGGGTGCACAGGTTCGGTTTGCCGTTCAACGTCTCTGGAATCCCACCACGAAAAAGGGATTGTTGGGGCTGTTACTCCAAGGTCAGACCACACACCAAGTCGAACAGTTGATTCTCAAGGCTCATCATTTTTTTGCCGAGATTGAGAAGGCTTGCGACTCGTTATACCAGCAGCACACCAGCTCATGCCTTGTTCCGGATGCAGATCCAGGGTTCCATGCGACCCGTCAATGGAAGGAAATCCGGATCCGCCGACCGAACCTCACCCAAGATACAATCAGCTCCGCTTTACAAATCCTCCGTGAATCGATCAGCGAATTAATCAAATCCACCCAAGATAAGGACACAGGACAGGAATTGCTTGAGGCAAATCGGCGTCTTGGAGAACTGCAGGACGGCATCAAGGTTTTTCTCAGCCATGACGAAGCTGATTTCGTGTATTGGGTGGAACGCTCTGGAAAGGCATTCAATAACCTGACGCTTCACACCGCTCCGATCGATGTCGCCAAATTCCTTCGGGCCCATCTTTTTATGGCGGACACCTCTGTCCTCATGACGAGTGCCACCCTATCCATGGACGCCCAACAAACCGGACCCGGATTGAAAGCCCGCGCCGGTCTTGGCTATTTCGCACGACGGGTAGGGGGAGCCGATGCCGATCAACTCCAAGTCGGATCACCTTTCGACTACGAAAAACAGATGAAACTGTATGTGGTCAATAAAATGCCTGAGCCTCGGGATCCCAGTTTCCAACCTGAGCTTGCCCATTGGCTCCGTCATTTTATCCGCCTCACCCACGGCAAATCGATGGTTCTGTTTACGAACTACCGATTGATGCATGACATGGCTGAGGCACTCCAACCTTTTTTCGACGAACTGGGAATTGAGTGTCATGTTCAAGGCTCTGGCACGCCGCGAACATTGCTCCTTGAACGATTCAAGGCGGACATCGACTCCGTCCTTTTTGGCACCGATAGTTTTTGGCAGGGGGTGGATGTTCCTGGCGAAGCCCTTTCCAATGTCATCATTACCCGCCTCCCCTTCGCCGTTCCCGACCATCCCTTGATTGAGGCACGGATCGAAAAAATCGAGGCAGAGGGAGGCAACGCGTTTTTCGACTTTTCGCTCCCCGAGGCTATTCTTAAATTCCGTCAAGGGGTGGGGCGACTGATTCGCACGAAAAGCGATTCCGGCATCGTGGTTGTTTTGGATAATCGCGTGGTGACCAAGCGTTACGGGCAATCCTTTTTGAAAGCAGTCCCCCTTTGTCCCGTCACTTTCGTGTAACCGATCCCTGCGGACCGTGAGGACGCAGTTGGATAGATACTGCGGAAACGATAAAAAATAATGCAGCGGTTTTCCGGCGGGCAAACTCCGCAACTTTGCAGCCTAGGAATTCCGAATTTTCTCTTTTTTCTCCTCGAGATCAGCACTCAGATTTTTGCGGTCGCTGATGAGTTGCCTTTGAAATTGGGGGATGGGCTCGTAATCCCCTTTCGCCATGGCTTTCTGGATTTCGCCTTGGAGAAAGAGTTCGCGTTCGGCAATCTTTGCGGCGTAAAGGGAGTCGAGTTCGGCAAGTTCTTTTTTCTGGCGGGCACTGACTTTGGAGGCCGGAGATTTTTTATTAAGGCGTTCCATCGCCAGTTCGTAAGCGGATTTCATGGGTGGTGATTGAGTCGGATCTGGAGTTCGTTTCCTACGGTGCGCACTTCGTGGATGACGACAGGTTTGTGTGGGGCTTCGGTGCAGGCACCGGTGCGGAGATTGAAGGTCCAACCGTGCATCGGACAGGAGACCTGACCGTAAGCGCAGTTCCCTTGTGACAGCGGGGTTTTCTTATGGGGACATTCGTCGTCGATGGCGGACCATTCTCCCTGATGCAGAAAAACAGCCACGGAACGTCCGTGAACCACCACTTGCAATCCATGATCGGGGAGAATCTCGGACACCTGGGCGACGGTAACAAAAGCGGTGGTGGTCACGGGGAAGGAGGGCTGTTTTTTTTCTTCCACGGTTGGTCGGGGAATTTGGCGGGAGGAACCATTTTAGGCTTGGCTATCTGGAGTTCAGGATCACCGGCTTCGCTGCTGCCAGGTGAAGGAACAGGAAGACGCCACGAGGCGATGCGTGCCTGAAGTCCGTGGTGTTCGGCTGTTTTTTTGTCGCCTGCCTTCATGTAAAACAGGGAGAGATTGGTATGAACCAATTGTTCGTGAGGTTTGAGTAATTCGGCTTTGTGACCTTCGGCGATGGAGAGCGGGTAATTGCCCAAACGATAATGCGCCATTCCCAAGGCTAGTTGAGAATCGAAATGGGCAGAATCCTCCGCGAGCACGGCTTGTAGCTTTTTGATACAACCATCATAATCGGCACTGCTGAAATCAAACATAGCATCATCGTATTGGTCTTGGAGTGACATGTTGTGTTAGTATCCGTCAATGTGGCGTATGCGGTTCACTCTGCGTGAGTGGTCGCTAGGTTTAGCATATAAAACGATGTCCTTGCCAATAAAGATTATTTCAACAGATTTTGACGGCACCTTGCATAGCGAAAATGAGGTGCCACGTGTTCCCAAGCACCTGGAATTATTGATCGCACGACTGCAACACCAAGGCGTGGTCTGGGTGATCAATACGGGTCGCGACTTGAATCATTTGGAGGCGGGCTTGAGTCTGGCAGGAATGTCGATCCGACCGGACTACGTCGTGGTGGTAGAACGGGAGATTTACAAACATGTGGAGGGGCGTTGGGATAGCGTGGAAGCGTGGAACACAGAGTGCTCCCGGGCACATGAAATTTTATTTCAACAAGTGAAACGTTCCCTTCCCATCGTGGTTGCGGAGATCGAGAATCGATTTCAAGTCACAATTTATGAAGATCGTTATTCGCCTTTGTGTTTTATTGCAGAGGATGTGGAAACCGCAGCCGAGATCCACAAATATTTGGATGGGGTTTTCCGTGACCTCCCTGAATTGACCGTGGTTCGGAACCATGTTTACGCGAGACTCAGCCACCGAGCCTACAATAAAGGCACTGCGCTCGCCGAACTCGGTCGTTTGTTAAATGTGTCACGAGATCATATCTTCGCGGCGGGGGATCATTTGAACGATCTGCCGATGCTCTCGAAAGATTATGCCCACTGGGTGGTCGCTCCAGCCAATGCCGTCCCGCTGGTTAAGGAAGCGGTGTTGCGCGAATCAGGTTGGGTGAGCGATTTGGATTGTGGTCATGGCGTCGCGTGGGGATTGGAACGCGCACTGGCAATGCACGGATTGACCTTTGAATAACCTTAAAACACTGAGCACAAATCAAATGAAAAAAAACTCAATGACACGAGTAGCCTGTTTTTATGATGGGTCCTACTTCGTCCGAGTCAGCAATTATTACAAACACTATCACCGACGGAATAGTTTTTTAAGTTTTGCAGGGTTTCATGATTTTGTCCGCCAGTGGATTGCCCAGGAATATGACCTCATGGTGAATCACTGCCAGCTGGTGCAAAGTCATTTTTTCCGGGGTCGGTTTTCATTACAGGCAGCCAAGACGGCAAACGCGTTGGAGTCGGACCGTTATTTTGATCAACTGCTGATGTTTGCAGGGATCACCAGCCATTACTACCCCATGAATGAAGCGGTCAATCCGCCTCAGGAAAAAGGGATCGATGTTTGGATGGCATTGGAGGCGTATGATGTCGCATTACACAGCGGCTGCGATGTGATAGTGCTTTTTATAAGTGATCAGGACTTTTTGCCGTTAATCAGAAAACTGCACGGGATCGGGGTTCGAGCATTGGTGGTGGCTGTGGATATTCGATACACAGATACTGGCGGGCTAGACCGCTCGCTCGCGACATCCCAACAATTGGTGCAGGAGGCAACCCATGTTTTATGGCTGGATCAGGAGATCGAGGCATCAGACGATGGCAACTCCGATTCTGTGGATGGTTTGTTTGCGATCCACCACAAAAACGTCTCCGCTAAAACCTCGATGAACCCATCAAAACCAAGCACGCTAGACCGTTAAAAAATGGGAACCTCACCCAGCCAAGTTTTTTGTGGCGAGATTAAGGAAACGAAAAAACTGAGGACTATTCTTCGGAACGACCTGGAGATTCGCCACCGCGTTGGGTGATTTGTTGACCCCGATGCAGATTATGGAGCGCATCCTTGAGCGTTTCGATTTCCTGCTCGGTCAACTCTTGATCGTGTTCAGCTTGGGAAAGCAAATTGCTGAGTTTTTCGAGCTCAGCCAAGACGGATTCCAAATCACGCCGGATGCGTTCCACCTGCACACGGGCGTTGGAATAAAGTTGGGAAAGATGCCGAGAACGCTCCCGTGTCGCACGGTCTGACGGTTGATTGTGCTGTGGGCGTTGCTGTCGGTTTTCTTGGATTCGTCGATGCGGCTGACCCTCCGGTGCAGAATCACTCGGTTTTCTAGAAGCGTTACCTGCGGGAATGCCGGCTTCGATAGCAGACTTGGACGGAGAGTTGTCCTCAGGCGATTGTTCGCCGAGCGACGGAGGCGCGGATACTATTTCCAAGTTCCCTTGATCCGACGATTCAGAAGGGGGCTGAACCGATGATGGAGAGGATTCGGATTGCGCTGGGTGGGCACCGGGTCGCTGAGGGCGCGTTTCCCCGGGGGGGCGGCGATCTCTTCCAAAACGGCGGCGAGGTGGTGGGCGTCGAAATCTTCTCCGCTGGTCGGCTTGGGATGGGGATCCGGCATTGTCTGACCCCGATGCAGGCATGCGTTCGGGAGCCGCCGAGGGAGGCGGCGGGACATCTTGGTGAGATGTAGCTCCGGGTTCGTTATCCACAATACGTAAGGTGCCGAGTTTTACATACGGGGTCAATACTATTGGCTGCGTAATGTAGCCGCCCTACGAGAATGGTTCCAGAGGAGGAACACAATCGTTCACTCCACAACAATCGCCGATTCCCATCCTCAATGGGCTTGAATGCGAGGTGCAAAGCGGATTAGATCAGCATGTATTATGGGATTGGCTGAACGAATATTAATCGAACTTCGGGGCTTGCTTGGCGCGGAAAATGTGTTCACCTCGCGTGAAGACCTGATTCCCTATTCGTTTGACGGGACGGCCGCCTTGCAACAAATGCCGGCGGTTGTCGTTTTTGTCCGCACCACGGACCAAATCGCGAGGCTACTGCAACTTGCCAACAAGGAAAAACTTGCCTTGGTCACGCGAGGCTCCGGCACGGGGTTGAGCGGTGGAAGCGTGCCAAGCGAGAATTGCATCGTGATGTGTACGGTGAGGATGGATCGCATTCTCGAATTGGATCGCGCCAATTTAACCATGCTCGTCGAACCCGGGGTGACGACATTGCAGATCGCCGAGGCTGCGATGGCGGCGGGACTATTTTATCCCCCTGACCCAGGATCGATGAAAATCTCGACGATTGGCGGAAATGTGGCGGAAAATTCCGGCGGATTGCGTGGTTTGAAATACGGGGTTACACGGAATTACGTGATGGGAATGGAAGTGGTGCTTCCAGAAGGAGATGTGATGTGGCTGGGTAACAAATGCGTCAAGGATGTCGCCGGTTACTCGCTTAAAGATATTTTTGTGGGTTCTGAGGGCACATTGGGAGTGATCACCAAGGTGTTGCTACGACTGATTCCAAAACCAAGATCGAAGAAAACAATGGTGGCGACATTCGCAGCCATGGATGTTGCCGCCGAAGCAGTGTCAGCCATCATCGCGGCTCAAATCATCCCCTGCACGTTGGAATTTCTTGATCGCACGACGATTCATTGTGTAGAGGACTACGCTAAAATTGGCCTCCCTTTGGATTGTGAGGCGCTGCTGCTCATCGAATCAGATGGACACCCCGCCGTCGTGGCCGAAGAAGCGGAGCAAATGGAGATGATCTGCCGCAAACTCGGTGCCATCGAAGTGCGCGTGGCAAAAACTGACGATGAGGCCAACAAATTGGCGAACGCACGGCGATCCGCCTTTTCAGCCCTCGCTCGGGTGGCACCCACCACGATTTTGGAGGATGCCACCGTGCCCCGAAGTGAATTGGCAAAGATGATCCGCTTTGTGGGAGTGATCGCTCAAAAATATCGGCTGCGGATCGGGACTTTTGGGCACATGGGGGATGGGAACCTGCATCCTACCTTCCTGACGGATGAACGCAACAAGGACGAGATGCACCGGGTCGAACTAGCGTTCCATGAAATTTTTGATGAAGCCATTCGACTCGGAGGGACGATCACCGGCGAGCATGGGATTGGATTGGCGAAAAAGTCCTTCCTACCCAAATTCGCAGGAGAAGCCCAGATGCGGGTGATGCGGGAACTGCGGGGCGTTCTCGATCCGAACCGAGTGTTGAACCCAGGAAAAATGTTCGATTAAAGCCGTCTAAACGATCCTAAAACGCCCCATTCTTGTGCTCCATTCCGACACCACGGGTGATCCAGTTCATACACTATTAGTTGTTTGCATCCTTTTGCAGCACTTGCATCTGTCCCAATCGAAAAATGATTACCGTTACCTCCCCCAACTAGGTTTTGAATGATTATGCTTTATGCTTTCGTTTCCTAAAAAACCACATTCCTAAAAAACCACATTGACAGGGCGAGACTCCTCCTGCACTTTCTTATGCAATATATTTTATGGCTGAAGATAATCCGATTGTGCCACCGTCCGGAACTCCGGCGACACCCGTTGCTTCCATTCCAGTCGTCTCGATTGCGACCGCTATCCCCCGTCCGGCTGAAGCCGTCAAGATTCAACCGAAGAAGGAAACAGTCAGAATCAATCTGCCACCTAAACCGACTTCTGCGCCGACCATAAAAATACCGACACCCGCCGCTGCAGTCCCCTCTGCGGCAGCAGCCCCTGCGGCTGCACCTGCTGCGGCACCCGTTGCCTCCGTTTCCGCTGCACAAGCGTCCGCTCCATCACTCCCCCGCCCCAAAACCGCCCTTCCCATTCAGACCAAGGTGGACAATGTGAATGTGGCACTCGCCGTCGCCGCCGCTGTAGCAAGCGTCGCCACGTTGGTACGTGTGCTCATGCTTTAAGGAACAGTTGTCATTTTTTTATATCCGCCTAATTCCTGTTTTTTTGACCCTCTATGGCCGCTGCAAATATTGTTGAGCTCAACGAAGCTAATTTCCAAACTGAAGTAGTCGCCTCCGCGACCCCAGTTTTAGTCGATTTTTGGGCTCCTTGGTGTGGTCCCTGCAAAATGATTGCCCCCGTTTTGGACGAACTCGCGACGGAATTTGAAGGTCGCGTTAAGATCGGTAAAGTCAATGTTGACGATAATCAAAACCTCGCCGTTGAGTATCGAATTTCTGGAATTCCTGCTCTCCTCGTTTTCAAAGGAGGTCAACTCGTTCAGCAGATGGCCGGAGCCCGCAGTAAACGCGATATAAAAGCCGCCTTGGATCAAGTGGTGGGCTGATCGGGATTGGGGAATTATATGCCCCTCATCCTTACTCCAAGTTTTCTGGAAGCTCAATCGGCGTTGTATGCCCAAATCGGCACCTTGCAAAGGGCGGGATTGGGTTTAATTGCGTCTCTTCAAACAGTCTGCAAATCCCCTCCACAACGTTCTGTTGCGAGCTACATTCCGTTCATCATCGCTGAGTTGCAACAAGGTCAGACGTTTTCCGATTCCTTACAAAAAGCGGGCAGATCGGTGCCTGAGTTGGATCGGGCTCTGCTTGAAACAGGCGAAAAAACTGGGCGACTCGATCACGTTTTTCTCACATTAGGAAAATATTATTCTGATCGCGCGAGACTTCTACGCAAGGTTATCTCGGGTTTTGCGTATCCCGTTTTCGTCTTTCATTTTGCCCTACTCATTTTCCCGACATCAGCATTGTCCGGATTAGTTTGGAAAGGCGAGGTGTTCCCATTTATTCTAGGTAAACTCGCGGTTTTAATCCCGATTTACCTCATAGTCCTCATCCTGTTTGCATTAGGAACTGGTCGTTGGGGCACTCACTGGAAGGGTTTATTTGAATGCTTATTGAATGGAATCCCACTTCTGGGTGAGGCACGACGGAGCATCGCTTTGGCTCGATTAGCCTTGGCGATGGAAGCCTTGTTGGCTGCTGGAATAAATATAGCGGATGTATGGATCATGGCCAGTCGTTGCAGTGGGTCACCCCGTTTAATCAAAGCAACGACCGGATTCCCCACGGGGATTTCGGCAGGAAGAACCCCCGCTGAAATGTTACCAGAAATCAAGGCGATCCCAACTCTGTTTTGCAACCTGTATCAAACGGGTGAGATTAGCGGAGATCTGGACAACACGCTGAATCGATTGCAGGTGTATTATCAAGATCAGGCGACGCGCCAATTTGAGACCATTGTGGAATGGTCTCCACGAATCCTATATCTTGTCGTGGTTCTCTTTGCGGCCTGGAACATTGTTTCTTTCTACGCAGGATATATTGGAGCAATTGGCAGTGCCATGGACTAGTGAAATACAGTCATAAAATTTTTTACGGATTGGGAAGTGCGATCGCACTATTGACTCTGACATTCTGGTTTTTTGGCGGAATGCACCTCGGTTGGACGCACTCAAACGAGACCCGGATGGAGATCGATCCTGTGACCAGTCTTGAATATCCCGTTATCGAAAAGAAATTTACTCCGGGTGTCGATTTTCTAACGGTCGGGTTGTTGGCTGTTGGCTTATTTTCTATTGTAGGTTACGTTCTAAAACGAAAGATAGGTCCTCAATAAACCATGAAAATTGTATTCGCTCTAGCAATCAGCTTCCTCTCGGCTCACATGGCGTGGTCCGCCCCTATTGCCTTCGATTTCAAAGATCCGAAAGGTGTCAATAACGCGGTTTTTAAGTTGGATGCCTTGCTGGAATCCATCAATGGCACCGCTAGCGGCATTTCAGGAACGGTTCTCTTTGACCCGAGTTCACCAGGAGATTTGACAGGCAAAATTATTGTAGCTGCTTCGTCCCTCAACGTGGCTAATGCCATGATGAAAGAACATCTTTTGAGCGATAAATGGCTCGATGCAACAAAATACCCTGAGATTACTTTTTCTCTCGAAAAAGCGGGGAATGTAAAGATTTCCGGAAATGAAATCACCGTCGATGTTACAGGCGGCATGACGATCAAAGGCATCAAAAAATCGATCACGACACCGGTGAAAATCACGTATTTGAAGGACAAACTCAAAGCCCGCCTTCCGCAACTCGAAGGGGATCTCTTGGTCATCCGAGTCAATTTCAAATTGAAGCGAAGTGATTTTAACATCAACCCGGGACAATCTGAGGACAAGGTATCCAATGAGATCGACATTTCTTTGAGTCTCGCGGGACAGGCACCCAGAACCAAATAATTGTTCTCAAAGTGACTCCTACCAACCACCTCATTGAACTGCCCGGACTAGTGGTCACGGTTGATCGTGTCATGCATCAACCGCACCTAAAAACCCCGCCAGACCTACCCAATTGCTTCGTCTATTATATTTCCATCCACAACAATTCGAATCAGATTGTCACGATCAAAGGTCGCAAATGGGTCGTTCGCAACGCGAATGGTGAAGTGACCGCAGTCGAAGGGGATGGCGTCGTGGGACAATTCCCAACCTTGGAGCCGGGTCAATCTTTTAGCTATAACAGTTTTCATGTTTTCGACACAGAATTCGCCGTGGCAACAGGCAGTTACCTTGGAGTCACCTCCGAAAATCTACGAGTGATCACTCGCATTCCCAAATTCGAAATGCGGGTAGGCTCCATCAAACAATCACTCTGACCAACCGTTTAATTCCAAAACATGGCGAAAGAATTCCCAAGTATCACCTTTGACAAATACCGCGCATGCTGAGGAAAGACCCTGTTCTGATCGGTTGGACACTGACATTACTAGCGGCGGTGACGATTACTGCTGCTTTTTGCTGTTGGTATCTAACCTGCTCAAGGCAATTACAAAACCTGCAACGTGAAATTGTCGCCATCAACCGAAACCGTGCCATCCTTCAAGCCTTGGGGAACGAATGCATTGAATACTCCAAAAATAATCCTGCCATTAACCCTATACTGCTAAAGGTTGGGTTGAAGGGTAAGCTTGATCCATCAGGTTCTGCATCACCCAACTTAAATGCAAAACAGTGATCCATCGACAGGGACACCCGCTGAAAACAAAGCGCAGGAATCCGCCGATCTGCAGTCTATTGTTCGAACACTTCGAAACGCACTCCTTTTAACCATCGCTGCCCTGCTTCTGCTCACCGGCACATTCTGCATTTACCTTTATCGCGAAGTCATTTTAATCCGACGCCAAACCGACGAACTCGCCCGGATTGTTATCGATTATCAGAAATCGGCTTTACCACAATTGCAGGATTTCAAATCGAAACTTCACGAGTTCGCCAAAACCAATTCGAATTTCGCGCCCATCCTCGGGAAATTTTTCGGAACCAACGCCTCCATAACGCTTCCCTCAGTGAACAGCATTCCCAGCCTACCCTCTCAGCTAGGCACACCGTAAAACACGTTCAAGTTAACTGATCATTGAATAGGTTCCAGTCGTTCGCCAGACTTTGTGATTACCGAATTAATGGAATTATTTTGATGGGAAGTAGTCGAGGAAGAGGAGGGATTTTCCCGTTTGAATAAAACCCCCGCTGGATGCGTCCCCATTAAAGAGATATTCTTACTCTATGAAACCATTCACCATTGCAATCTTTTTATTCACGGTGACCGTCAGTTCGCTGTTTGCTGCTGATGCGAAAAAGACACCAGTGCCCGGCACCGATGACTTGAGCCGTTATACTGCCACTAAAGCAGCCGCCAGTGGAGGCACACGCACCACCTTTCAAGACAGCTCAGGTCGGTCGACCGGAAGCGCCACGGTTATTGGCGGCCGAACAGTGTTTCGTGATGCTTCAGGACGGAACACAGGGGCAGCCTCCAGCACAGGCACGCGCACGACCTTTCAAGACAGCTCAGGTCGGTCGATTGGCAGTTCCACGGTAATTGGTGGTCGAACTGTATTTCGTGATGCTTCAGGACGCTCGACTGGCTCCAGTTCAACCACAGGAGCAAAACAGCCGAGTGCCACGAATCAACGAGGACGCTAAATATTGGATGAATGCGGGAGCCTGGGTCAGAGGGCTGGCCAGTTAGGTTGCTTCTGAGCCACGATCCAATTGGATGGTAGCTTCTTCAGAAGGAACAGACTGTCGATTGCAACCTACAGTATAGGTGCCAGCGCGAAAAAATCTTCGTCCGCCAAATTTTGATGCGAAGCCATGGCGGAAGAGGAGGGATTTGAACCCCCGGTACCCTTGCGAGTACGCCTGATTTCGAGTCAGGTGCCTTCGGCCACTCAGCCACTCTTCCAAACCAAAATTTTTGCACGGAACCGTGTGCTAAACAGGACGGAACTCTAACGGGGGATCCATAGATATGTAAAGGAATGTTGGTTTTTTTCAAATCATTCCATTTTTTACGCCTTGGTTGCCAGCGGCTCGGCTTTTCTCTAGGTTTAGCGCATGCCTACCTTTGGGATTTTTCTCACCGCGATTCTTTCGCTTGCCACCCTTTATGTTAACGCGGCGGATGTGAACTGGGGCGTATACCTAGGCGACAAGGCCAGCAGCCATTACTCGACACTTAAACAGATCACGCCTAGAAACGTCGCCAAACTGGAGATCGCCTGGACCTATAAAGCGGGAGGATCGGATGCAAAAAACCGGACGCAAATCCAGTGCAGCCCGATTGTCATTGACGGAGTTATGTATGGCACCACACCCGATCTGCAGGCGTTTGCTGTTAATGCGGTGACAGGTCAGGAGTTGTGGCGTTTTGATCCCGCTTCGGACAAGAGTTTGTCAAAAGGTGGGGTGAATCGTGGATTGGTGTATTGGGAGGATGGCAAGGATCGACGAATCTTATACGCGAATGATCATTTTCTTCACGCTCTG
>CAMBHS010000004.1 GCA_945867235.1 Akkermansia muciniphila
CGGGAGTGGTGGTCGCGGTCAAATTCAGATCATCCCGCAACGCATACGCTTGCCCGCCCAACATCAACGCGTGTTCTTCGTTCGGGTTATAGCCGGTCTTGTCCGGGTTGTTCTGCACGTAGATCGACCCGGTCGCTTGCAGGCTGACCCAGGCGCCACTCCCGTCATTGCTCGCGAGCACGATTTCGCTGGGAGCCGTCGGCCACGCTAATGTGTATGTCGCGATCACACTCGGCCAATAGATCGGTTTGAACCCGTTAATGACATTCTTCACCTGATTGGTGCCGTTTTGGCGATACCACCAAACTTCCAGCCTGTCTTTTCCGGGAACTGCGTTCACGGGTAGGATCGCTCCCTGGTTTGCCAATTCAAATCCATCGACGAATGGGTTCTTGTAAGCCTTCGTATTGAATAAATCTCCTTTCCCGGGCAATATATACCCCGCCCAATAATCGGTTCCCGCGATCTTCAGTTCGTCCGCTGGAGCCGGTATCCGATCCCCCACGTTTGCCGTTGCAGAGATCACTCGGGGTGCTTGGGATCTGAGGGGTGAGTTGCTGTCACTCCAAAGGAAATTATTGTTCGTGGTGTTCCACGTATTCAGTCTGGCCGCCAATGTGGTCGCTAGGCTGGCAGGTGTTTTCAGAGTCACATCCAACCATGAAAACACTCGTTCGAAGGCGATATCGTCTCCAGAAGAAAAACGCAACAAAGTACGGTGTACCGGTTGGGTCGCATCCAAATGGGTATAAAACGCAAAGGTCTCGGTTAGATTCGCCCTAGGTTGATCGAGAGCATCCTGATATTGGAGGGTTGGGATGTTTTCGTTTGGCAATGGAACGGCCGTCAGTTTAGCCTCCGCCTCCGAATTCACCTCTGGACGCAGGTAGTGGCTGTATTTGGTGACATCATCGGGCCACACCAATTTGTATCGGGCATAGATAAACGGCCATCGCAACCCTTCGACTCCCGGTTTCATCCAGTGAACCAGCACATCATTCTGGTTTTTTGTTTCACTGACGGCGTAATAGTCCGATTGATCGGCACCGACGAGGGTATGGTTGTAGAGCTTGCTGATCTCTGCCCCGATTTTGATGGGGGAGGCAAATAAATCCGGCTCTGGATGGCGATCCGCATGGGAGGTGATTTTTTCTCCCAACTCGGTCGTGATATCAGCGGGGACGGGGTTCTTGAACACATCCACAATTTCAAAACCGAGATGTCTCTGAATGTTGTTTCCCAACGGTTCTCCTAGCAACTCCACAAAGACTCGCCCCTCCGTGTTATAGGCGAATAACTGGCTTTGTGCTGAATCATACCAGAGGGTTCGCTTATTTTGTAATACTTTGGTGGGATCCTCAACCAATGGAGTTTCGGAAGGTTCAATATATTCCGCGAGAACCCTTTCAGGAAAGGCATCGTTATAAGCGACGTATATGGAATTTACCCTCCCAGGAGGGATACTCACCGGTTTGCCTGTGGAGCGGAATGATGCTTCCGTCCAGTAAATCTTCTGGGGCGTTTTCGAGGGAGCCCCAGCGACAACGTAGTCGATATTCGTCAGCGCGTAATACAAACCCGACTCGATGTGATACCAATTTGTATTACTGTCGTAATTGGCTGGCTTCGTCGTGGAGGGTTGCGCCTTCTTCCATGTCACCTTCACGGGCCCAACCCTATTGGCAAATACGACTCCCGCATGGGGACTGTAGTAATAACTTGCACCCGCATGGGCAGGATTCGTCGTTGTAATGAGACTCGGCGGCCAATAGGGTTCAGCCGCCCAATAATCCTTTGGCGACACATTGGTCAGCGTGACTCCGGCAATGTCCGTCGCAGGAGGCTCCACAATGGCTCCGAACTTGAAGCTCACCTGCCGACCGAAAATCGCACCCCCAAACTGGGTGGATCGTAATACCATGACGACTTTGCCTCCATTATCTGTTCCCCGAGGTAAATCGATCGCCAGCGCGTTCTTTATATAACTTAGTGAGGTGTTGAGATGGGTTCGACCGTTAATTGTAGGGCGTGAGGTGGCTCCAAAAAAGGAGGCTCCGCGAAATTGATTCGCGGTTGGGAATGGGGAAACCGGGGCGCGACCGTCTGACCCCACAGGAGTGTTCACCGTTTCTGATATTGCCACTCCTCGCGTGGAACTATAATTGATCCCTCGGCTATAATTTGTCGAATAAAGGATGGCCGGCTGATCCAACTGGTAGGTTTTCAACGCTTGGGCTGACGCTAAAACCGAAACAAACGGCAGGACAACCTTGAAGAAATGGAGAATACGGATCATTTCTTTGAAGAGAAAAGGTTAATAATTATACAAAACTACCGTTGCGGAAACGTTGGCGATTACCAGCAACTCTAATCGGTAGTCATCGTAAGGTCCACTTTGCACGTACGGAGCTGTTTGCGGTGAGTGATAATTACGGCAATAAATATAACCCCAAGGGTAAGGAATTACTTCCCAGGACCCGGCGCCTTTTAACGCGAACGCAGATTCTCCGCCACCCAACTGTCGAGTGAATCCGTTTACTGATTTTAATCCCACATGAGGCTCTTGCGATATGTAAATCTTCTCTTCAATCGTCAGCGCATATTTATCCGAGTTGCGCATCATATTTATCCTCATAGTCCCCCCATTCGGTCCGCCCAAGTATTTTTCCACGATGGCGGAGGGAATGATGGCAGAAGTCCATGTAGTAGTGTTGTTCTGGATACCGATTTTTATAACGTAGGGCGGCAGGATGCCATTAATGGTTTCTGTGGTTGTAATCGCTCTAGTGGTGATCGAGTCGGCGGCGATGGCTGTCGCAGTCATGTTGCGGATGGTGATGTCGCCATTCGCATCCCGTTTGACGATCGCGCTGGCAGTGTTGGCACTGGTTGCAGCACCCGCCAGAGTCGCCCCTCCAGTAATGAACGTGCTGAGCCGTGCATCGGCTAGGGTTCCCGAATTGATGTTGGCCGCATTGAGGGCCGTTAAATTCGCTCCGTTTCCATAAAGTGTATTCCCTGTGTTGTTAAAGGTCACCGCGCTCGAGTAGGTTCCTGAGAGCCGCGCATCGGGCAGAATTCCTGTCGTAATTTGCGCGGCGTTGAGTGCCAGCAAGGAGGCTCCGTTGCCGCTGAAGCTGGCCGCGTTTATGTCATCTCTAAAAGTTGCCGGTCCGTTAACAATCAACTCGGTGCTTTGGATGGTTCCCGCGACATCAAGTTTGTGTTCAGGGCCCGTTTTGCCGATTCCCACTAGACCAGCGACTGCATTTACCAAGGTGTTCCCTTGGGAATCCACCATGGCACGGGCATTCATGGCGAGCATGGAATATGGGGCAGACAGACATTGCATGCGGGGCATGATGAGCGTGCCATCAACGGAGAGTTGAATAAACCGATCCGAGGCTGACTCGCCCACAAAAATGGTGGATAGGTTCGCCGAGGTCGGTTCGCTGCCGACTGCGCTGCCTTCGCCGAACAGGACACTGAAATGCCCCTTATCGATCGTCACGGTTTGTTGCTCGGTCCAGAGGTTTGTGCCGCCGGTACTCGCATTGAAGATACGAAAGATGACCGGCAAATTGACAGGGGTGTTGCTCCCATAGGGGAGCCCCGCAGCATCCGAAAGGAATCCCTGGTAGACCACTTTACCGGGGGGATTGGCGGTCGCTTGGGCGTGGACTTTACCAAAAAGCAGAGGTAAAGAAATCACGGCACAAAGGAGCGTGATAATGAACGGAACTAGTCGAATGTTTTTCATAAATTCTTTTACAGATTGACATCCCTCACCATTTGCCCTAATCCTGAATGACGCTTGATAGAACGCACATACGATAAAGAATAGCAGACTCTGCTTGCAACACTAAAATCAATATTATTTAACAATAGTCGCGATTCAACCCCGATTGGGAGGTTAAAACCCCACTTTTATCCCAAATTGGATCAGAACGGATGAATTCGATCCTTAAGAATGGTGGGTTGAACCGTTAGGGCTGGGGAACAGCGTTTTGGAGGCGTTGGAAATCGGCTTTTTCTCGAGCACTCGAAGTCACGCGCACCGTGGAACTGCCAGCCTTGGGGGAATACCACTTCCAAAACTCGACATGAGAATCCGCGAAAGTGAGATGGCAACCCCGTTCGTGCAGGTCGGAGGGAGTGCTGCCAGAAATCCCCGCCTTGCTGAGGAGAGCGGCCTGGGTGGGGGTCAACACGGTGAACCCGGCTCCCCACAAACTGTTTTCATGTTCCTCGATAAAGACAAACGTCTGGGAGGGTCCTGGCTCAGCAAGTTCTGAGAGTTTAACTTTCACGCGAGAGTCAGTATCCCCGTTATCGCCTCCCAAATAGGCACTCATGGCGTAAGATCGAGTGCGTTCGAGATTGGGGTATCCAGAAACTCGGGAGGAATCCAAGGGGCACTTGTAAACATCCACGTTTTTTAGGTAAGGATAGAGAGTGCCGAGTTTGATCCCATCGGCAAATTTGTCCTCGCGCGGATTGCCTGAGACCCAAGAATTGGTGGAGCTACGGGGTCCTATTTTTGAATTGAAAGCCAAGGAACCTGCCTGATTCAAGGGCATGCGGTCTTCGTTATCTTCGATATACATGCCCCAAGCAATTTGAAGTTGCCTGAGATTATCCATGCAACTGAAGCGGAGGGCGTTGTTCTTGGTGCGATTCAGGGCGGACATCAACATCCCGGCGACGACCACCACGATGGAGATGACCACCAACAATTCCAACAGGGTAAAACCCTGAACCGGACGGCGGGTTGCCGTCGGTATCGCGGAATTGCTGGCTGCAAACTGCATTGTAAAACTTGGGCTTTAGATCGTTTTTATGTTTTTTCCAAGTGCCCTCTCTCTTGATCCTTCAAGACGAGTCTTTTTCAACTCAGGGTTATACTCCCTTTCTAATACTTTGCTGCTTTATGTCAACAGTGAAAGGTAGAATAGATGGATTTATTTTGAAGGATTCCTGCGACCCAAGATGGACCCCTCGGCGGGAGATCGTCACGGAGGGCTATTAAGTCACTTGCGGTTGCGACCGAATCCCCAGATGAGCCACAAGGCAAGGGCGACTAGAAGGATCAACCACCAGAAATAACGGAGTTCGCGTGCCGCCATTTCGACGAAACCAAGGGTGCGTGGAAAAATGAGTGCGAGAAAACCTAAAACCCCCAATAGGACACCTGCCTGGATCAGGGAGAGTTGGCGCGGGTTCATGGGACGGCTGTTGTCTCGACGGAGCCCAACGGGAGGAGCAATGAGGCACCTGTCGTGTCCGGAGAGAACGGAATAACCATAGGGGAACGACCATTCCAACGCTCAACAATTTTCCACCTCAAAAAGGACGGACTGAGACGCAAAGCCTCGCCACGGACACGGATGGCCTCCGCTTCGCCACGGGCTCCGATGACGGCTGTTTCCGCTTCGACTTGCGTTTGTATCTGGGTAAATCGGGCCTGGTTGGCTTGTTGTTCCGCGACCATTTTTGCTTCGATAGCGCGTTCAAATTCTGGGGAGAGTTCAATGTTCCGTATAACGACATCCTCCACAATGAGCAACGCCCCGATTTTGGATTTCACCGATGCCAATGTTTTCTGTTTGATGTCCTCGCGACTCTTCACGATGAGTTCCGAGGTCAGCGCCGCTGAGACTTCCTTGATGGCCTCCTGCACGCGGGGGGCTATCTGGCTATCGAACGGATCCCCGGCGAACTCTCGGTAAATCCGAACTACGGACGCCTCAGGAACCCGATAAAGAACCCGAAGGTCCATGATGACCTGCTGAAGATCCGACGAAAAACAATCCGCACGCACGGCGCGTGTTCGTTGGCGAATGTTAATCGGGACGATATCCGTCACAAATGGAGCCTTGAATCCGAAGCCTTCAGGCAGGAATTGACCCGAGGGTTTGCCCAAGGTGACTTTGATACCCCGAGTTCCCGGTTCCACGACAAAGGTCGCGGACGAAAGTAAAACAGCCAGGACGAAAATAAATATCCCGACGCCGATGAGCTTGTTAAGAGAGGATGGACTCATGAGAATTAACGCGTAACGGGGCGCTGTGGGGTTGAGGGTCGAACAGGAACAACGGGAACCGCAGGAGCATTGGTTTTCATATCCTTATATCGAGCAATATCCTGCAAGGTGAGCATTACTTTGTCTTCACCACCGATTACCATGGGGGTTAATCCGTCCCATTTATCGACAATTTGCAAATCCACAAATGCGGGATTTTTCTTTAAGGCTTCACCTCGAATAATAATGGATTCGGCCTCACCTTTGGCCTTAATCACGCTGGTATTGGCCTCAATCTCAACTCGTTGTTGCAGATACTTCGACTTTTCAGCCTCTTGTTCCTGAACCATTTTGGCCTCGATCGCATGTTCCAATTCTTTGGTCAGCACGATATTCTGGATGACGATATCTTCCACGATAATGAGCGAACCCATTTTCCGGCGAGCGATCTCGAGAGCGCGAGTTTTGATTTGTTCGCGGTTTTTTACAATTTGTTCCGCACTTTGTAGAGCGGCCACCTCTTTTAATGCTTCGTGAACGCGGGGAGCGACCAAGCTTTCGAAAGTGTCTCCGAAATAATCCTGGAACAGTTTGACGACGGACCCTTCAGGGATGCGGAATAGGACGCGCAAATCAATTTGGATTTGTTGCAGGTCAGACGAATAACATTCGGCTTTATCCTCCGCGGTTTGTTGTCGCACGGAGATCGGGTGGATTGCGGTGACGAATGGTATTTTGAATCCGAAGCCCTCAGGTTTGAAAGCGGGAGAAACTCGACCTAGAGTCACCTCGACGCCTCGTTCGCCCGGAGCTACGACAAAGGTTCCGGAGGACGCCATGATAACGGCGCAAAAAATCAAAATGGCGGCACCGATAAGGCGGGCAGATGCTTGGGGACTCATGATACTTTAATCAACGTGGTCATAATACGTTGATCTGCTGGATGAAGCAAGTCAGTAAATTATTTGCATGCACTAAAATAGCGGTTTCAATGTTGACAATTGACCGCGTGTCTGGACTCATAAAGTCGAGCCATGAACGACCTCCTAATCGAGTGGAAACAGCGACATCAGGGTCAAATACACACATTAAATTGTATCGCTGCAGTGGATCACCGCACTACGCGGATCGACTATTTTCAAGGACTTTCAGCGACGTTGATGGAGCAGGTGTCCGCGTTGGAAAAAGAAATCGGAAGTAAACAATTTCAAGCCCCCAAAGCGCCTCTCCGCATTCGGATGGCGCAGCAACGTGACAAAGCTGAGGAGGCACTTCATGAACTGCGACGTGAGAGGTTGGAAAAAATTAAGGACCTGCGCATTCTCATGGCGGAAACCAATGCCAGCTTGGTTGAATTTAAACAGCGGTATCTGACCTGACGCCCATGAATCTCGTGGCGACTCAAGAATTGGCTCGCATCCAAAGCCTGCTTTTCCGGTTAAGGCAGCACGGGGATTCCCTGCAGGAATCTGGCGACCTAAAGGAGTTCCAGGAATTGGAGGCAGGCGTGGCGCAGGCTCTGGAGGCAGGAATCCGAAAAGGGGTAATCGCCGGTGATCTATCAGGAAAAGAATTGGAGGTGTGGCACCAATGGATTGATCGCAATAATACGGTGCAGGCCGCGATCCTTGAGGCGGATCGATTGGCAGTAATTCTTGATCACCCGAGATTGGCGGAAGCGGTGGGCGAATCTGTGGGTCATCTGGAACCGGAACCGATTCCCTGCGGAAAGAATCGCCACCTCGCCCGTGGAAAGGACCACGAAGTCACCCTGAACCAACTGAAAACATGGGTGACCGGACTCGAAAAAGCCCCTCGTCAATTATTGAACACGGTCGAGTTGGCAGACCGTCAAACCGGAACCTCACAGGATAAAACCGGGATTGATAATTCGGAAAATTCCCGGGTTCAATATCAAGTGGAGTTACTGAAACAAAGGCTGAACACGGCGCAACGATTAATCGTGGAGCATGAGAGGCAATCGTCGGAGTTGCAACTTATCGAAGCCTTGGTTGATGGTGAAAACCCATCGGCAGCCCAAATCAGGCTGGACGCAATGCCGAAAATTTTCAGCGATTTGGATTACAAAGCATGCTTCGTAAAAATCGATGACAAACAAAGCGTTCTTGAGGATCAGGTCGCGACATTGAGGAGGCACAAACATGATTTGGAAATCTTGTGTGGTCAGATTTCCCGAGGCGGACTTGCACTGCATTTGATACCGCCATTTGCCCAACAGGCTCAATCGCGGATTACAGTGACAGCGGCGGCGGCGGCGATTTCAAGAGGAGAAGCCCACATCGAAGGTTGGCCGGATAGCGAAATAAAGAATCGATTAATGCCCGAGGTCATGCACCTGCGGGTGCGATTGGATGAATTTAATGGCAAATGGGGTGCAAAACTCAAACGTGCGATTCGCGGATCACTTTACGGATGGCTGGCATTGGTGGTGTCGGCTTGCAGCCTTGCGTATGTTGGCGAGGTTTTGGAGAGAAAAGAAATCGAGCGAGGGGTTTTAGAGAGAAATCAATGGATTGAATCCGAGGAGAAGGAGGCTCAACGCATCAGTGCGGTTGCAAAAGCAGCCATCGACGAAAAGGAACGAAAATTTCTAGCCGGATTGGGCATTGCTCAGAATCCCAAAGCCGGCACGTCTGCCTCCGTTGGAGGGACAGGTTCTGTGCAGATTCCCGTGAAATGGATTCCAAACGGACAGTTCCTCATGGGGAGTTCGATCGAAGAAAAGTGGCGACGCGACAATGAAACCCAACATGAAGTGATTTTGAGCAGGGGCTTTTTCATGGCGGAAACGGAATGCACCCAGGCCCAATGGATTGACGTCATGGGAACTAATCCGAGCACGACCCAAGGAGGGGATCTCCCCGTGACAAATGTGAGTTGGGAACACGCTCAGGATTTTTGTCGAAAATTAACAGTGCTGCACCAAAAAGCCGGAGCTTTCTCCCAGGAAGGTCAGTGGGAATTACCGACAGAGGCGCAATGGGAATACGCTTGCCGTGCGGGAAACTCAGGAGCGTTTTCCGGACCCTTGGAGACCACAGGATGGTTTGGGGATAATTCTGAGAAGGAAAGCCATCCCGTTCGGACAAAACAGGCGAACGCTTGGGGTTTGAATGATATGCACGGCAACGTGTGGGAATTTTGCGCCGACCGTTATGGCTCCTATTCTCCAGAGTTAGAAACGGATCCGACAGGATTGAAATGGGGATCGCTGCGCGTCCTGCGAGGAGGCAGTTGGTATGGAGAAGCCGCTTTTTGCCGATCCGCTTACAGGGAGAGTATCAATCCGACTCACAGTAACTATGTGATCGGGTTTCGTCCGGTGCTCGTGCTTAAGAAGTGAGGGAGTGAACCGCAAGAGTGTCCATTACTGATTGTATCTTAATTCAGGATCCCAATATTTCACGTTGACCAGACTGCCATTGGCAGGGGGATTGATGTCCTTATCTTTCCTAGCTTCGGCATGGGAGTCGGCGAATACCACAACGCCGCGAGTGTTAAGCGCATTTTTTCCACGTACTTTCGTGTTTCCATGACGTGTGGCGATCCCTTCGAAAGCCGTATTGGAGCCGTCCATGACGGAAGCTGGCCACCAGAGACTCATGCTGTAATAGCCCTCGGAATCGCCAATCATCATGTTTTGCACGGGAATTTTGATGTTCGTGCGTCTGAATCGACCCGGATTGATGATACCACCCGGACCCGAGGCGATACCCCGAGCATAGGGAGGGTCTGAAAAAAGAAAGAAGGAATTGCATCCGTAGCCCACTCGATCCCCCGCGTAAACAGCCGGACTCCAACTCCATTTGAAATTAGGAAAATATTGACTGCGACTTTTGACAAGCACAGGACAGTGGAAAATATTGGAATTTCCTTTCGAATAGGGAGTCAAGTAATTGCCCCACCAATCATCGGCTGCCGGAAGCTTCGTCGGCATCATCAGTCGATGACCGGGGAAATAATCGCTGTTGTCGTCCGTGTAGAATTGCACCAAATAACCGATCTGCTTCAAATTATTGAGGCAATAGACCATTTTAGCCTTATCTTTGGCTTTCCCGAGAACTGGAAGCAACATGCCAGCCAGAATTGCAATAATTGCGATAACAACAAGCAGCTCTATCAATGTGAAAGCTTGGCGAAATTGTCGATGTTTGGAGCTTCGGACAAATGCAGGCACGGGCTGGGATTCACGCACAAAAATCTCCAAGGTGTTCACGGGGTGCAAATATAGATAAAAACCCAACCAAAACAATTTCAAACTGAAATAAAATAAAATTCCACGCCACCCATCACCCCAGATGATCCATGGTAAGTTGTGCCTTTATTTTTTCCATCCCCAGCTGAATACTTGGACTTGAAATTGCTCACTTCTGAATTGAACACTGTAGATTCCTATGCTTGATTGCTCGAAACGATGGTTTAGTTACCTAGCTGCGACTTTTTTGTTGATCCCCTGTTGGATGCAGGCTCAAGAACACGGGATACTGCGAGAGGTCTTCTCAGGGATCGGCGGTGGGGGCGTCGGGGATCTCACGAACAGCCCAGCGTTTCCCAGTAGCCCGACGACAACGAGCATCGTGGTGACGGGGTTTGAAGCTCCGACGAATGTGGAGGACAACTATGGTCAACGGATGCGGGGCTATATCACTCCGCCAGTCACTGGGAAATACACGTTTTGGATCGCGAGCGATGACGGCAGCAGTCTTTACCTGAGCACCGATTCGGACCCGGTGAATTGTCGATTGATTTCTTGGGTCAGCGGCTGGACCAGTTCGCGGGAATGGACACGGGAAGGCAACCAACAATCCGCACCCATCACCCTAACGGCGGGCGACAATTATTATATCGAGGCGTTGCAGAAAGAAGGCGGCGGCGGGGATAACTTAGCCGTGCGCTGGCTAAGGCCGGACGGGAAGGATGAGGGTCCGATTCCAAATGAATACCTTCTGCCTTTTGGCACATCGTTCACTCCACCCCTGATTGTGGAACAGCCCACCAACACCACCGTGGTGGAAGGTCAGAACGCGAGCTTCACTGTGAAGGTCAAGAACCTGGATAGTTTGGCATACACGTGGAGCCGAGGTGGGGTTGTGATCCCGGGAGCAAAATCGCGTACTTACACGTTTGGACCCGTGACGTTGGATGACAACAACGCAACCTTTAGTGTTTCGATGACGAACCGGTTGGGGGCAGCGAATTCGGTGACGGCAAAGTTGACGGTGACCCCCGATGTCACTGCGCCGGTGCTGTTATCTGGGGTGAACCTGGGTGCCAGCGGGTTGGAGCTTGTGTTCAGCGAATCGCTTTCTGCGGCGAGCCTAGCGAAACTGAGCAACTTCCAGATCAGCGGCGAGGTGGCGGTGATCGCGGCCACCTTTGGTGCGGACACAAAAACGGTGGTGCTCACAACCACCCCGATGGTTTTCGGGTCCAGCTACACCATCACGGTGGCGGGGTTGCAGGATCGTGCCCGGACGCCGAACACGATGTCCTCCCCGGGATCTTTGACCCTGTTGATTTTAGAATTTGTGTCGCAGACGATCGGTGCCCCTATCACAGGCATGATTGAGCGAGTCGCTACAGGTGCCTACAACGTGTCGGGTGCGGGGAGCGATATCGGAGGTGGCACCGATCAGTTTCAGTTTGCGTGGGCAAAGCGCACGAATAATTTTGATCTTCAAGTCCGAGTGGATCGCGTCACGATGACCGACCCGTTTGTGCAAGCTGGGCTGATGGCCCGGGTCGGTCTCGAAGGCAACGCGGCATTCGCGGGCATCTTCGGGGCGTCACCTCAAGTGGGATCATTCTTCGAGAGCAGGGCCTCTCTCGCAGGGACTGCCATCACCACGGCACCCGTGGGAGGATTTCCCGTTAATTATCCCCAGACATGGCTGCGTTTACGCCGAGTTGGGTCGGTGTTCACCGGATTCGGTAGCCTAGATGGCAAGACTTGGGTGCAACTTGGAACCGCAACCATCACCTCGCCCACCGTCATGTATGTAGGGCTGGCAGTGACTTCGGGCAAGCCACAGCAAGTCGCCATCGCTCAACTGCGCGACTATGGGAGCACAGTATCCACGCTGGTCGGAACCTACACCCCTCGAGGTGAACCGATCGGGCCCAGTAATCGCCGGACTGGACTGATCTTTTCGGAGATTATGTATCACCCGAAAAATCCGGTAGGAATCTTGAACCGGCTCGAATATATCGAGATTTACAACGCGGACTCGATATTTGAAGACCTCGGAGGGTCCACCCTCTCAGGAGGGATCAGCTACACGTTCCCACCCTTATTTCGATTGGAAGCCGGAGAGTGCGTCGTGATCGCCGCAGACCCCGCTGCGATTCGTTCCGTGTACAGCATCACGAACGTGGTGGGGCCATTCACAGGGAGCCTCAATGCTTCGGGAGACACGCTTGTTTTTTCAGACACCCAAGGTGCCATCAAGCTCGAGATGACCTACTCCCCACGCTCCCCGTGGCCCATCGCAGCCGATGGCACGGGCCATTCCCTGACCCTGAACCGGCCTAGCTACGGAGAAAACGATCCCCGGGCTTGGGGCTTGAGTGCCAGAGTCGGAGGCTCGCCTGGCGTCGCTGACGTGCTTTTGAACACGGCTCCGAACACCGTGATGATTAACGAATTTCTCGCTCATACAGACGACCCCGTGTTCGACTTTATCGAGCTCTACAACCGTAGCACGACAGCGGTTGATCTCAGCGGTTGGTTTCTTACCGATACCACCCGATCCAACCTTTTCACCATCCCAGCAGGGACGGTTCTGAATGGACGTGCGTTTATTTCCTGGGATCAAAACCAATTGGGATTCAGCCTAAGCGCGGCAGGAGAGCGGATCTACCTGATCAGTGCGGATGGCTTGCAAGTATTGGATGCCATCGAATTTGGCGGTCAGGAAAATGGTGTCGCCTCCGGTCGGTCACCCGATGGGTCTGACACCATTCGACGGCTCACCTCCCCTACCCCGAAGGTCGCCAACGCCGCGTGGAAAGTGGAAACCGTGGTCATCAACGAACTGATGTATGACCCCATCACTGGACTGGAGGAGGATGAATACGTGGAGCTTTACAACCGAGGAACCACAGCGGTCAACCTCGCGGGGTGGAGGTTCAACGAAGGCATCGAGTTTGACTTCCCCGAGGGAACCCTTCTCGCGGGTGGAGGCTACCTCGTGGTAGCGAAGAACAAAACACAGCTCCTCAAGAACTACCCCCAACTGAATGACTCGAATACAGTCGGAGACTTTTCGGGCAAGCTAAACAATTCGACGGATCGCCTCGTCCTGACCAAGCCGGACGCCATCGTGAGCACGAATTCATTTGGAGAATTGGAAACAAACACCATCCATATCGCTGTCGCCGACATGGTTTACTGGAGCGACGGTCGCTGGGGTCGCTACGCCGGCGGAGGTGGATCAAGCCTCGAACTGATCGACTCGCATTCTGACGGTCTGCGAGCCGCGAACTGGGCGGATTCGGATGAGACCAAAAAATCGACATGGTCCACGGTTACTGTCACCGGAGTGCTCGATCATGGCATGGGTGGGTATAATCCGGACCGTCTGCACATCCTCCTGCAAGGGAACGCCGGGGAACTGCTTGTGGACGACGTGGAAGTCGTGACAGGAATCACCGATGTGATGAATAATGGTGGGTTTGAAACAGGAGCAGGCCAAGCCGCTACGAGCTGGGTTTTTAATGGCAACCATAGCCTATCAGGAGCTGATTCGACGGGTGCTGCCACAGGACTTCGCTGCCTGCACGTGCGAGGACAAGGGGATGGGGATCCAGGAATCAACAGCATCCGGGCGGTATTAAAAACGGGATTGAACGCGGGCGCAACCGCGACCATTCGAGCAAAAGTCCGGTGGCTATGCGGCACACGCGAGGTCCTGTTCAAACTGCGCGGGGGTTGGCTGGAACTGGCCGCACGAATTCCAATCCCATCGAACCTAGGCACCCCAGGTTTGGTCAACAGCCGAGCCGTAGCGAATACAGGTCCTGCCGTTTACGACGTGACCCATTCCCCAGCATTGCCGATCGTCAACCAAGCCGTCGTCGTGACGTGCCGCGTGTCAGACCCAGACGGTCTGACCACCCTCAGTCTCCGTTACCGAATCGAGCCAGCCACCACCTTGACCACCGTCACGATGCGCGATGACGGCAACAGTGGAGACGCCGTCGCGGGTGATGGAACCTATTCAGGCACGATCACCGGACGAGCCGCCGGAACCTCGATCGCCTTCAAAATCGTAGCCACCGATGGCGCAGGAATCCAGATGAGCACCACCTTCCCGGGTGCCAATCTGATGCCGGTCGGACAACCCTCCTCCGAGGCTTATATTCGTTGGGGCGACACGATCCCTTGGGGCAACTTTGCGCACTACCACCTCTGGAACTCTCAAGGCAGCGAAGCCTTGAGAGCCAACGCTCTGAATAACACCTACCGCGATGCCACCCTCGTTTACGGAACCTCGCGCGTTCTCTACAATGTCGGATTCCGAGACAAGGGCAGCCCTTATCATGGGGGTGGGGGTAGTTTTTCAGTGGTGAATGGAAAGGAAGAACCCCTCCTAGGCGTGACGGAACGTGTCTTCCGAAGCACAGGCAACGGGGGCGCGGAATCTACGGGTCTTCGCAACCAAATGAGCATGTGGATCGGCCGCCAGATGGGGATCCCTTACCTTCACTCTCACTACATGCAGTTGTTTCGCAACGGAGGACAGGTTTACAACATCTCGCAGGATGAAGAGTTTCCCAACGGCGACTTTGTGCAGAGTTGGTATCCCTCACCCGAAGAAGGCGATCTTTACAAAATAGCGATCTGGTTTGAGTTCAACGATGATAACTCAGGGTTCGGAGGAGCCGGAGCGACCCTCCAAGAATTCAGGACTACGGGTAACGCCTTTAAACTCGCACGCTACCGGTTTAACTGGCAAACGCGCGGCTACCAAGGAACCGTCAATAATTACTCCAACATTTTCAACTTGGTGAAAGCCGTCAATGACCAGACCCCAGCGTTCGCCGCGAACCTGCTCAACCAAGCCGACATCAACGAATGGATGCATGTGTTCGCCTTCAACCGCCTTCTGGGAAACTGGGATGCGTGGACCCTGGGCGGCTCACAAAACATGTATGCCTACAAACTGCCCGGAAACACTTGGAAACTGGTTCCTTGGGACATCGATTTCACGTTGGGTGATGGGGGTGGCGTGAGTGACGCGATCATCCAGGGCGACCGCCTTCATGATACCCCAATCTTTCGACGGATGATCTGGCGCGCCTACCAGAGGGCCTCCAAGTTCGCACTCGACCCCGCCCGTTACACCGAGGTAATCGACGCTCGCCGGAGTAGCTTGGTGAAAAACAACATCGGCCTTACACCGCCCAATGTCGTTTCTGCATACATGGTAGGGCGCAAAGCGTTTATCGATGGGCAAGTTAAGGCCAACGACGTCGCTCAATTCAGCATCACCAGCAATGCCGGGGGCAACTACAACTCCACCACGTCCAGCACCACCATCACAGGTAAGGCACCCTTTGCAGTAGTAAATGTTGAGGTCAACGGCATCCCCTACCCTGCCACATGGACCGATCAGAACACCTTTTCCACGGTCGTCCCACTCACCGGATCCACCAACATCCTCACGATCGCAGGCGTGGATGCCACCGGTGCGACCCTCGCGGGCACCGCAAAAACGATCACGGTCAAGTATTCAGGCGCCGTGCAACGCGTGCAGGATTACGTGATGATCAACGAGATCCAATACAACCCCGTCGCGACCCAAGGCTCGTTCCTCGAGTTATTCAACCGGTCCACTTCCACGGCCTTTGACCTCTCGGGTTGCCGATTGGATGGGGTCGGCTATACCTTTCCCGAGGGATCCCTGATCCAACCTGGAGGCTACCTAATCCTTGCAAAGAATGCAGCCGCGTTCGGCCTCGCCTACGGCACGACGATTTTTGTTCATGGTGAGTTTCCAGGATCACTAGATGCCGATGGAGAAAGTCTAAAACTCATCAAACCCAACGGAAATTTGGGTGGCACCACCGATCTTCTCATCAGCGATGTCCGTTTCAACGACAATCTCCCTTGGGCCACTAATGCCGCCGGATTCGGACCGTCGCTGCAGTTGATCGATCCCCTGAGAGGAAGTTACCGCGTGGCCAACTGGGCCGCGACCCCGACCAACTCCACCAGTCTCGTCACTCCCGGCCAGATCAATAGGGGAGTGAAACAAACTTTGGCCGTTTTCCCAGAGGTCTGGATCAACGAGGTTCTGCCCAACAATGTGACAGGACCGCTTGATAACACGGGCCAGAAGGAGCCATTCATTGAACTTTACAACGCAAGCATCGGCACGGTCGATCTCTCGGCTCTTTACCTGACCGATAGCTATACGAATTTAACTCGTTGGCAGTTCCCATCCGGAACTGTCATTGGTGCGAAACAATTCCTCGTGGTCTGGGTCGATGGGCAACCGGAGCAAACCACCACCAATGCGCTGCACGCCTCCTTCAGACTCAACGCGACCAACGCGTCCGTTGCCCTGACGCGTCTCCAAGGGATCGCCAACACGCCAGCTGTTCTCGATTATTTGGATTACAATCAAGTCGCCCCGGGACGAAGTTTTGGCAGCTCGCCCGATGGCGAACCTCGGAACCGTCGCTCCTTCTTCAATGTCACTGCTGCGGCAACCAACAACGCAGCCTTTCCGGAGATCGCGCTCACGATCAACGAATTCATGGCTGGAAACACCAACACGTTGATCAACCCATCCACAGGAAAATACGACGATTGGTTCGAGCTTCACAACGCTGGCACCAACGAGGTGGACCTAACCAGCTACACCTTGACCTCGATTCTGACCAATGCCAGCCAGTTCACAATCCCTACCGGATACGTGCTTCAGCCGGGTGGGTTCCTGCTGGTATGGGCCGATAAGAACACCAAGGCCAATTCCCCCACCAACACCGATCTGCACGTCAACTTCAAGCTCTCCAAATCCGGCTCGCAAATTGGCCTATTCGCACCCGATGGTCAACTGGTCGATAGCGTGACATTTGGCGAACAAATCAGCAATATCAGCATGGGACGATATCCTGATGGTGATGAAGGCTCGTTCGTGGCTTTCGAGCTGGCGACTCCGCGAGTTGCTAATCTTTTGGTCGGAGGAAATCGTCCTCCCGCCCTCGCCCCGATCCCACCCCAAACGATAGACGAACAAAATCTGTTAAGGTTTGAAGTGACTGGAATCGATGCAGACCTTGATCAAACGCTCACATACAGTCTGGGGATTGATGCCCCTCCAGGCATGGAAATTGGAGCGAAGTCTGGATTATGCACATGGACTCCGACCGAAGCTCAAGGACCAGGTTTTTACACGGTCACGATCCGAGTGAATGACAACGGCGTTCCGGGACGAGCGGTCAGCCAGCGCACTACGGTCACCGTTCGCGAAAGCAACCGGCCGCCCAGCATTAACCCCTCGGCAGACCAGACGATTGGTGAAGGAACGAGCCTCGCATTTTTGATAGAAGGAACCGATGCTGACCTTCCTGCGAACACTCTGAATTACGCTCTGGAACCAGGATTTCCTCTCGGTGTTACGATCAATGCGGCCTCAGGATTGGTGGAATGGATCCCGACGGAAAACCAAGGCCCAGGGAATTACGAGCTAACCGTTCACGCATCCGATCAGGCAACACCACCCCTTTCGGTGAGTTCAAACATTAAAGTTCGGGTCAACGAAGTGAACACCGCGCCGACAATCGATCCGATTCCGACGCAAACCGTCACCGAAGGGAATACTTTGAATTTCATCGGACGGGCGACAGATGCTGATCTTCCAGAACAATCGATTTTATTCTCCCTCGATCCTGGATTTCCGGCAGGTGCCAGCGTTCATCCTGTCACAGGAGCTTTTCTTTGGACTCCAAGAACGGAACAGGTTCCGAGCACCACCACGGTCACGCTTCGGGTGATTGACAATGGAACACCCCAACTTTCAAGCAGCCAGACATTTAGTTTGAGAGCGGTGAAACCGAATCGCGCACCGGTATTGGGAGATTTGTTAGATCAAACGATTGTTGAAGGAAGCCCATTCGTTTTGACGGTGTCAGCGACCGACCCCGACGATCAACAAGGGCTGCGATTCAGTTTGGAGCCGAGTGCCCCAGTGGGTGCCACAATCGACGAAACTACAGGACAAATCTCATGGACACCCACAGAGGTTCAAGGTCCGTCCACGAATCGGATCACTGTTCGTGCAACCGATAATGGACTGCCGATCAAAAGCAATACCCAATCATTTACAGTGGTTGTCGCAGAGGTCAATCTATCACCTGTTCTCAACCTGATCACCAACCTGTCGGTTGTGGTTGGGCGCACATTGGCGCATCAGGCGGTTGCAGTGGATCCTGATTTACCATTGAACAAGCTTCAGTTTTCACTCGGGTTAGGATCACCTGCCGGATTAGCCATTGACGCAAATTCGGGCGTGCTCTCATGGACCCCCACCATGGCGCAAGCCCGGACAACAAATAACATCACGGTTCGAGTAACCGATGATGGTGTGCCGGCGAAGATCGCGAGCAGACCCTTTCAAATCATCGTCCAACCATCGACATCGTGGCAGAAAGTGGTGGCGACTGGAACCTCCTCGAGTTCCAGTCTTTACATCTACCTTGACGCCAAAGGGGATGTTTATATAGATGATTTAAAAATCGTGGCAGGAACAGATCCTGATGTGGGAGTAAACCAGTTGCAAAACGGAAACTTTGAGTCGGTGCTATCAGGTCCATGGAATCTTTCTCCCAATCTAACAGGTTCAGCCTTGGATAATACTCGGGCTTATTCGGGAACCAACAGCCTGCACATCGTGGCGTCGGCTGCGGGTACGACGCGAGCCTCCTCGATCTTTCAGGATATCCTCCCAATACTCACTTCTGGAGCAACTTACACTTTGAGCTATTGGTTTTTGCCAAATACAAGCAGCGCAACCCTCACCATGAGACTGTCAGGCTCCGGCATCTCAAACACGCAAAGTCTTTCTCCTCCCGCCAACAAATCGCCGGTAATGACCCCGGTTGCGGATCGCACCATCGCTGAACTTACTCCCTACTATTTTCTGAGTTCCGCTCAAGATGGAGATAACCCTCCGCAATCCCTCACATTTAGCTTAGATGCAGGCGCACCTGTGGGGTTAACGATTCAGCCATTGACAGGTTTGATTCAATGGATTCCGACGGAGGCACAGGGATCCTCCACGAATACCGTGACGATTCGAGTTACTGATAGTGGGGTTCCCCCGTTGTCATCAACCACTTCATTCAAATTGATTGTGGCCGAGATCAACCAGGCACCGATTTTAAGTGGGATTTCTGATCAAACGATAGTTGCAGGAACTGTATCGAATACAAAAGCCGTTGGAACAGACTCTGATTTCCCAACAAACCTTCTCTTATATTCGCTTGATCTGGGATCACCTTCCTACGCCACAATTGATCCCGTAACAGGAATCTTCATCCTGGCTCCCGGAGGCAATACACCGGTGGCGACAAATGAAATCACGATACGCGTTACCGACAACGGAATCCCTCCGCTGTCAGACAGAAAAACTATTCGAGTGGTCATCACGGGCACAACGGAAAAACCTGTGCGCATCAGTGAGATTACGTTTGATCCATCCAGTCAAAAAGTGAAGTTCAGCTGGAATTCTATCGTTGGGAAAAAATACAAAGTCACCGTGAATCCTACGGTCAATGATACCAGCGCTTGGGTGAATGTTGCCGAATTGATTGCAGTGGGTGGAACCTCGAGTTACGAAATAAACGTGAATTCAGAGGTGCAACGATTCTACCGAATCGAGTTGGCACCCTAAACTAACAACCCAAAATGCCTCTGGCACAGGCCACGTCCTGCGCGATCTGAGTTTGGAGTTCGACCAAAGATGAGAACTGTTTTTCATCCCTTAACCGTTGTATGATCGTCACCTCCATCTCCTGTCCGTAAAGATCGCCGGAGTAATCGAGAAGATGCACTTCGACACGGTTTTCCGTGGAAGGACGGTTGAGCGTCGGGCGGGATCCGATATTCATGACGCCTTGGTGTTCCTGCACCCGGACTGCGTAAACCCCTGACGGTGGAAGAATCAACCCTGTGATATCAAGATTCGCAGTTGGAAAACCCATGCTCGTGCCAAGTTTATCTCCATGCACGACAGCGCCACAAACAGCATAGGGGCGTCCAAGCATTTGACTTGCCGCATCGATATCCCCACAAGTAATCGCTTCACGCAGGCGGGTACTGCTAACCCGTGTCCCATCCAATGAAACGGCTGCCAGCCCATGCACCCCAAAATCAAGCTCATCTCCCAGATCCTTTAGAAGTGCTACATTGCCACTCCGTTTATGACCAAATGAGAATGTGCTACCCACACAAACGCTCAACAAATCTCCAATATCCTTTGACAATTCCCGAATAAAAGAATCCCCTGAAATCCGGCTGAAGGGTTCATCAAATTTGAGAAGGATAACCGCATCCAGACCGACACTGGCGATGCTACGAAGTTTTTGTGGAAGTGAATAAATGAGGCCGGGTGCACGATCCGGGGATACTATTGAGTTGGGGTGTCGATCAAAGGTGACTGCGACTGCGATCCCTCCATGCCCGCGTGCATCTGCAATCGCTTGACGGAGCACCTGTTGGTGCCCCAGATGCACTCCATCAAAAACACCAATGGCCACAGCCACTTTACGGGAGGGATGACTCAGTTCCCGTGCGTGATGAATAATTTCCATTCGCCGGCGTCCTACCCGCTCACGGAGAGATTTAAAAATGGGATGACATGAGTCCCGAGTTCTGATTCCTGCATCGCTAGCACTTTATCCAAGGAAAGTGCCTGAGAAACATCAAACTTACCGGAAGTCACTCGACGCAGGGAGGCTAGATGGGCTCCACAACCTAGTTTTTGTCCCAGCTCATGAGCCACACTGCGGACATAGGTTCCTTTGGTGCAAGCCAAGCGAAACATTCCCAAAGGTTCATTGTAATCTAAGAACCGAAACGAATAGACATGAACAAGCCTAGGTTTTCGTTCAACTTCAATGCCCTTGCGTGCCAGCTTGTAAAGTGGGACACCCCCGATTTTTACGGCTGAAACCATGGGTGGCACCTGCATTTGATCCCCTGTAAATGAGACCGAAGCCTCATTCAATTCGTTGAGAGTTATGGGCATTACCGGCAGCGAACTGAGGATTTCACCGTCCGCATCGTAGCTGTCAGTGGTCTCGCCGAATTTGATCAAACCTTCGTAAACTTTATCGGAAGTCATTAGCTTTTCAGAAAGCTTGGTCGCACGCCCTAATACGATGATCAGCAAACCTGTGGCTTGGGGATCCAAGGTTCCACAGTGACCCACTTTTTCAATTCGAAAACGACGACGAACAGCGGCCACAACGTCGTGGGAGGTCGGGCCCGAAGGCTTGTCGATCAGAAGGGCCCCATCAAGGGCATTGAACTTATGCATGAAAACTATTTGTTACTGTCTAACGCCTGTCGAATGGCACGAATCACACGGCGTTGCGTGGCTAATGGCGTTCCCTCGATCCGAGCTCCGGCTGCGGCAGGATGTCCGCCTCCACCAAATTGACCGGCGATCACATTTACATCCACTCGATCGCTTTTGGATCTCAGGCTGATTCGTGTCAATGTTGGATCAACTTCTTCGAACACGCACGCGACCACCACAGGGTCGATCGCCCGAATGTGATCGATCAAACCCTCGCTATCGTTGGGCTCAGAACCTGTACGCGTGTAGTCCCTTCTCTTCAGCCAAAAATAGGCGATTTGATCATCATGAACGAGTCGGAACTTGTTATACATGTGCCTGATCAAACGCACCCGGGCCAACGGGAAAGACTGGTAAACTTCGTTACAAATCCTAGCCAGATTTGCTCCACGTTTGACCAACTCACCTGCCACATGGTAGGTGCCGGGTCGGGTGGATGGATACTGGAAGGAACCGGTATCAGTGGAAACCGCCGTGAAAAGGCAATCAGCAATCGCAGGCGTGATCGACCAATTGGCTGCTTTTAAAAGCTTGAAAATTAATTCGCCCGACGAGGGTTCTTTGGGCGAAACCCAGTTGATATCGGCATACCGGGTATTGCTGGCATGGTGATCAATGTTGATGAAAAGCTTGCGATCCCCAATTTTTTCTCCCGTCATTCCAAGACGCTCAAAACTCGCGGCATCAGTGGCAATAACGAGATCAAATTTCCGATCCTTTTTAGGTTTTTGAACAAGCTTTTGTGGGTCAAGAAACGCCAGTTTATCTGGAACCGAATCCTGGTTCCAAATGGTGACTTCTTTTCCTTGATTGATCAAAGCGAGCCCCAACCCCAATTGGGAACCAATGCAATCGCCATCCGGACGAACATGTCCCACCACACAAATCGATTGACTGGCATCCACCGAATCAATGATTTTATCAATAATCTTCGGATGGGGTTTCATCAGTCGGATTTGATTTCTCGAGTTCAGAGATGATTCCTAGGATTTTTTCTCCCCGAGCGCCCGTGTTATCAATCATAAAACGCAACTGCGGGGTGTGTTTTAAAATGATCGTGCGACCAACCAATCCCTGCAGGCGTTTGCGTTCCTTCGTCAGCAACTCAAGAGCACGCCTTCGCTGACCATCGTTGCCGATGACACCCACGAAAACCACCGCAGAACGCAGGTCGCTGGTCACACTAACTTCATTGACGTTAATGACCCCAGCCTCGGCAACGGGCAACTCGCGGAGGATGATTTCCCCGATGGCACGCTTGAGCAACTCTTGCACGCGCTGAAGTCTTAGTGACAGCATAAAAGGAACAACTGATTGTCAATAGAACATCAAGGTTCCAATGTTACAGTTTTTGTGTGACCTTTTCGAGGTTGTAGCATTCGATGGTATCTCCGATTTGGAACTCATTGTAACCATCCAGTCGGATACCGCACTCCATACCGACTCGCACTTCGTTGACCTCGTCTTGGAAACGGCGCAACGACAAAGAAAGTCCCTCGTAGATCAAGTTTTTGCGACGCTGAACTCGCATCTTTCCTTTGACAATGCGACCCATGGAAACAAAACAACCTGCCACGTTGCCACCCTTGGAAAGTTCGAAAATTTGGCGAACTTCGGCAGAACCAATCACTACTTCTTTGAGAAGAGGATCGAGTAGTCCTGCCATGGCTTCTTTGACTTGATCGATCAACTCGTAAATGATCGCGTATAATTTGATCTGCACGCCTTCACGTTTAGCGAGATCAGAAACCCCATTGTCAATGCGGGTATGAAATCCGAGGATAATTCCCTTTGAGGCAGCCGCCAAAGATACATCCGAAGCCGTGATTGTTCCCACTGCGCTGTGAATGACTTTTAGGCTGACTTTATTAGAATCGATCTTTTCAAGAGCTTCAACAATAGCCTCGACTGAACCCTGAGTATCACCCTTGATGATGACGCCCAAGACCTTCGCACTTTCCGACGCGAGTGTGGAAAACAATGTCTCCAAAGAAACTGCGGGGCGTCGTTCGATATCCAAGTTGCGTTGAGCGACAGCCCGATCTTGGGCAATCTGCCGAGCCGATTTCTCATTCTCCATCACGGCGAATTCGATTCCGGCTTCAGGCACACCATTTAATCCTAACAACTTCACCGCGACGGAAGGGCCTGCTTCCTTGAGCCGCTTGCCATCCTCGTCGATCAGGGCACGAACTTTTCCGTGGAATGGTCCGCAAATAACAATTTCTCCTACCTTTAGCGTTCCTTTTCGGACGAGCACGGTCGCAGTCGGTCCCCCAGGTTCCAAACCGGATTCTATCACGTTGCCTTTGGCGGGACGCTTAGGATTCGCTTTAAGTTCGAGTATTTCCGCCTGCAGCACAATCATCTCGAGGAGCTTGTCCACTCCGACTTTCGTTAGCGCAGATACGTCGACAAATATTGTTTCACCGCCCCACTCCTCGCAAACCAAACCCTTGTCTTGTAATTGTTGGCGAACCTTCATGAGGTTTGCACTGGGATGATCAATTTTATTTACAGCGACAATGATCGGCACCTTGGCGGCCTGCGCATGGCTTAACGCCTCTAATGTTTGCGGCATGACCCCGTCATTCGCGGCCACAACCAGAATGACAACATCCGTGACATTGGCACCACGAGCGCGCATCGAGCTAAATGCAGCATGACCCGGAGTATCGAGAAACGTAATCTGCTGGAGTTCTTTTTTTCGTTCCGGATGGGGAATTGAAATGGTGTATGCACCAATGTGCTGGGTGATCCCGCCTGCTTCACCGGCTGCAACATCGGCTTTGCGAATCACATCGAGCAATGTGGTTTTACCATGATCCACGTGACCCATGATGGTTACCACGGGGGCACGCGGCCTCAAATCTTCTGGTTTATCATCTGGGTCAACTTCAATCGGAGTGATAGGACCATGAACAGTGCCACCACCGCGGTCGCGTTTTTCAACCTCAAACCGGAAACCGTATTTCGCTGCGAGCCGCTGCGCAACCGTCTCATCGATGGATTGATTGACATTGGCGAAAACCCCCAACTCCATCAGGTCAGCAATAACTTGGAATGGCTTTCGAGCCAATTTCTCTGCAAGATCCCGGACAATGACGGGAGGTTTGAGAGAGATGAGTTTACCAGTTGTTGGTATCGCAAATTTTGGCGAACTTGGACTTGCAGGTCGAGCGGACTCTTGGCGAAATCCTTGTTGCGGTGGCTGGCTGGGACGTTGTCCGGGTGCTGGCCGAGCTCCGCCCTGAAATTGACCTGGACCCGGACGTGCTCCTTGGGCTCCGCCACGAAAACCAGTGTTTTGTCCCATCCCTCGGTTACCATTTCGGTTTGGTGCCGCAGTATTGGGATGTTGACCGGGACGTGGTTCTACTTTTGAAAGCCCTGGTTTTTCACCTGGCTTTGAGCTCGATTTTGGAACTGGCTTGGTAGGAAGAACAATAAAACCCACCTTGTCCCCTAATTGGGGCTTGGGCGGAACGATTGGAACTTCAACCTTGGGGGCTTCGACAACGGGCGAAATAATTTCAGGCAACACTTCGACGGGCAAAAGTTTTACCTCCTCTACTATTACCGGGACAACCATCTCAACAACAATCGGAACGGGAGTTGGAGTGGGAATCGGGACTTTTACCAAAGGGATTATCGCCGCCTTTTTGTCGGAAATAGATTCAATTTGTGGTGGCTCTGGGGTCGGCTCAGTCACGATCACCACCGGAGGAACTTCGACTATGGCTTCCTGCTTACTGGGACTAATGATAACCTGAACGGGCTCTTTCGGTATGGCCGCTGGTTCTTCAACAGCAATGCCAATCTTTTTACCCCCTAATTGTTCTTCCAGATATTCTGCGGTTATCTTGTCCAATGAACTGGAAGAAGTCTTGGCGTTGGCAATGCCGAGTGCCTTGGCTTTAGAAATAACATCCTTATTTTCTATTCCGAGTCTCTTGGCTATTTCGTGAATACGAACGGGCATAATTTATCTTTTGGGAATCTGACTAACCTAACTTTCAATCCTTATTCGTTTTGCTTGGGCTGGTTTTTTCCCTTTGTTTCTACGGATAATTTCGGTTAAGGGCTGGGGCTATCAGTTTTACGTCGAGCCACTTCCAATTGGATGGCTTCCTTGATGGCATGGGCAGTCCCAGCCAACTCAGGAATATCCTCAAGGTCCGATTCTTCGACCTGCACCAAATCCTCCATGTTCAGGAACCCTTTATGTACCAGTAGATCCGCTTGTTCACGGGTAATTCCAGGAATCGACGCAAGGTTTTCCACGGCTTGAGCAACCTTTTGGTTAAATCCAATCACAGGAACATACTCGGCTTCGACATCGACATGCCAACCGGTAAGTTTGGAGGTCAGCCTTGAATTCTGGCCGCGCTTTCCAATGGCTAAGGACAACTGATCTTCACTCACTAAAATCCGCACACGTTTCCGAACTTCATCAACCTCAAAAGACTTTAACTTGGCTGGTGCTAAAGCGTTCGTAAGGTAGGTGCGAATGTTCGCGTCCCACTTAATGATGTCCACTTTTTCATTGTTCAATTCGCGAACAATATTCTTCACTCGATTGCCTCGTAATCCGACGCAAGCTCCGACAGGGTCAACCTTTTCATCCCGTGAATGAACCGCGAGTTTCGTACGAAACCCAGGTTCGCGGGCAATCCCTTTTACCTCGATTGTGCCGTCATTAATCTCAGAAACTTCCAATTGGAAAAGCTTGATGACGAATTCTGGCGCAGTGCGGGATAGAATAATCTCCGGCCCATGCTGGAGGTTGTCAACTGCCCGAACATAGCATCGGATCCGTTCGCCGATTTGGTATTCCTCGGTGGGAACGCGCTCACGGCTCGGAAGCAATGCCTCGTATTTCCCCAAATCGACAGTGACATCTGAACGGTCAAAACGCCTGACGATCCCGCTGACGATATCTCCGATGCGATCCTTAAAGTCCGCATAGATCATCATTTTTTCCGCCTTGCGGATTTGTTGCATCAATGCTTGTTTCGCGTTCTGGGAGGCAATACGCCCAAAATTTTGAGGGGTGACCTCTATCTCGATTTCATCACCAACCACGGCATCTGCTCTGACACGGCGAGCATCGAAGATCGAAATTTCATCATGTTTGGAAACAACTTTGTCTGCCACGATGAGTTTAGCGAAAGCCTTGATGTCACCACTTTTGGGATCAATGGTGCAACGGAGTTCCCGAGCTGGGCCAACCGCTTTTTTGGCTGACGCAACTAAGGCCTCTTCGACAGCACGAAGGAGTAGGGCTTTGGTGATCCCCTTCTCACGCTCCCAGTAATCTAAGATGGCTAAAAACTCGGCGTTCATAATGTTCCGGAACTCCCCCTACATCAGGGGAAAAAAAAAGCCGACAGAAACTCTCCGGCAACTTTCGCACTGGCAACCCAGCAATAAAATCTTTCGCAATCATGACATTACAGAGGAATCGCAACACCGTCAAGCAGGCAGAAACAACTTTGCGCCCCATCATTCTCTTGTCTAACGGAAAACCCATGATGCAAAACCTCCTAACAGAGTTCAGGTTACTCTTTGGTTTCATGCTTTATGGAAATGTTTTTGTCACAACTAAACACCTTCGAACTGCGACACTGATGAACCTGACCCAGCGAAACTTGGCTTGCCAGATGAACCCCTTTGTGAAAAGTTTCACATGCAATTTATGGGACACATCAAACTGCATATACCTGGGCCGGTTGAAGTAAGTGAAAAAACCTTTCGAGCGTTTTGTGCGCCTATGATTGGGCATCGAGGTCAGGGGTTCAAAGACTTATATGCCACAATGCAGCCACAGCTCCAATCTCTGCTCTACACGAAACAGTTGGTTTATTTGAGCACCTCTTCTGCTTGGGGAATCATGGAAGGAGCCTTGCGCAACCTCGTCGCCAAGAAAGTCCTCTGTTGCATGTGTGGTGCTTTTTCCGATAAGTGGCTGGACGTCGCAAAACGGTGCGGAAAAGACGCTGAAGGTTTGCGCGTGGACTGGGGTTCGCCGATCAGAGCTGAGGCCATTGACGCCAAGCTTTCCACCGGCGAATTCGATGCGATCACGCTCATTCATAACGAAACATCTACGGGCACGATGAGTCCGCTCGCTGAAATTGCGGCTTTGAAGGTAAAATACCCAGACGTGATGTTCATCGTCGATGCAGTGAGTTCGATGACTGGGACGAAGATTGAATTCGACACCCTGGGAATTGACGTTTTGCTGGCTGGAACTCAAAAAGCGTTCGCCTTACCCCCTGGTTTAACGGTCTTTACGTGTTCTCCGGCCGCACTTGCCAGAGCCTCTCAGCAAAAAGATCGAGGGTATTATTTTGATTTCATCGAATTCCAAAAAAATGCGGCCGACAGTATGACTCCGAGCACCCCCAGCATTAGCCATTTTTATGCGCTTGCCTCAAAGTTGGAGGATATTTTTGCTGAAGGCCTTGATGCACGATTTGAACGACACTTGACTCTCGCAAATAAAACGCGCAATTGGGCAACGGGTCATGGGTTTTTACTGTTTCCAGAAACGGGATATGAATCTGAGACCTTAACTTGTGTGAGCAACGGAGCTCGACATGGAGGAAGGGTGATCGATGTGGCTAAGTTTCAAAAGCTCGTCAAAGACCGAGGATTCCTTATTGACGGTGGGTATGGCAAAATTAAAGGAACAACATTCCGTATTTCGAACATGGGAGACGAAACGGAAAGCTCCATACAGACCTTATTTTCAGCCATGGATGACGCATTGAGTCATCTTGGGTAGTCACCTTTTCGCAAATCTTGGAATTTGCGGTTCACAGCTTGGCGGCACTATTGTTGGAGGCCGGTTGATGTTGGAGAATGGCTTTAAATTTAGTGCCGAGAAGTTCTGGTCGAGTTAATGTAGCCAAAGCTCTGGTTTGGTTGGCAGCAAGCTCAAAACCAGCCTCCAACCACCGCTGCACTATTTCCATGAGAAAAATCTGCTGGCGATCGTAAAACTCGGTTATCAATCCAACATCCTCGCCAATGGATAGAATCGAGGTAAAATTCACTGAGGCAGTGAGATCCACTTCTCCGGAATCTGCCTCCAAGACGTTCGCCGCCTGATGCTTTCGATAGCCTCGCAAGGAGCCTTGAGACCGGTCAGCCATCCAAAAGTCTTCTTCACTTCCACCGTAATCAAAAGTCAGCAACCAACCTTCCGCCAATCTTGAGGAAGCCTGATGCCACCAAGAAACTGCCGCAGGGCATAACTCCCGCTGGTAGCCATGAGGCAATACCGCACCTAATGAAGAGGTGAATAATTCCAAGGATTTTGGATAAGGTTCGGCGGAGAGTGTTGAAACCCAAACTAATCGCCCTCCTTGGTAGGTCACGCCAAACTCATGCCACCGATGTTGGGTCGCGTCCCAACGCCATATTTCCACTGGGAAAGCATCGAGCAACTCGTTGGACAAAACAACGCCGGTCACCGAAGCGGGTGGGATTTCCTGCCAGTCGCTCATCCAACGCACTTTAGAACCGTGGGCGTCGAGCATTTCACCCTGCCACTGGCGTCTTGTGAGTGAAGGTTCCAGAATAACATACTTAACACGTCGATAAATGTTGGGGCGATTTTTTTGAAGCCAATTCAAAATATCCAATGCCATCTGACCTTCGTTGGCACCAGCTTCTATCACTTGAACCTCGTTGGGGATCGACTTGAGTTTTTCGGAAATCCAAAAAGCGAGTAGCTCACCAAAGAGCGATCCGACACTGACGCTTGTGAAATAGTCCCCCTTCCGTCCAACTCGACCTTTGATCTCATAATAACCATGCTGAGGATGGTAAAGCGCGAGGTCCATGAAACGCGCCCAAGGCATCACCCCCAAGCGGGTAATCTCATCGCGCACAATTTCAGCCAAAGAGTTCATGGGGTGGTAAGGCTGGAGAGGTCAACATAAACAAAAGCGAAGGACTTGACTTTTTCCCTCATAAAGTAAAGCTGAACAGGTAGATCACTGCACTGGGACTATGAAACATTGTTGGGTTCTTAACCTAGCAATACTGTCAGCAGTGATCCATTTTTTGTCCATGCCCTTTTACGTAAAAGGGCGATGAGATGTATTGTGTACATTACGACGAAAACCGTTAATCGTTAACTAAATAAAAAGAAAACATGCGCTGTTTACTGACATCGCCCCGTGCCAACCGCTCTCTGTGGTCTTCATGCTTATTGGCCTCCTCCCTCTTGGTTGGGTTGACCATCACCACTCAATCTCAGAATAAAAAGTCCTCCGTCTTACAGGAGGATTTTCCGTTCCAAGGGGCTGCCATTTCCGCCAAAGGCCCTGGAAAAAATGTAGCCATGAAAGGCTTGGCAATCCGCGTCGCCAATGGGGCATCTGTCCTGTTTGACACAGAATTACTGCGCATGGTGGCGGGTTGATCCGGCGGGTATATCACTTCTTTCGGTGTTGCGTTTGATGGGGGTCATGGCGGACATCCTGCCATTGATGGCGAACAAGCTTTTGCCACCCCTACCCTTCCGGGTTGGATCGGTGCGAAGGATGAATTTAAGGATCCGCGTCCGGAACCGTTCGGAGCATTGGCTCCCGAATATGCACGCTGGGACGGGTTGCATGTCGTTGGAATGGATACGGTGCTTTCCTACACGATCCGAGGCACTAAAATTTATGAGCAACCCTCGAGCATCCTGAAAGACGGACAACTCGGCTTTGTGCGGACATTCGATCTCGCCAAAGCAAAGGAGGATTTAAGTTTGCTGGTTTGTGAAGTTGACGGTGGACAGGGTCAGGTCGAAGGCAACCGGGCTGTCATTAAATCGGGGGAAAAAAGCACGGTTGTGGTGGGTTCATCACTTCCGGGAAAGGCACAATTAATCGTCTCCAACAATCGAGTTTTACTCCAATTGCCAAAAGGAGCTGGGGGCGTTTTCAAACTGACAATATGGAACGGGATTGAGGCGAATATTCCAAAGGTGGCCTCACTCGCCGAAGGTGCTCCCAAGTTGGTTGACTTCAAAAAAGGAAGTCCTACGCGATGGACTCAGGAGGTTGTCACCAAAGGTCAATTGCAAACGAGCCAAACACCAGATGGAGCGTATGTGACCGACAGCCTAACAGCTCCCCTTGAAAACCCATGGAAACGCCGGGTTCGTTTCAGCGGTTTGGACTTTTTTAAGGATGGCAAACGAGCCGCACTTTCCACGTGGGATGGGGATGTTTGGATCGTTTCAGGAATTGACGACACGTTGGAGAATCTGCGATGGAAACGGTTTTCCTCGGGGATGTATGAAACAATCGGGCTGAAGATTGTCGATGAAGTCATTTACACCTCAGGCCGGGATCAGCTCACTCGTTATCACGATCTAAACAAAGACGGGGAGGCGGATTACTACGAGAACTTCAATAACCAATATACTTCCACAGAAGGGTTCCACGAATTCTTATTCGACCTTCAAACCGATAAAGAAGGAAATTTCTACTTCGCCAAGGCAGGCCCGGTGCGTGGCGGCGGGCGCGGGTTCGAGCGGATTTCCGCGAATGCCGGAACGCTGATGAAGGTATCGAAAGACGGTAAAAAGCTTGAGGTCGTGGCGACTGGATTTCGTGCACCCAACGGCATTGGTGTCAATCCTTGGACAGGACAATTGACTACCGGCGACAATGAAGGCAGTTGGATGCCAACCTGCCCGATTAACTGGGTCAAGCCAGGTGGTTTTTATGGAGTCGAAGACACCGCACAAAAAAGCCCTGTTCCCACCTTTAACCCACCCATGCTCTGGTTGTCCCACAATGGTTGGGATAACTCAGGAGGCGGTCAGGTGTGGGTGGACAGCGACAAGTGGGGTCCATTCAAAGGTGAATTGTTGCACTGTTCCTATGGAGAATGCGCCCTTTACCTCGTCATGAAGCAAGACCTAGGCAATCAGATGCAAGGCGGAGCGGTGCGTTTGCCCGTCAGGTTCACTTCGTCGGCAATGCGTCCAAAGTTCAATCCTACCGATGGTCAATTATATGTGGCTGGGCTTCAAGGCTGGCAAACAAAGGCCGTAAAAATGGCCGGCTTGGATCGCGTCCGATACACCGGACAACCCGTGGCCAGTGTGCGCAATATCAAGGTGGACAAACTCGGTGTGCACCTCACATTCACGCAACCCGTTGAAGCAAAATCCGCTGAGGACAACCAGAATTACGCTGTGGAAATGTGGAATTACCGCCGCTCCTCAAATTACGGATCTCCGGAAGTTTCAGTAAAAAACCCGGAGAAAAATGGACACGACAAATTAGAAGTAAGCGTTGCCAAAATATCGGCTGATGGACTGACGATCACATTGACCATTCCGGAACTTGTTCCTGCGATGCAAGTGCAACTCAAATACAACCTGAAATCAAAATCAGGTAAGGAAATCAATCAAACAGTCCTAAGCACGGTGCATGCGATTCCCTGATCGATAACCCGGCTTCAAACTTATAAAGCGGCTCCACTGGAGCCGCTTTTTTTGTGTCATTTGTTTGGAAAAGCTTGACGCAAAAATGAAAACCGATTGCAATGCGAAGGATGAATAAGAACTTATTTGGTCTTGTGGTGGCTGCAACCCTCATTTTTTCCACCACAGGTTGCTTCCGCGCTGTGGATGGTAGATCACGTGCTGGGATCCCTTTCTCAAAGGACACCATCGAAAGCCGCTACGAACGCCCCGTGCAGCAGATTTTTGATTCAGCCAAACAAGTGCTCACCTTCAATGGCACGCTGACGAGCGAAAACACCATCACCAAATCCCTCGAAGCGAAGATTGACACCCGCACCGTGTGGATACGCGTGGATGAGGTAGAACCGAAGGTCAGCCGCATTGTTGTGCAAGCACGGAATAAAAGCCGCGGATCCGATATCGATCTTGCCAGCGAGATTGATAAACAAATAGCACTTCGTTTGAAGTGATCAAGACGGCGCCACAGGGCGTCCGGTTTTCAATCCAACATTCTGTTCATAAGAGCCAAGTTTAATTTCTTGGCTCTTATTTTTTGCAGTCAATTCCTGGGGCAACCGTGCCAGGCGCATTTCAGCCAATGTCGCGTGGGATGATTTTGGAAACATTGTCGAAATTCGGGTGAGGGCGGAACGAGCCGCCGGCATGTCACTGGCTAATTTAATGTGCAGGTCAGCGAGCTTATTAAGCCAGACTGCAATATTTTTACCGGATTGGTGAGGAGTCGCGATCAATTGTTCCAGTTGATCTCCAGCCATGTCGATGCGTTGATAATGGTCAGCATAAATGGCGGAAAGTCGTTCCCGAGCTTCGTTATCACCCGGGTAAACATTAAGGTGCTGCACCAATTGATGGGCTAGTTCGGTTTGATCCTCCGAGGGTGGAGGAGGGAGTGGTTTACCGAGCAATCCATAATTTTCCATCGGCGGTTTGAGGGTCACTTTGTAACTTGCAGCCCTGACCTCTAAGAATTCAGGGGTCGCCAGATGCGAGATGCGTTGGATTGCGTGATGAGATTGTTGAGTATTTGGAAACAAATACGTGATTCGTTCCAAGGCCTGACGGGCGGCGACGACATCCTTGTTGTATTTGATTTGCCAATCCGCCACTTGATTCAATGCAAAGGCAATATTGGTTGGACGATGGTGCCCGTGACCCACGATCTGTTCAATCGCTTCAAGAGCGTCCTCGAGGCGACGCAAATCATTGGCCATTATTTCCGTCTTTAACATCCACCCTTCGTAATCTTCCGGAAACTGCAACAGTTGTTCCTCCACTGCCTCCAGTGCTTTGTCATATTCACCTCGGAGACGTTTCGAACGGGCAATGGAATAAAAGGGTCTTGCCTCAATCTCCGTGTCCCCTCCATCAAAAAGATTTGTCAACGGTTTTGCAAACATGGCTCCGATATTCGGGGCCCAAATAATCCCCATGCTTAATCCACAAACCGCACCGGCGATCGGAACGATGAATGCTGAAGCCATGTCACCACTCGGGGAGGTCAACGCAACCCACAACGCAACCCCAGAAAAAAAGACGGTCAACACCCATTTAAAAACCAGACGCCCTTTATCCTCTGTTTTTTTTAAGGATCGAAAAAGGATACAGGCCGTTACGGCAAATGCCGCGACCATCATCAGGAGACCGAACACATATGAAAAAAATGTCCTCATAAATCGACGAAGCGGATTTCGGTCGTGCCGGAACTCTATCCCCAACCCGCCAACCCGCAAGCTTGTCATCGTGAAGAATTTTGATCTAGGGTCGAACTCGATGGGTGCAACCTTGTCATTTGCACCTAAAACAAAGAACCCCAACAGTTGAATTGAATCAATCTGCTGGGGAGAAATGGTCGATTTTAAACGCTTAAACAGCCAATAAAGAATGAGCTTTTTCAGGATCCACACCGAGATCTAGAATCGCTTTGGCAACTATTTCACTTGGCACAACACCCTTTTGGCTCAAGGCGTATAAGGTGCCGATGACCGTTGATTCGCCATCGATTTCAAAGAAGCGTCGCAGACGTTCCCGTGTGTCGCTTCTTCCAAATCCATCGGTGCCCAAGGAGAAAAGCCCACCGGGAACCCACGATCCAATTTGATCAGCAACGATTTTCATATTGTCGGAGACTGCGACAAAAACCCCCTGCTCCTGAGCCAGAACTTCTTCCAAATAGGATTTTCTGGGAGTTTCGGTGGGATGCAGCATGTTCCAACGCTGCGTATTGAGCGCATCATTGCGGAGAGACTTGTAGCTGGTGGCACTCCAAACATCGGCGCAGACATCGTAATCACGCGCCAATATTTCCTGAGCCTTTAAAGCGGAGCGCATGATCGAGCCACTCCCAAAAATATGGGCTTTGTGTTTTTTGGTGATGTCACCGACTTTAAATTTGTATAGCCCTTTCAGCACGCCCTCTTCAACCCCTTTTGGCATAGTCGGCATGAGATAGTTCTCGTTATACAGGGTCATGTAATAAAACACATCCTCCATGTCGTGATACATGCGCTTCATGCCGTCAGCAACGATGATAGCAACTTCATACGAGAACGCTGGATCATAGGCTAGCATGGAAGGAACCGTGGAAGCCATGAGGAGACTGTGCCCATCCTGATGCTGCAAGCCCTCGCCATTCAGACTGGTACGACCCGAGGTGGCTCCTAGCAAAAATCCCTTGGCACGGATATCTCCGGCCAGCCAGATTTGATCACCAATGCGTTGGAAACCGAACATCGAATAGTAGATGTAGAATGGCATCATGTTGACACCATAATTCGCGTAAGCAGTTCCGGCGGCGACGAACGAGGAAATCGATCCCGCTTCGGTTATTCCTTCTTCGAGGATTTGACCATCCTTGGATTCGTGGTAATACGCTGGGTTCCCAATATCCACCGGCTCATAGAGTTGGCCTTTTGGAGAATAGATCCCGATCTGGCTAAATAATGCGTCGATACCGAAGGTGCGAGCTTCATCCGGCACGATGGGGACAATCAGCCTTCCTATTTCCTTGTGCCGAACGAGCAATGTTAGGATACGCACAAAACTCATGGTGGTGGAGGCTTCCCGTCCGCCTTGCAGGAGTTCCTTGAAATAATCCAACCCAGGAGTATTGGATGGCTGAGCACGCACCTTTCGAGCCGGAATAAATCCACCTAAATCCTTACGTCGCTCGAGTAAATATTTAATTTCCGGGCTATCCGATGCCGGACGATAGAAAGGAGTTTCAGCAACTGCTTCGTCACTGATCGGAACTTGGAACCTCGTACGGAATTCGCGAAGTTCCTTCTCGTTCATCTTTTTCTGTTGATGAGAGATGTTTTTACCTTCGCCCGCTTCACCTAAGCCGTAGCCTTTGACTGTTTTGGCCAATATCACGGTGGGTTTGCCTGTAAAGTCGGTCGCAGCTTTGTAGGCCGTGTAAACTTTGCGGACGTCGTGCCCACCCCGTAGGAGCTTTGTTAAGTCAAAATCGGTCAGATGGTTCACCATCTCCTTCAATTCTGGGTATTTTCCGAAAAAATGTTTCCGAATGTAACTGCCATGCTCGACGGAATATTTTTGGAAATCGCCATCCACAACCTCTGACATGCGTTTCGCGAGGAGTCCTTTGCTGTCGGCTTTGAACAATTCATCCCAATCTGTGCCCCAGATCACTTTGATGACGTTCCAACCCGCACCCAGAAATAGAGATTCGAGTTCTTGGATGATTTTGCCGTTGCCGCGTACCGGACCGTCCAATCGTTGCAGATTGCAGTTGATCACCCAAACAAGATTATCCAATCCTTCGCGCACCGGTAGTGTAAGGCAACCCAGAGATTCAGGTTCATCAGATTCACCGTCACCCATGAAGGCCCAAACTTTGGATTCGCCGAGGGGGAGAAGGTTGCGCGACTTCATGTAACGCATGAAGCGAGCCTGGTAAATGGACATGATCGGTCCAAGACCCATCGAAACGGTGGGGAATTGCCAGAAATCAGGCATCAAATAAGGATGCGGGTAGGAAGAAAGTCCACCACCTTCGGCTAATTCTTGGCGAAAATGGGCAAGTTGGCGAGTCTCCAAACGACCTTCAAGAAAAGCTCGTGAATAATTGCCGGGGGTAGCGTGACCTTGGAAATAAATTAAATCCCCTTGTTGGGTGTCGTTTTGGGCACGGAAAAAGTGGTTGTAACCCACTTCATAAAGTGTGGCTGAGGAAGCAAAAGTTGAAATATGACCACCCAATCCCATATCGCCGCGGTTGGCGGAAACCACCATGGCCATTGCGTTCCACCGAATATAGGATTTTAATTTGCGCTCAATGACACGGTCACCCGGGTAATCCGGTTGATCTTCTGGAGGTATCGTATTGACGTAGGCAGAACTCGTCAGAGTGGGGAAATCGACCGTATCCTCACCCAAACGACGAACCAATCTAGCCAAGAACTCCGCCGTGCGTCCGGCGTCCTGCGTATTCAGAATGTATTGGGCAACGAAGGACAACGCTTCTTCCTGGCGCGCCAACTGTAATTGGCGTGCTCGCAGGGCTGCGTTCTTTTTCTTCGGGTCTGCAGCCGCAACCTTGCTGGCATCAATGGTGTTCTCGTTCATCTTTCCAATAAATAACAAAGGCGGAAGGCCATAAAAGCCCGCCGCTGCATCAAGACTGCATGGTGAGTTGGTATTGGGGAATTCAACTAATCCTGTAACTCTACAATTTTCTAATCCGCAATCCTCCTCCAATCAACTGGGGCAGGATACTACACCCCTACGGGCTTACAAATAAAAATAATCGAACGAAAATGTTCGCATTAAAATTCTCTCCCTAGGGAATTTCAACGATAGCTTTGATGACACCCGTTTCAGGTAGGGTGTAACTCGGGAAAATTTCCACAAGATTCTCGAACGGGGTTCGGTGGGTTATCCAATGATCCGTGTTGATCTGCCCCTTTTCGATTAAACTGATAATACGGGAAAAATCCGACGACAAAGCATTGCGGCTCGCCATCAAGGTTAACTCCTTGCGGTGCATCACGGGCGCATGTGGAAAACTCAGATGTTGCTGAGTGATTCCCACATAAACAACGCGCCCTGCAAATCCACAGTAATCGAGAGCGCGACTCATGCTGTTGTTGTTGCCAGTTGCATCAATGACCACCTCAGGCAAGGAGCCATCCTTGGTGCAGGATCGTAATCGATCCAAATCTGGCCCGTCTGCTGAAATTAGAATCGTGTGTTGAATTCCCAAGGACCGTTTGCAAAAATTCAATCGAGAAGCATTGATATCCATCACAATCGTATTTGCGCCGGATAATTTGGCGAATTCGACCACGGACAGACCAATAGGTCCGGCACCAATCACCAATACGCTTTCTGAAGGAGTTGGATTGCCGCGATGGATCGCATGGCAACCGATGGCGAGCGTCTCGACCAGCGCGAGTTGATCAAAATTAAGGCGTTGCGACCGATGTAACTTACGGGCAGGAACAAGGAATACGGGTCTCAATCCACCATCACAATGAACCCCTAAAGTTTGATGATTCTCACAGCAATTGGTGTAACCACGTTGACAGGAGGAACAATTCTGGCAGTTGATATACGGCTCCACGGCGCAATGATCCCCCTTGGCCATGTGGGAAACTCCTTCGCCTATTTCCAAAATTTCAACACCAAGCTCGTGCCCGGGAATTCGAGGGTAACTAAAAAATGGCATTTTCCCCAAGTAACCTCCGATGTCGGTGCCGCAGATGCCAACACGATGCACACGAACAAGAGCCTCGCCAATCCCGGGAGAACTGGGATCTGGAATATCAATGGTGCGGAAGGACCGGGGTTGTTCGAGTTGAATAGCTTTCATTTCAGTTATTTTTTGCAAGCCCTTCCTGATGTCCAAGATTCATAACGGGAGCGAAAATCGATTGAACGTCAGCTAGAAGTTGTTCATCCATCGGCTCGGAAGCCCATTGTGCCCAGTTTTTAATATTCTCAGGATTTGCACTTCCCGCAATCGTCGTCGCGATGCCTTCATGGGCTAGACTGAATTGCAACGCGAGCTTGGCAATATCTACTCCGCGCCGAGTGCATAATGCGGCGGCAGTGCGAGCTGCTTCTTTAACACTTTCAGGCTCCTTCAACCATTTTGGCAGGGGTGCATTCGTTAGGAGTCTCGCACTAAAGGGTCCGGCATTCATGACGCCGACTCCTTTCTCTTCCAAATAAGGAATCGTTTCTGTGGCGAAGCGTGTGTTTTGCAGGGTGTATTGGTTGTATCCAAGCACACAATCCACATCTGTTTGATTGAGGATAAATCGAAATATTTTCTGCGGATATCCACTGAAACCAATGAATCGCACCTTGCCCGCCGCAACTTGCTGCCGAAGAGCCGGCAAAGTTTCATCTACAATCTGCTGCATCTCCACAAATTCGATGTCGTGACAAAGCAGGATATCAAGGTGATCCGTTCCAAGTCGGTGCAAGGTGACGTCAATACTTTCGGCGACTCTTCGAGGCGAAAAATCAAAGTGTTGAAGATCGTAGCGTCCCAGTTTTGAACAGAGGAGAAAACTCTCCCGGGGTACATCCTTCAATGCCACACCAAGAAGAACCTCACTCATGCCCCGACCGTAAAACGGTGATGTATCAATTAGGTTGAGACCACAATCCAATGCCACCCGAACGGAATTGATCGCCTCATTCAAGGTGACTTTTCGAAACTCTTGCCCCAACGAGGAAGCTCCGAAACTTAAGATAGGAACATGGAGTCCTGTCCTGCCAAGGGGTCTGGTCTTCATCGGTGTGTCTTAAAATAAAAGTGCGACCGAATCATCCCACAAAAAGAGGACGCAGGTGCCGTTGATAGAGGTTCTCCGTTACATTGCGAGCAACGACCGCCTCATGTTTCTGTAAGAGTTTGCTAAATTGCGATCCTGATTTGGCAGCAAGCTTGAAGGCCACATGCAGAAGCTGGCGAATGTTGGCATTGAAATGAGGATGATCCTGAATATGTCGGATGGAACATGCTACTTTTGTCCCGATGAATGTGGAAAAAGTTTCTTTTGATGGTAGCAGCGATCGATCAATGTTGATGACCGTTGCATAGGGGGCGCAAAGCTCATCCACGTGATCCAAGGCCTGAGCGTAAATATCTTTCACGAAATGCAATCCGTCACCACCCGACTCAGCGAGCCCGATTAATTCTTCGAGCCATGTGGTTCCCGCCGTCTTGATATGGACGCCAGCTCCGGTTCGGTCGAGCGCACGGCGAATGATGGGATAAAGTGAAAATTTATCGCTCCCACTATGCACGCTCAATTTAAGATTTGAAGGCAATCCATAGCGATCCACCGCATGGGCGATCACGGCGAGATCATCATTGAATTCTTTTTCGAACTGATCGATATCCCCCACGTAATCCACGCCTTTATTGAAACGACCCGAAAACTTTGGGGCGATCGTTTGAAGATGGATCCCTTCATCATTAAGCAATGCCAGAATGACTAGGAGATCCGTGGGCGTTTGTGCCGCGTCGGTTTCATCCATTGAAACCTCGGCGATCAAATTTTTTGCTCCCCCCTTTTTAGCGACGATGTGCCGGTAAACACGCCCGGCTTCTTCCACGGCTGTCAGATACTTCGCAGCCACCGCTCCCACATCGGCTGCATTCAGCGGGAAGGCGTGTAAAATTCCGGGAATCTCCACGGCACCCATTAATTCGGGATGCCTCTCCAAAAATGCATCCACCTTTTCACTCGATGCTGGTTGATTGATGCGGTCCGCCACATCGATTGTAAAAAAATCGGAACTATTTAAAAATCGATCCACAGTTTCTAAGCGAATGTGGTCGGCATCAACATGCCAATTATTGTTCCACCCAAGCTCCTGCACCGCAGCGGAGGCTGCGTCATAAACACTTTGTGGATCCGATCCGATGAAGGAATGTTCTCGGTTCGATTTGTTCCATACAGGCACCACCTCCACACCATCAGCAGCCAACAATCGAAAGGCCTGCAACTGGGCTTTGGCTTGGTGGACGAATCGATCTCCGACTCCGAAAGACAACCGCTCTAAACTCACCATGGAGGCGCACGTAGCCATATATTATTAGGATTGAAAATGATTGTCTTGGACAATACAAGACAGCAGTAATCGTGATATTTTTGCAACCGAAATCATGAGATCCGACAACCCATCGTCAACAACACATTGGCCCATAAGGACTGATCCCCTGTCTGTATCGTCAAGATGTGATCGTCGGATTCCACTTGTTTGTAAAAATCCCATTTTGAAATAGGAACTAATTCCAGTTTTAAGCCCGCCTCATTCAGTGTTTTGCGAAATATTGACCAGACCTCGGGTTCTCCTTTCGCTGCATACGGGTCGTCACTAGGTATCCCCATGGTATTCACCGAGTCGATGGTGACTGCACTCAAAATCGCTCTCAGTGATTGTTCAACAGTCACCAACCCAGGAGATAAGTTCAAGCAGACAATCTCTGCATGGGGACCCTTTTTTGTGGACGCTGGGTAATTTCCGTCGGCGATGAGAATTTTTGAATGATGTCCACCTCGTCCCAAGATTTCATTAATGCGTGGATGAATGAGTTGGTGTTTTAACATGGAGGCATAGTGCGTAAAGCCGGAAAAATTCCCAAACATTTTCGCATCAACTCGGTTGCCATTTATTTCCACGCTGTGCACAATCTGAAAATGATCTGGACTGGCTTTCCCATGCGTAATACGCAGCGCGTCTCTCTACTCGTAATCGGATTGATCTCCTCAATTTTTTGGGCACTCCCCACAAAAGCCCAAGAGGCAACGAGTCTGCGAATCATGACCTTCAACCTTCGCTATGCCAGCACCAATACACCGAACTCATGGCAAGAACGGCGTCCCGTAATGAATTCGTGCATCGCGGAATCGAAACCCGACATCATCGGCACCCAGGAAGGATTGTATCACCAATTGCAGGATATCGCTTCAGATCAACCGGGTTTCGAATGGATCGGACTCGGCCGGGATGGTGGCAGCCACGGGGAATTCATGGCCATTTTTTATAACAAATCCCGGTTCGAACCTGTCGAGTATGATCATTTTTGGTTATCTGACACTCCTCAAGTGATCGCCTCAACGCATTGGGGGAATACCAACCGGAGAATGGCGACGTGGGTGAAAATAAAGCAACGTTCGGATGGTCGTCAGTTCTATGTCATGAATACCCATCTGGATCACCAAATATCCCTCGCCAGAGTCAAGGGAGCGCAATTGATTCGAGAACGTGCTTCGCAGCTAGCAACCCATGGATTGCCGATCATCCTGATGGGTGATTTCAACACGGTTCCTGGCGCGGAAAAAACTCACGAAATCCTCACAGCGGACGGATTTTTTAATGACACGTGGAATTACACACAAACAAGAAAGAATGAGGGGGTAAATACCTTCCATAATTTCAAAGGAAAGACTCTTGGCTCCTTCCGAATTGATTGGATTTTAACTCACGGTTCATGGGAGTGCGATCAAGTTGAAACTTTGGTTTATTCAGTCAACTCTCAGTTCCCGAGTGATCATCACCCGGTTGTCGCACAGCTTCGCCTGAAGAAGTGAAGTTCAGTGTTGCGTCGATTCTTCAGACGCCCACTTGAAATAGCACCCACACAGGTGAGGCAGTGTCAGCGCATTTTAATCGAACAAGTGCCTAGACCCGGTCGAAAGTAATTAAACTGAACATTGGGGTGCAACCCGAGCAATGACATCGGAACCGCCGTGTCCACCAGTTTTTTTGCCACCATCAAACAGGTTAATCGTTGGCCGAAGGGATTGTCGTGATTTCCTGCATGCCAGATGGACACTTTATCCGCCTTCCATGTTTCTACAGGACCGACACTAACGGCCTGTGTCGGAACCAATGCGATATTGCCTCCGCCACTTGTCCGCGCGTTTTGAGCAATCGTGAGCGGATGTAATTCCACAACTCGTGTTGCAAATTTCAAATACTCCTCCGCAGTCGGGGGAGCGTTTTTGTGATGACCACGGCGTCGCACAGGATCGTTGAAAGCCCAGTGTTTGACATCCCCCTGCCCTCCTTGCATCACCGCACAGCGGATTCCCGAATGCCATGTAGAGCGAAACTCAGCAGTGTTCGCTTTTGGGAAATGCAACTTCCCGTTGTCCATCCGTAAATTTCGGTGGATACGATTAAAACATAATTCTCGATCTGCCTTTTCAAAGGATAACGGATGCGTCGAAGGGACCTCACACCCATCCATCACCCATTCATCCATGCCCCAAAAATGGCCTTCGCGCACATCCAACTGCAATGCATTCACCATTCGCGCAACAAGCGGGAGTTGTTCCGTAGGACCGATTGGCCCACAAATCCCCACTGGATTGTCAGCGGTGCTTTGTTTCCACGCCTCCAAATATTCTAGAGCCTGAGCGAGATAAAACTCCTCTAACGTGTCATAAAAAAACACGCGAAATCCGGGTCGCGAAAGCCGACTCATCCCCTGTGGAGTCAATGCCGCCGCATCGCTGACCAACTCGGCGTCAATTGTTGTGTAGTCCCACCAATCTGGGGCAATGGATGATATGGTTCTTGGCATAGAATGAGACGTTACCGTTCGCGATTCAAAAATGTTGTGTTATGGATCATTCCAAATCTGTGTGAAAAAGAAACAGCAAATAAAAACCCCTGAGAATCATTCCGTAAAAATAGGTTTTATCCGATTGACACAATTAAATAGGAATGACGTTAATGATTGCCTTAATTCGTCCTATATATTCATGAAATCCATGACCCGACCCATCCTCCTTTTATGTTTAGTGATTGCAGGGTTCGCGCAGGCGACAGCCGACCCGCTACCTACGTCTCAGGCTACACTACAACCGTATATTGACCGTTCTGAACTCGCGGGTGCAGTCGCGCTTGTGATCGATAAAAAGAATGTGCTTTCCTTCCAAGCAGTGGGCTTTGCAGATATCGCGCGTCAGAAGCCCATGAGGACGGATTCAATTTTCTGGATTGCCTCGCAAACGAAAGGGATAACTGCCGTCGGAGTGATGATGCTTGTGGATGAAGGAAAAATCCAACTCGACGATCCTGTGGAGAAATACCTACCCGAGTTCAAAGGACAGATGGTGGTGGCGGAAAAAGATGGAAACCACGCACTGCTTCGCAAACCTGTTCACCCGATCACGATCCGAGAAACTCTCAGCCACATGAGCGGGTTGCCGTTTCAGTCCGCAATCGAAACTCCAACATTGGATGGATTATCGCTCGACACCGCCGTGCGGAGTTATGCCATGACCCCCTTGCAGACCGAACCCGGAACTCATTATCAGTATTCCAACGCTGGCATCAATACCGCTGCGAGAATTATCGAAGTGGTGACCAAAATGAAATATGAGGACTTCATGAAACGCCGACTTTTCGATCCGCTGGGAATGAAGGACACCTCGTTTTGGCTTAATGCCAACCAAACAAGCCGACTGGCGAAATCCTATCGACCTGACGCCTCGAAAACAAATCTCGTGGAGTTTCCAATCAGTCAACTCATCTACCCCCTCTCTGACCGCAACCGCCGTTTCCCTATGCCAGCCGGAGGATTGTTTTCCACCGCTAGCGATACAGCGCGATTTTGCCAGATGCTTCTGAACGATGGCACGCTGAATGGGCACCGGTATTTGAGTGAAGCATCGATGAAGGAACTCACGAAACGACAAACCCCCGAGACTGTGAAGGAGAATTATGGACTCGGCTTCTCATTGGGATCAGGAACTTTTGGCCATGGTGGAGCACAATCAACTAACATGGAAATGCACACGCAAAAAGGCCTCGCCTTTGTTTGGATGGTGCAGCATGGCGGATTTGTTGGGGACGGAGCCAAGGCTCAAGGTGCCTTCAAAAATTGGGCGTTGCGTCAATTTGCGCAATAATCTGCAGGATTCCTGTTGATCACCCGCCTCTACCAAGTCTTAAACAATCGGTTTTGTTCGGGGGTGTATTTCTGGGTCTGATTACGACGGCTTTGCTCATACTGCCTCTGCTTATCGTCTGATTTCACCTTAGCGAGCATCTGCTCAAAACCGGGACCGGGTTGATCTTTCGGTTGAGAAGGTGACTCGGCCTTGGGCGCGTTTTGGGAGGCGAGCAACGCACGCAGTTGTGCCAACTTGCCTTTCACCTGTTCAGCCCCCTGCTGTGCTTTCTGGTTGCTTGGTGTGATTTCCTGCGCGAGTTGGTAGGCACTCGCGGCTCGCTCCAGATGCGCCACGGCCTTCTCGGTGGACTCCGACTCCGACTGGGCTGCTTGTTGCTGCTCACGTTCGCCAAGGGCATTCAGTAAATCCGGCAATGATTTTTCTAGAGCATCAATCTTGGGTTGTAATCCTAGTGTAGTGTCCAAGAATTAACTGGACAGGGGTTTCTTGGTTCTTCTATTGCGCGGTTGGGTGCAGTTGGGCTGGATTTGCTCGAGAGTTTGGCGGCAACGGGTGAGTTTTTGTTGAATAGATTCGATCGTGGCGGTCCAGACAAA
>CAMBHS010000005.1 GCA_945867235.1 Akkermansia muciniphila
CTTCCTGCTCAATGGGGTTCTGCGTCGCCAAAACGAGGAATGGATTCGGTAACGGAAAAGTTTCCTCCCCGATCGTGACCTGCCTTTCCTGCATCGATTCCAACAACGCGCTCTGCACCTTGGCAGGTGCGCGGTTGATTTCATCGGCAAGAATCAGGTTCGCAAAAATCGGCCCCTTTTTCGTCGAGTAGGTGCCATCCTTTGGGCTATAAATAAGATTGCCCAACAGGTCGCTTGGCAAAAGGTCCGGGGTAAATTGGATCCGTTGAAACTTGGTGTGAATACACTGGGCGAGAGCACTCACCGTGGCTGTTTTCGCCAGTCCCGGAACGCCTTCCAATAGGACGTGCCCATTGGCCAGCAACCCGATCAGCAGGCGGTCGATGAGGTAGCGTTGTCCGACGATGGATTTGGCCATTTCCTTCTGGATACCTGCAATGAGAGGTCCCATGGCCAAAACCTGTTGGGTCAATTGTTCAATCTCGGATTTCATATTTCATCACCGACTCGGAACGAATATCCGCCGGCTCCCCTGATCACGAGCCGCTTTAACGAATTCATAAGTGAATCTTTTAGATTCAAATTATTCAATAGGTCACTGGAAAAATTGTCGGACGACAATCTCCATTCCAAGATAACCTTGCAACTAAAAACCAAGTGGAAATCAAAAGCAGAACGGCGAGGGGAATAAGCAGCTGGAAGGGAGACTTGACCGAGAAAACAGAATTGGAGCGGGTGACGGGAATCGAACCCGCGTGGCCAGTTTGGAAGACTGGAACTCTACCATTGAGCTACACCCGCATTAACCTCTGAGAGATTAGCGTCCATGCTTGCCTTGTCAATCTTGGTTTAGGTAACATGCGAGTGTATTTCTGACCTGTGCTTGCATGTGAACTGGGAGAAATAACGACACATTGTGAATTCGATTTTACTTCTTAATGGCCGGTTGATCGATCCTGGAAATCGGTTGGATATGATCGCCGATTTACTGGTTTTCGATGGTAAAATCGCTGCCATCGGTGCGGAGGCTCGCGCAAAGGCGGATCCTTCAACCCCGCACAAGGATGTCACCGGATGCGTTGTTTGCCCGGGTTTGATTGATTCCCATGTCCACTTGCGAGAGCCTGGACAGTCGGCCAAAGAAACCATCGCAATGGGAACAAAGGCGGCAGCACGCGGCGGATTTAGCTCGATTCTTTGCATGCCCAACACATCCCCTGCTATCGATAACGCCGGCACCGTGGCCTTGATCCACGAGAAAGCGGCGAGGGACGGCGTCGTCAATGTTTTCGTATCGGGAGCCATCACCAAAGGAATCGCAGGAGAGGAATTGGCTCCGATCGGTTCCTTGAAACAAGCGGGAGTGGTTGCGATCACAGATGACGGACATTGCGTCCAAAATAATGAACTGATGCGTCGGGCTCTTGAGTATTCACGGATGTTTGACCTGCCGATTTTGGATCATTGCCAAGATTATTCCCTAGTCTCGGATGGCGTCATGCACGAAGGATATTGGAGCACTTTATTAGGTCTGCGTGGATGGCCTTCAGCAGGAGAGGAAGCCATTGTTGCGCGAAATATTTTATTGGCGGAATTAACCGGCGCACACGTGCATTGTCAGCACTTGAGTTCGGCAGGCAGCGTCCGGTTGTTGCGCGAGGCCAAAGCACGTAACGTGACGATATCCGGCGAGGCGTGTCCGCACCATTTCACATTGACGGATGCAACTATCGCCGGAAGTTCAGATTTCTGGTCAAAGGATGGACAAGAATTGCGGCGGCATTTTCCGAAGGATCATCCCCTGCCTTCATGGCCGCCCTTTGATACGAATTTTAAGATGAACCCTCCGCTGCGATCGGTCTCGGATAGGGATGCCATTATTGACGGATTGGCCGATGGGACCTTGGAAATACTGGGAAGCGACCATGCCCCGCATTGCGACTATCAAAAAGAGGTGGAGTTTGATTACGCGCCATTCGGAATTACAGGTCTGGAAAATGAATTGGCACTTTGCTTGATGCAACTCTACCACACAGGCCGGCTCTCCTTGACGCAGGTCATTGAAAAATTCACCACGGGACCCGCGAGATTACTTCGGTTGAATAAAGGAACGCTGACCTTGGGGGCTGATGGAGACGTGACGGTTTTTGATCCGGAAGCGATCTGGACATTTAATCGCGAGGAGACATGCAGCAAATCTTTTAACAACCCATTTTACGGATGGTCCATGCGCGGAAAAAACATGTTAACCTTGGTAGAAGGTCGAACGGTTTTTGATGCCACGGTGTCAAAATAACTGGAAGTCAAAAAAGTCCCATGCAAGGGATTGTCGTAATACCGATTTCAGTGTAGCGTCTCAGAAATATAAAAACTTGATTATGAAATATATTAGTTCGTTCATTTTAGCACTCTGCTTCACCACTGCAGCTCTTGTTGCTGAGAGCAAAGAAACGGGATGGCTGACCGATCACCAATCGGCATTGAAACAGGCTAAGGAGGAAAAAAAACAATTATTAATAAACTTCACAGGCTCGGATTGGTGCAGTTGGTGTAAGAAGCTGGTCAAGGAAGTGTTTACTCAAAAAGAGTTCATGGCTTTTGCCAAAAACAACCTGGTGTTGCTCGAGGCGGATTTCCCCCAGAATAAAACCCAATCCAAAGAGCTCAAAAAGGCCAATGAAGCACTTCAAAGGAAATATAATATTGAAGGTTATCCCACGCTCATCATTCTGGATTCTGATGGAAAACAGGTCGGCACAATGGGTTATCAACCTGGGGGTCCTGGACCATTCATCGACAAGTTGAAATCATTCAATAAACCTTCGACCACTAAATAACAAAAGATTTTCAAATCACGAGAGGCACGGCGATAAAAGCGTCCTCGCTTTTTTTATGGATAACCTTGACCAGACCGCTTCTCGAACTAGCATCTCCGGCGGTTAGTGACCCATCAATGAGCATGAACGCTATTTTGGCTTTGGAAGACGGAAGCGTATTTCGAGGCACTGGTTTCGGTGCAGAGGCTGAATCCTGCGGGGAGATTTGTTTTAACACCTCGATGACAGGCTACCAGGAGATCCTGACGGATCCTTCCTATAAGGGCCAAATCATCACCATGACCTATCCCTTGATTGGGAATTACGGAATTAACTTTCAAGATGTCGAATCATGGAAGGCTCATGCAGCCGGCTTCGTCGTGCGTGAAGTGTCCCCTATTGTGAGCAATTGGAGAGCCGACCTTTCGTTGCCAAGTTACCTTGAGCAAAACGGTATTCCTGGGATTCAAGGAGTGGATACGCGTGCTTTGACAAAAAAACTTCGAGTGCGAGGTGCCATGAAAGCCTTCGTGTCCACAAAGCCAATCTCCGATGAAGAAGCGATTCACCGTGCACAAAGTTGGCGAGGAATCGAAGGCGTGGATTACGTGCAAGAAGTTACCCATCGCACCTCCTTTATGTGGGACGAAGGGGACACCCAAAGTGGAGAGTTTGATTTGGTAAGAGGTAAAACAATCGCTAATACTCGCCAATTACGCCGTCCGTTACCCAAAGCTGACATTCCGATTGTGGCATTCGATTTCGGGATGAAATATAATATCCTACGCTGTTTGCGACAAACAGGGTTCGCGGTTCGGGTTCTTCCAGCGAGCACGACAGCCACGGAGGCATTGAATTATAAACCAGCGGGTATTTTTCTTTCCAATGGTCCTGGGGATCCCTCCGCGCTGGATTATGCCGTCCGCATGGTGAGAGAATTGATCCAGACTGATATCCCGATTTTTGGGATCTGTTTGGGTCACCAGATTCTTGGTCAAGCATTCGGGGGAAAAACATTCAAACTTAAATTTGGTCATCGCGGAGGAAACCAACCCGTCAAAGACCTTGTCAGCGGCAAGATTGAGATCACTTCTCAGAATCACGGTTTCGCCGTGGATCCACACTCCTTACCATCGGATATTTCCGTGGATCGCATCAATTTGAATGATCAAACAGTGGAAGGATTACGCCACAAAACCAAGCCGATCTTTTGCGTGCAATACCATCCAGAGGCTTCGCCGGGGCCGCACGATTCCAACCCGTTGTTTAAAGAATTTAGAACCTTGGTGGAACAGAGCTAGAGCCCCATTTGTTTGATCCATTCTCCCCACAACGCATCAAAAACAGGAGAGATGGCTGAAAATCACCCAGTGGAGAAACCGATTCGTTTACAAAGAAAGGTTCAGGATTACCGAAAACGGTTTGACTTAGCGAAACTCAGCGACATAATGACCGCCACCGAACCAATCTATGCCTAAGTTAGTCGTATCGACTCAAGGACTCACGGATCGCTCATGCGAACTCAAAGCCGATCTCGTCACGGTGGGGAGAGTTGAGGATAATATTTTCCATATCGCAGAGGCATCCGTTTCCAGCCATCATTGCGAGATATTCCTCCGTGGCAATGATGTGGTGATCAAGGATCTCAACTCGACGAATGGCACCTTTATCAACGGCGAGAAAATCGCTGAAGCCATCCTAAAACCTGGGCAAACCTTACGATTAGGGAATGTGGAACTTCGACTGGATGCGGAAGGCGCTCCTGCAGCGAAGAAGGTGCACGATCAAACGAAAGTTATTCCACGAGGCGTGCAACTGAATCAGCTAGAACAAGCAGGTAGTCAACCTGTGAAGTTCGACAAGAATCCATTTGCGAAGAAAAACAACAAAATAAATGTGATCTTCATGGTCATTGGTGTTGTTCTCGCCTTGGCCATTATCGGTTCCATTATCGCCGCTGTGCTCATGCGCGGCGATGGACAATAGCCTCCTTTTGGAAGAGGTAGAATAAACCGATCATTCCTTCAGCCAGCCAGCCAATGCGCGGGCTGAATAAGTAAGAATGATATCCGCGCCTGCTCTGCGCATGGCGAGATGGGATTCGATCGTAATGGCACGCTCATCCACCCAACCCCGTTCACTTGCGGCCTTTATCATCGAGTATTCACCACTCACTGCATAGGCGGCAGTAGGATACTGAAACTGATCTTTCACGCGACGAACAATATCAAGATAAGCTAAAGCTGGCTTCACCATCACAATGTCTGCGCCTTCGGCGATATCCTGTGCCACTTCGCGCATCGCTTCATCCGTATTGCCCGCATACATCTGATAGGTTCGGCGATCCCCAAACTGAGGAGCCGATTGTGCCGCTTCACGAAACGGACCGTAAAATGCTGAGGCATATTTCGCTGCGTAGGACATGATGGGAACATCCTCAAATCCCTTACCGTCTAGCGCGCTGCGGATGGCTCGCACGCGTCCATCCATCATATCACTTGGAGCAATGAGATCGGATCCGGCTTCGGCATGACTCACAGCAACGCGGGCAAGAATTTTCAAACTTGGATCATTCAGAATCCGAGTTTTTGTGGAACCATGTTCTACCAACCCACAATGCCCGTGACTCATGTATTCACAAAGGCAAACATCCGTGATCACGAGCAACTGCGGTATTTCAGATTTCAACAAACGCACGGTGCGTTGAATGATCCCGTTTCGGGCATAGGCTCCCGATGCTTTTTCATCCTTTTTATCAGGAATTCCAAATAAAATAACGCCGGGAATGCCTTCCTTGAATGCAAGAGAAGCTTCACGAACGGCTTCGTCGGGAGACAATTGAAAAACGCCGGGCATCGAAACCACCGGATGACGAAACTTTGTTCCAGAACGAACAAACAAAGGGAGGACGAGGTTGCGAGCAGACAGCTCCGTTTCCGCTGTCATAGCACGTAATGCCGGGGTAGATCTGAGGCGACGTGGACGATAGGCAGGGAAATTCCCGACAACTATTTCGTGTTGCATATCACATACCTAAGGCCAACACGAATTTGAAGCAATCCGAGAAAGAAATGTTTCCAAAAATTGATGACCCTCTACGCAAGAATGCTTTCTGACTTTCATTACCATATGGGTTAGTTAACGTGGAGGCGTGAAAGTTCGAGCCTGGATTCTGGCTGTAACTGCCCTGCTGCTATTGGCAGGCGGGATTGTGGCGGGCGTTATGTTGGCTGGATTTTCCGGTTCCCTATCCAAACCACTCTACCTCGATACATCAACGATCATTCGACAGGTTCAAGCCCTCTCTGAATTGGTGACCGTTAAATACGTATTAGAAAAGGTCATCGTTTTTGAGGATGCAAAATGGTATGGCGAAAACCGAGTCATCCTTGTCGCCAACGGCGTAGTCAAAGCGGGCATCGATCTCAACCAACTTACGACACGCGATATTGAAACCCGTGATGGCGTGATCTGGGTCAAACTACCTCAAGAACGAATCACGGACGCCTATTTAGACGATCGAAAAACTCAGATATTGGAGCACAGCACAGGTCTGTTGCGAGCGTTTGATAAAAATCTGCAACAAAATATTCGCCAACAAGCCGTGGACGATTTGCGACGCGCAGCTCGATTTGACGGCATCCTCGCAGATGCTAGGAATCGAGCGGAACTCCAAATAAAACAACTCCTCCTTCAATCAGGGTTTGCACATGTTGAATTCGCTCCGAGGCTGGATTGAAATGTTGATCCTAACGGTGAATTCCATTTCATCCGACGATCAGCCCATGGGTAGTTGGTGAATAGTTGCAGTGGATACGACATCGAATACATTGATGCAGATGCAATATCAGCCTTACAAGAACCTCCCTCCGTTAGCGGGGCTTTGTCAAATGCACGAGGCGATGGTTCCCGGTCTCTCGGTGGAAACCTGTGTGGCTCGACTCAAGCGGATTCATTTTATTTTTCGTGGGTTACACCAGATATTTATCGCTCGCCTCACTGCGGAACCGATTTACGAATTAAAAATGGGGTTCAGTCTTCATGCCCACTACTGTGCGGAGCATACGAGCACTTTTCGGAAGCGAGTTGGAGAAATGCGGGAACCTCCCTTGGGTCTTGACCAGATTCCCCATCGCGATCTGCAACGATTGTTAGATGAGGTTTTGGCGGCACCCACAACGGGCGAACTTTTGCGCGGTGTATATGGAGTCATTCTTCCAGCACTCGGGCTCTGCTTGGAAAATCATCTCAAAGCCACAAACCCATTAGTCGATCAACCTTCGATTCGCATTTGCAAATTCGCCCTCCTCGAGATTCGCGAAATGATCGATTACGGAGAGCAATGTTTGGCGCAACTCCTCACTCCTGAAACACTCTTTCAAACTCAAGAATGGACTGATTATCTTGGCAGTCTTATGGATGGAGCGGGTGGATTGGATGGAGCCTCGGAACCAAAACCACACAACCTCGATCCCCGATATTCCGCGCAGCCTTACTCCTACGAGGGTCACCCGAAACGGGACGGGAGATTTTCTGACCCTTACAATATGGGGGTCAACGCCGAGGTGTTTCTTTACGACCCCCAATATGCTCCTGAGCCTAAAACGCTCATGATGTTTTACAAACGCCTTCGAGAAATCGACGTCCCAGAAATGATGGCGAGCATCATTTATGAAACGAAAAACAAGCCTTGGGATTATTATCGAGACATGACGCGACAACTCTGGGACGAGGCCCGCCACGCCATGATGGGTGAGGTGGGGTTTGTTAATCTTGGGTTGGATTGGCGTAAAGTGATGGTGAATTTTACTTGGTCGTTGGCTCTCAATACTCAACTGAAACCGCTCGAACGTCATGCCGTTCTTTATTTTATCGAACAAGGGCTGATGCCGAGATCCGGCAAACGGTTCGAGTGGGAAATCGGTCTCGCCTCCCACAATCCGCTGGCTGCTCTGTTTCAAGATTATGATTGGGCGGACGAGGTGTTGCACGCCAAGATCGGTCGCGACTGGTATGTGAAACAATTCCAAAACGCAACGACCGCTGTCGAATACGGCGATGAATGTTGGTCCAGGGTTTTGATGGATTGGGAATCATGGCGAAAAGATGGCCTTACCCAACACCGGAATTGGTGGACGGACCTCTACCTCGACGCCTGCAAACAATGGGGAATTGAGCCCGATCAAAAAGTTCTGGCATTTAACACAACTTATCAGTCGATCCGAGCCGATCTAAAAAACGTGTCCGGATCAGCTTAAACGGGCCTCTGTTTCAAAACTTTTGAAAGTATAGAGTGTCCCCTTCGATGAGATCGTGTTAGTATCCGCCGCTCGGGTTGAAGGAGCTGAATGGTTCCGATTCGACACCCAAAGAATGCAGTTTTTAACAATCTGCTTTCATTCAGAGGAACCACTAACTCCTATTGATTAATCCGTGGGTATAGAAGTGTCGTGATCCATGAATAGCAACTATGATAAGCCGATGACGCTCATGAAGAACTGGGGCACGACCATGATAGAAGTTTTTACCGCCCGGACGAATTTTGATTTCAATTTTAATTTAGAAATATCCAAAATATCCCTGCAAAGATCTGTTAAAGAATGATCCTCCTGTTACCACACTTTAAGCACCTGATATGTCACAAGAATTAGCCTACGTTATCGTCACCCCATACTCCCTGCACAAATCGCGCACGGGAGGAATTCTCACCCGCCTCATCACTCGCACAGGTCTTGATCTGGTCGGGGCACGCATGTTCGCACCGAGCCAAGAATTGGTTCAGAAATACTCTGAAACCATCGTCTCAGCCAACGATCCCCAAGACCGTCATATTCAAGAACTCATTCGGGATTACATTTTACAGAATCTTTCGCCCGATTCGAAAACTGGTCAACGTCGCCGCGTCATGATGTTGCTGTTTAAGGGCGAAGATGCCGTGCGAAAAATTCGCGGGGTAGTGGGCAATATCAGTGCCACTCGGACCGGAGGCGAAACCATTCGTGATACTTTTGGCGATCTGATCTTGGACGACAACAATCAGGTCCGCTACTTCGAACCCGCCGTTTTGGCCGCCCCCAACGCAGAAGAAACCGAGATAAAAGCCAAACTTTGGGCCTCCTACTCGGATCAAGACGGAGGGGTTTTGGATAACGTCATCACCTACCCTATCAATGAACCGGTGCAGCGCACCTTGGTTTTGATCAAGCCCGATAATTTCCGTTTCCCCACAGGGCGACCCGGAAATGTCATCGACTTTTTCTCCCGCACCGGCCTCTACATTGTTGCGATCAAAGTGCACCAAATGAGCGTGGCACAGGCGGTTGAGTTTTATGGTCCAGTGAAGGATATTTTACGCACAAAACTGGTTGATGTTGTGGGTGGAAAAGCTAAATCAGCCCTTGAAAAAGAACTCGGGTTCTCAATTCCAGCTGCTGAAGTTAAACAATTGGGGCAACTGCTTTGTCCGCTTTATGGCGATGATCAGTTCGATAACATCATCCGCTTCATGTCGGGTCGGACCGCAGGTGAATGTGATGCGAAGTTGATGACAGAGCCTGGAACCGAAAAATGTATCGCCCTCGTGTATGAAGGTCCGGAGGCCGTTAGAAAAATTCGCGATGTGCTCGGGCCAACCGATCCATCAAAAGCACCTCCTGGGTCGATCCGACGCGAGTTCGGACAAACTATCATGGTCAACGCGGCTCACGCCAGCGATGCACCTGAAGCAGCGATACGGGAGATCGGCATTGTGAATGTCGCCGAGAATAATTTCCGCAAAATCGTGGACGACTTCTATAGCAAAGCCTGATGCGGAAGTAGAATCATCTTGGCCAATAAAATGAGAACACCCTCAGCAATCCCTGAGGGTGTTTTTGGATTGATCCTAGACGTTAAGCGGACGCGTCGCAGTGACAGCCACATACCTCGCTTCCGGAATGATGAATTTCTTGATCTGCACGGAAACTAGGAGGGGCTTGTAGCCCTGTAAAAGAAGTTCCGCGATCTCGACGGCGAGAGTCTCAATTAGCCTCCATTCTCGACCTTCCCCGAATCCTAATAACAGTTGGGTCACTGCAAAATAATCAATGGTGTGGGCGAGGTTATCCGATTTAGCTGCTTCAGTAAAATCAACCGAAAACTGGACGGTGATCCATAGGCGCTGGGGTTTGGCTCTCTCTTGGTCTGGGACTCCTACCCGATAATTAACCACCAAATCCTTGATGTGGATTGTGTCCATATCAGGTGCGGTTACGCAGCACCATTTCCAACAGGATTCGAGTGGGTTGATTGATCGGGAGCTTCAGTGCCTCGTCGCATTCGACCCAACGAAAAAGTTGCGCCTCGTGATTGAGAGTAACCTCCTCCGAACCCACCACGCGGCAGGTGTAATTCAATAAAATAAAATGTGCTTCCCGATAAAACTCCGGAGAGTTCACACAATCCTGAACCAAGATGAATTGCACGTCTGTCACGCACAGATTGGTCTCCTCCAATATCTCGCGTTCCAAAGCTTGGATGGAGGACTCAGCATACTGAATTTTGCCTCCCGGAATCCCCCACAAGTTGGACCATTTATGTGTCTGGATCATCAGCACCTGACCCTGGGAGTTGAAGATCAATGCCCCCACGGTCGGAACGGGAAAGTGGAGGAACGCTTTAGGGTGAACCTCGCGGATGTAGTGCATATCCCATTCATGCACATCCAGAATACGTCGCAACTCGCTTAAATGCTCCGTAATCAAATCCGGCTTGGACTCGCGTAATTGTTGGAGCGAATTGTAGCCGGTCAAAACACCGCAGGAAAAAACGCCGCCCGTTTTTGCAGTTTCGATGTCATGCTGCATGTCTCCAATGAACAGGGTTTCGTCCAAAGCAAGGTTGTGTGCGGAAAGTAGTTTGACGATCTCGAGGCGTTTATCGAGAACCCCTGTGTAAGCGTGGTCTATAAACCTTGAAAGACCCGTTTCCTGAGCCTGAATCGAATAAGCATCGGGGAGAACAGAACTTAGGACGAAGGTTTTTAAGCCTTTATCGCGACAAACCTGAAGAAATTCCCGCGAATGGGGCAAGGCGTCCACCGCATGTTGTGAATTCTTAAAGTGTTCCCGGAACCACAACTCCAATTGCGGATACGGAATGTTCGGGGTAAATCGGTCGTAAAAATTTTTGAATGGCAGACAGAACTCAGCACGGAATGTCTCCATGCTCATTTCAGGCAGGCCAGCCGAACGAAAAACGTGGTTGGTCGCATGCCAGACTGCGGGCAGATCATCCACTAAGGTCCCAGACCAATCAAAGATGATGTTTCGTATCATGGTTCTTGGTGTGATCGTGAATGGTCGTTTTCTCGATGATCGGAGCTTGCTCCGAAACGCTCAGGGTAAATCAGTGGAACCCATTAAATACCTGTCCACTTCGCGAGCAACGCCTCGGCCTTCGTTAAAGGCCCAAACCACAAGGCTTTGACCTCTGCGCGCATCCCCAGCGGCAAAAACACCTTTCACTGATGTGGTGTAGTTTTCGTGTTCTGCTTTAACATTTGTACGGGCATCCCGCTCCACGCCAAGTTGGTCTAGCAGGGGTTGTTCGGGCCCGAGGAATCCCATGGCGAGCAACACCAGTTGTGCCGGCAACACTTTTTCAGATCCTTCAATTTCCTTGGGAATAAATCGCCCCTGATCGTCCCTCTGCCATTCAATGTTCACGACGTGGACAGACTTTATTTGTCCATTTTCGTCACCGACAAATTTCTTCACCGTCGTCAGATAAACCCGAGGATCAGCCCCAAATTTTGCGGCGGCTTCCTCCTGTCCATAATCCATTTTGTAGGTTTTAGGCCATTCCGGCCATGGATTATCTTTTGCACGCTGCTCAGGAGGTCTTGGTAGAATTTCCACCTGAATAAGGCTTTTGCAACCGTGGCGCATGGAGGTGCCTACACAGTCGGTACCTGTATCCCCACCACCGATGACAATGACGTCCTTATTTCCCGCTGAGATGAAATTTGCTCCCTGATGGTTATCCAACAGTGACTGAGTATTGATGTGGAGAAACTCCATCGCAAAATGAATCCCTTTGAGGTTGCGACCCTCGATGGGTAAGTCACGGGGTTTCGTGGCTCCGGTGCAAATGACCGTAGCGTCAAACTCGGCGATCAAAGTTTGCGCAGGTATATCTGTGCCAATACTTTTTCCCGTGACGAAGGAGACTCCCTCCTGCGTCATTTGGTCAATTCGCCGAGTTACCAGGCTCTTATCGAGTTTCATGTTGGGAATGCCATACATGAGCAACCCTCCTAGGCGATCGGATCGTTCGTAAACGGTGACTTGGTGACCCGCTCGGTTCAATTGGGCAGCAGCTGACAAACCCGCAGGACCAGAACCAATGATGGCGACCTTTTTGGCAGTTCTCCTCAGCGGAACCTCTGGGATGACCCAGCCTTCTTCCCACCCTTTATCAATAATCGTACATTCGATATTCTTGATGGTGACTGGAGGATTATTGATCCCAAGCACACACGAACCTTCGCAAGGTGCCGGACAAACGCGACCCGTGAACTCAGGAAAATTATTTGTCTTATGCAACCGGTTTAAGGCCTCATGCCAAAGCCCTCGGTAGATAAGGTCGTTCCATTCAGGAATCAGGTTGTTGATCGGACAACCGGACGCCATCCCGCTGATCAACGTCCCGTTATGACAAAAAGGCACCCCACAATCCATGCACCTTGCGGCCTGTTGCTTGAGATTCTTCTCCTCCATGTGGAGATGAAACTCATTGTAATCATTGATACGAGCCAATGCGGAACGATCCAGTGGCAGTTCGCGCAAGTATTCGATGAATCCAGTAGGCTTACCCATTTTAAAACTGTGCTAATTATTTCCTAATTTGTTTCTGACGGCATGGAGGCTCGATAGACGAATCATCAACCCCCACCCACTCTCGCTGCATCTTTAGAGTTCTCCTCAAATGCCGCCATAATTGCTTCCTCGCCGCTCAGACCTGATGCCTTGACTCGATCAAGTGCCTGTAGGACACGCTTGTAGTCCCTTGGCATAACTTTAACGAATTGAGGAACCGTTTGCTCCCAGTTTTCCAACAAGCGGACCGCGAGTTCACTTTTTGTGAACCGAGCGTGGCGTTGGATCAACTGTCGCAATTCTTCGATCTCAGTGCTGCACTGAAGTTTCTCCAGTTCCACCATCTGCTTGTTGCACTTTGATGCAAAATCCTGTTGCAAATCGAGGACATAGGCAATTCCACCCGACATCCCAGCGGCAAAGTTTCGTCCTGTCGCCCCTAATACGACTACCTTACCCCCGGTCATGTATTCACAACCGTGGTCACCCACGGACTCCACCACCGCTTCTACTCCACTGTTGCGAACACAAAACCGTTCGCCCGCCATGCCTCGGAAATAGGCTTCACCGCTCGTCGCACCATAAAGCGCAACATTGCCGATGATCATATTTTCCTCTGATTTGAATGAGGCTTTGCCGGAAGGATAAATGATGAGTCTTCCACCGGAAAGTCCTTTGCCCACATAGTCGTTGGCATCGCCTTCCAAGGTCAACGTCATGCCATGGGGAACAAAGGCTCCAAAACTTTGACCTGCGGATCCGTTGAATTTAAATCGGATTGTATCGTCAGGCAATCCCGCCGCTCCATGAAGGCGGGTGACCTCACTTCCCAAAATGGTCCCCGCCACGCGGTTGACATTTCGAATCGGAATCTCTGCGTAAACTTTTTCTTTGCGCTCGAGTGCAGGAGCCGCCAACTTCATGAGCATCTGCATATCGAGCGAGGCTTCAAGCCCGTGATCTTGGGTTTCGCTTGCAAAACGCCCGACCGAAGCTGGCATGGACGGGGCGTAAAGTATTTTGGAGCAATCCAATCCTTTGGCCTTCCAATGATTGACCGCTTCGCGTGCTTCGAGTCGATCCACCCGTCCCACCATTTCATTGATCGTCCGGAAACCCAACTGGGACATGAGATCACGCACTTCCATGGCGATAAACTTCATGAAATTGACTGCGTGATCAGGGTCACCCGTGAAGTTTTTACGGAGCACTGGATCCTGCGTCGCCACTCCCACCGGACATGTATTCAGATGGCACACACGCATCATGATGCATCCGAGGGAAACGAGCGGAGCCGTGGCAAATCCAAATTCTTCGGCGCCCAGCAATGCCGCTACGACGACATCCCTGCCAGTCTTTAATTGACCATCCGTTTCGACCCTGATGCGACTGCGCAGATTATTCAACACAAGGGTCTGATGAGTCTCGGCTAGACCAAGTTCCCATGGAATGCCCGCATGCTTGATGCTGGTCAATGGTGATGCGCCAGTTCCCCCATCGTAACCGCTGATAAGCACCACGTCTGAGTGGGCTTTGGCCACCCCTGCGGCCACCGTTCCCACGCCAACTTCAGCCACTAACTTGACACTGATTCGGGCGCGTGGATTCGAATTTTTCAGGTCGTGAATCAATTCCGCAAGATCCTCGATCGAATAAATATCATGGTGCGGCGGTGGAGAAATAAGACCCACCCCAGGGGTTGAGAGGCGAACTTTGGCGATTGCCGGGTAAACTTTGCTTCCGGGCAATTGCCCTCCTTCACCGGGCTTGGCACCTTGTGCCATCTTGATCTGGATTTCTTTAGCACTCACCAAGTATTGGCTTGTCACTCCAAATCGACCGGATGCCACCTGTTTAATCGCGCTGTTTTTAGAATCCCCGTTCGGTTCAAGTTCATAGCGGGCAGGATCCTCGCCTCCCTCACCGGTATTGCTTTTGCCACCCAACCGGTTCATCGCGATGGCGATTGTTTCGTGGGCTTCCTTGCTGATTGAACCGTAGGACATGGCTCCAGTCTTGAACCGAGCCAGAATTGATTCCAACGATTCTACTTCCTCAATCGGAACAGCCGTCCCTAGTTTGAATTCGAACAAACCGCGCAGCGTGCAAGCTTTTTTGGTCTGGTCATTGACCAAGGCTGAATACTCTTTAAAGATTTTGAAATTCGCTGTCCTGACGGATTGCTGAAGTTTATGGACAGTTTGGGGACTAAAAAGGTGAACCTCACCTTCTCTACGCCACTGGTATTGCCCCCCTACCTCCAGAGTGTGTCCATCGACTTGTCGATCTGGAAAAGCGAGATGATGACGAATCAATACTTCCTGTGCCACCACGTCCAGGCCGATGCCTTCAATACGCGTTGGGGTCCATGTAAAATAGCGATCCACAAGAGCTTGTTTAAGCCCGATCGCTTCAAAGATTTGCGCCCCACGATAGCTTTGAATTGTGGAAATGCCCATTTTAGAGGTCACTTTCACAACACCTTTGACCGCCGCTTTGACAAAGTTTTTGCAGGCTTCCTTGTGCTTGATGTCGGTCAACATCCCATCTTGGATCATGTCATCCAACGTCTCGAATGCGAGGTAGGGGTTGATGGCTCCGGCTCCGTAGCCAATCAAAAGGCTAAAATGGTGAACCTCTCGCGGTTCTCCCGATTCGACCACGAGTCCGACACGAGTTCTCGTTCCTTCACGAATTAAATGGTGATGCAACCCAGAAACCGCAAGGAGCGACGGAATAGGTGCGTGGGAACGATCGACTCCACGATCCGACAGAATGAGAATATTGATCCCGTTTTTGATCGCTTGTGAAGCCTGGACAAATAGCTGCTCCAGAGCCTTTTCCATGGCTCCGACGCCTTCACTCGCGATAAACAATATCGGGAGAGTGATTGATTTAAATCCCGGCCGATCAATATGACGCAGTTTCGCTAATTCCTCATTTGTAAGGATCGGCGACTTGAGCTCAATCAGATGGCAACTTTCGGGCTCAGGATTGAGGAGGTTGCGCTCAGATCCGATCGTCGTTTCGGTCGAGGTGACAATTTCCTCACGAATGCAATCAATCGGTGGATTGGTGACCTGAGCGAACAACTGTTTAAAATAATTGAACAGGGTTTGTGGTTTATCGGAAAGAACCGCCAACGGGGTGTCTGTTCCCATCGAACCGATCGCTTCGACCCCTGTTTTCGCCATCGGCACCATCAACAGGCGTAAATCTTCAAAGGAATAACCAAAGGCTTGCTGACGACACAGGATGCTCTCGTGATCGACTTTGGGAACATGCCCCTCATCAGATATTTGATCGAGTTCCAGCATGTGTTGATCCAACCACTGCTGATAGGGACGTTCCTTGACGATGGCTTCTTTGATCTCTTCATCCGCGATGATTCGACCGGCCTTTGTATCGACCAAAAACATTCTCCCGGGTTGGAGCCGACCTTTATGCAAAACGCGATCAGGAGGAATATCGAGAACTCCTACTTCCGATGCCATGATGACCAAGTCATCTTTGGTGACGTAATAACGGGAGGGTCTCAAACCATTGCGGTCAAGGCTCGCACCGATCATCACGCCGTCAGTGAATGCAATAGAAGCAGGGCCATCCCACGGCTCCATCAGGCAGCTATGATATTCGTAAAACGCCTTACGATCTGGACTCATGCTTTCATGATTCGCCCAAGGCTCAGGGATCATCATCATGATCGCGTGGGGCACTGATCGTCCGGCCAAAACCAAGAGTTCTAGACAGTTGTCGAACATCGCCGAATCACTGCCATCGGTATCAATAATTGGCAGGAGTTTTTTGATGTCCTCACCGAACAGATCACTCTCGAACATGGCCTCGCGAGCACGCATCCAGTTGATATTGCCGCGGAGCGTGTTGATCTCACCGTTATGAGCGACATACCGATAGGGGTGTGCTCGATCCCAGCTTGGAAAGGTGTTGGTGCTGAAACGGGAATGGACAAGAGCGAGGGCGCTTTCCACCTCTGGATCCGCGAGATCAGAAAAAAACTCATCGACCTGCTCGGACATGAGCATGCCTTTGTAAATGATGGTCTTAAACGAAAGGCTAGACACATAGAAGTGCTGTCCTTGTTCAAAACGACCACTCCGACGAATCGTGTGTGTAGCTACCGACCTAATGACGTAAAGCTTACGTTCAAATGCCATTTCATCGGTAATCGCTGGATTACGCCCAATAAAAATCTGCCGGACACAGGGCTCAACGGAACGAGCGGTTGCACCAAGAGTTTGATTTCGCGTGGGCACCGTTCTCCATCCAAGGAAAACCTGGCCTTCCGCCAGAACAACCTCCTCGAATGCTTTTTCCGCCAAGGCTCTAGCCGCAGGATCGGGAGGAAGAAAAACCATGCCGACCCCGTAGGCACCCGGTTCAGGAAGCGTAATTCCGAGTTGCAAACATTTCCCAGCGAGAAACTTGTGTGGAACTTGGAACAAGATACCTGCCCCGTCTCCGGTATTGGCTTCACATCCGGACGCTCCACGATGACGAAGATTGACAAGGATGGTCAGTGCTTGTCGGACGATTTCGTGGGACTTGACCCCTTTTATATTAGCCACGAACCCGACACCGCAGGCGTCGTGCTCAAATTGAGGGTCGTACAATCCTTGCTTGGGTGGCAATCCAGGCAAAGCAGATCTCTCGGTTTGTGCTTGGGCGAAATCGTTCATCATTTCTTCGTCGATCAGATGTAAGACCATACATTCTCAAATTCAATACCTTTTTAGATCTGAAAGCATTTTTCTTCAAAGAGTGCTTCCCGTTTCCGGATCTCCATCGTGCTGTTCTTGCCGTTCCGTGCTTCATTCCGTAATCTGACACCAATGCTTTTGTCTGAACGACCACTCATTATTGCCGGACGATCCTTTTCATCTCGATTGGTTGTGGGAACTGGAAAATTTTCTTCACCCGAAACCATGCGAGACGCGCTGTCGGCGAGTGGAACGGAAATGGTGACCGTGGCGTTGCGTCGTGCAGATCTGAGCGGGCAGAAAGATCCGTTTGCCAATATCTTGGAATTCGTCGATCCAGCCAAGTATCTCATATTGCCTAATACCAGCGGCGCGATGAATGCCGCCGAAGCCGTCCGACTTGCCCGCCTTGCCGTTGCAGCCGGACTCCCCAAATGGGTGAAGTTGGAAATTCACCCCGATCCGCGTTATCTTCTTCCCGACCCGATCGAAACCTACGAAGCAGCAAAAATATTGGTAAAAGAAGGGTTCACAGTGCTTCCTTATATCAACGCAGATCCCGTCCTTGCCAAGCGTTTGCAAGAGATCGGTTGCGCTACGGTGATGCCGTTGGGTTCACCCATCGGCTCCAACCGAGGCGTGGACACACGGCATCAAATCCGCATCATCATCGAGCAAGCAACCGTCCCAGTGATCGTAGATGCTGGATTGGGAGCTCCAAGTCATGCGGCGGAAGCGATGGAGTTGGGTGCCGATGCTGTCCTCGTCAACACGGCCATCGCCGTCGCTTCGGATCCCAATCGGATGGCTCGAGCATTTTCCCTATCGGTCCAAGCAGGCCGCGAAGCGTATGTACTCGGCATCCATGTGGCTCAAACGACCGCCGCTCCCACCAGTCCACTCACTGCTTTTTTAGATTCTTAGAATGGCAACCGGTTAATTCCCCGAATACTCGCTGACTTGGCGGGGCGATGGGTGCAGATGACAAATTTTATGAGTAGTTCGATCAAACCAAGCGAAACAATGGACCGGACCAAGTCCCCCATCGTTCCAACGGCTTTGATCCTGCTCATTTTGATTAACCTTTTTAATTATCTGGATCGTCAGGTGCTTTCCGCCGTGGTTCCCAACCTGAAGGAAAGTTTTTTTGGTAAAGATTCGGAGCGAAGCGAGTTTCTGACACAAATGCTCCTCTGGTGTCAGGCACATCTGGGCTTTAAACCCGAGAACGCATTGATCGGTGTGCTCTCCATGGCTTTCATGGTGGTTTACATGTTGGGGGCACCCCTATTTGCCCGCCTCGCAGACAAACATTCTCGATGGGTTTTGATAGGGATCGCGGTTGCGTTATGGAGTGTCGCAAGTTTCGCTTCGGGAATTGCGACCACCTTTGTGGGTTTATTAATCACCCGATGCTTTGTGGGGATTGGCGAGTCCGCGTATGGACCGGTAGCTCCAAGTTTAATTTCAGATTTGTATCCCATAAAAAAACGCAGCACGGTGCTGGCTTGGTTTTACATGGCCATCCCTGTTGGCAGTGCCCTTGGTTATATTCTGGGTGAATTCGTGGCTAAATCTTCCATCGGTCCCTGGGGTCATTCTGCTTTTGGATTGTCACCTGAGAGTTGGAGGTGGGCCTTTTATCTCGTGATGCCTCCAGGTCTCCTGCTCGGAGCTTGGTGTCTCTGGATGAAAGATCCGCAAGTGGGTCAATCGGACGGTGCGAACAGGATGCCGAAAAGAAAAATGGCGTGGAAAGAATATCGTGTTTTGCTTGAGACCCCTTCTTTCCTTTATTGCACTTTCGGAATGGCTGCGATGACTTTTTCAATCGGAGGCATTGCTTTTTGGATGCCTTATTATCTAGAGAAGGAAAGGCAATTAGGCGGGCATCCCGTGATGATATTTGGAGGCATCACCGTGATCGCGGGACTGGCGGCCACATTGTTGGGCGGGTTCGCAGGCGACAAACTCCGGACTCGTTTTCCAGGTTCTTATTTCATTGTTTCCGGCGTCGCCATGTTACTTGGCTTTCCCATGTTATTATTGGTGCTTCAAACGACCAATTCCATGATTTGGGTTTATATGTTTTTAACGTGTTTTTGTTTGTTCTTCAATACGGGACCAACGGCGACAATCATTGCCAACGTGACTCATCCCGCAATGCGTGCGCGCGCTTTCGCGGTTAACATTTTTGTTATTCATGCCTTGGGGGATGTGATTTCGCCGCTCATCATCGGCATACTCAGCGACCATTATCAGGATATGGGAAAAGCGTTTTGGGTGGTCGCATTCATGTTTCTGGTCGGAGGTGTCCTTTGGTTGATGGGTGCCCGTCACTTGGAAAAGGATACAGCCAGTGCAGCAGGGAAATTCAACTTCCAAAAAACTTAAATCCTTTGAAAAGGAAAGCCTAGTTTCCTTTCCACTGAATCATGAATAGGAATTGTCTCAATTATTTCGTAGCCCTTGTTTGGATTGCGTTCTCTGTTTCCCCATTGATGGCTGCCTCGAGCTCCATTGTGGAAATCAAATCAAGAGGCTTCGTTCAAACCAATGTGCCTGTTTCGCTGATTCTCAACGATAAACTTTCCCTCTCCGACCTCGCTGAATCGGAGGAGCCGAATGCTCCTCGCATCCCGACCCAATTCAAAGGGGGTCATCTCACTTTCGTTCTGCCACATATCGCCGCGAAAGATACGAAACGATTTTATTTGGTTCCAAAAAAGAACGGCACCTCTACCCTGCTTAGAATTGTCGCAAGCAATGAAACTCTGTCGATTAATCAGGGGGCTGCATTGCGATTTCAGTACGCCGTCGGAAATGGGGTGTTGCCCGGTTCCCATGTTCCAGAACTTTTTCGACGTGCCGGTTTTATCCACCCTCTGCGCACCGCCAAAGGCCAAGTCATCACCGATAGTTATGCGAACAACCACCTTCATCATCACGGGCTATGGTTCGCTTGGACCAAAACGGTATTTGACGGACGCCAGCCCGACTTTTGGAATATGGGGCAAAGCAAAGGCTCGGTGCGATTTACGGGATTGGCCGATGCTTGGGCAAATGCAGTTACCGCAGGATTCGAGGCGGATTATGAGTATGTGGACAAAACGAGTCGTCCCGAAGAAATCGCCATGCGTGAGCATTGGATCGTCAGCACCTATAACACTCAACCCACTCAGGATTCGTATATCATTGATTTCGTTTCCACCCACCTGACTGACAATAAACCATTATCGTTGCCGAAGTATCATTACGGGGGATTGGGATTCAGGGGGTTGGAATCTTGGAACGGTCAAAAAAACTTTTCCATATTAACTTCGGAAGGAGCGACTAACCGGATCGCAGCAAATGGCACTCGTTCCCGTTGGTGCTACATGGGAGGAACTACCCCCCAGGGAATGGCAGGGATTGTAATCCTGTGTGCTCCTGAGAATTACCGGTTTCCTCAACCGATCCGAATACATCCAGACGAACCGTTTTTTTGTTATGCTCCTTCCCAACTCGGAGATTGGGTCATCCAAAAATCAGAACCCTATGTGAGCCGCTACCGGTTTATCATTTTAGATGGATCACCGAACCAGCAACAAATAGAGAATTGGTGGCGAGATTTCGCATTTCCTCCAGTAGCTTCATTGGTAATTAAACCGTGATCCCTTTGTCAAAAATGAATTAATGATGAAATCTAAACAACAATCATTCCCGCTCGATTTAAGTATGAAAACTGAGTTTTGTTTTTTCCATGGCGATTGCATCGAAGGAATGCGCCAACTCGGCGAGTCCACCGTGGATGTGGTAGTGACCTCCCCTCCCTATAACTTGGGAATTTCATACGCCTCCTACGATGACAAACAGACCCGTACGGAATACTTGAAGTGGACGTTGGAATGGATCACTGAAGTGCAACGGGTGCTGCGGCCTAACGGATCATTTTTTCTGAATGTGGGAGCCGCTCCCTCTAATCCCACGATGCCTCACGAAATCATTCTAGCTGTGCGTGATCTCTTCGTGTTGCAAAACACCTTTCATTGGATCAAGTCGATTTCGATCACAACTCGAGATAATACAACAATTTCTGCTGGGCATTTTAAACCTTTGAATTCGAAACGATTCATCACCGATTGTCATGAATTTGTTTTTCACCTCACAAAATCAGGAACCACAGAATTGGATCGCCTAGGAATCGGGGTGCCGTATTCCGACAAAAGCAACATTGCCCGTTGGTCGCACACGGGGGGTGTTGACAAGCGGTGTCGAGGCAATGCCTGGTTTATCCCCTATCAGACCATTCGGAGTCGTGCTGGTGAACGTCCCCATCCGGCAACCTTTCCCGTGGAACTTCCTCTCAACTGCGTCAAATTACATGGGAATGTGGCGAACACGGTGATGATGGATCCCTTCCTAGGCATTGGTCACTCCGCCTTAGCGGCTCGGGATGCAGGTGTAAAACAATTCATAGGTTTCGAGATAGATCGGGGTTACATCGAGACAGCAGCAGACTCTCTGGGATTGCCGCTGGATCAAATCATGGCGATCAAGAAACCTACGCCCGTAGATAAGATTTAACCACATCCCAAGCCAGCTTCACGATCAATGCAGTGACCACAAAAAGAAAAACCCGGCGCACAAATTGCCCTCCTTTCAGAATAGCCAGTTGGGAACCTAGCTTGGAGCCGAGTATATTGCAGATACCCATCGGGATCGCATATTCATACAAGATTAGTCCTTTTGATGCGAAGTAAAGGACAGCGGCCAAATTGGTCGCTAGGTTGATTACTTTCGCACTAGCACTGGCCACGAGAAAATCGAAACCGAATAACCGAACAAAAATAAAGATAAGAAAAGCACCTGTTCCAGGTCCAAAAAAACCATCATAAAAACCGATACAGACACCGGTGCAAATGCCATAGATCATTGCCCGCTCGTTTGAGATTCTCGCAGGCACTTGTGGTCCGGTTTTCCTTTTTGAATAGGTGAAAATAGCGACATAACACAAAAGCCCTATGACCAATGGCTTCAGCAACTCGGGTCTGATTAGGGTGACGATGGCAGCCCCTAACATTGAAAAAACAAAAGCAGCCCCCGCAGATGGAGTGACAATGTGCCAAGGAATCTTGACTCGCTTTGCATAATGACCCACAGCGACGGCCGTGCCACAAATCGACGAAAGTTTATTGGTTCCAAAAACGACTGAGGGAACTGCGGTGAGCGATGCTGGAAGAAACAAAAATAGGGCGGGCAGTTGAATCAACCCTCCACCACCGGCAACTGCATCAACCAATCCAGCAAAAAATGCAAATCCGCAAAGGAGCACTAACGTCATGATGCAAAAATTGTATCGAACTAAGTGCCCACGGTATAAACTTTAGTCAGCAAGTCAATTGACCATGACCAATCGTCCTCAACCGCAGGAAAATCCGAGCCATGAAAAACAACTGCTTAACCTGACTAAGCAGTATTTTGGATTTGCCAACTTCCGCCAGCATCAACTCGCTATCATGAACGACGTGATTGCTGGCCACGATGTGCTGGCTCTACTGCCCACCGGAGGCGGAAAATCGCTTTGTTTCCAAGTTCCTGCGTTGCACCTCACCGGTTTAACAGTCGTCATCTCTCCATTAATCGCCCTGATGAAGGATCAGGTTGATGGATTGCAAGCTGTGGGAATTCCTGCAACGTTTTTAAATTCTTCGTTGAAGGGGGAAAAATCCCGTGCTCGATTGCGTGGGTTGCACGCAGATGAATTTCGGTTGCTTTATCTCTCGCCGGAACGCGTGATGTTGGATGGCATGCTAGAGGATTTGAAAAAATGGAATGTGGCTCTTTTTGCGATTGATGAAGCGCATTGCATCAGCGAGTGGGGTCACGATTTTCGTCCAGAGTATCGTGGGCTGGCGATGTTGCGTTCAGAATTTCCGACTACTCCCATGTTGGCCCTAACCGCAACAGCCACCGAACGCGTGCGTGTCGATATCATCAGAATGCTGCAGTTACGGGATGTGCGATGCTATGTGGCGAGCTTTAACCGTCCCAATCTGCGGTATTCCGTTGTTCGCCGTGAAAAGGGATACGACCAATTACGTAACTTCATTAAATCACGTCCCCGCGAATCTGGGATCGTGTATAGCCAAAGCCGCAAAACTTCAGACAGCCTCGCCGAAAAATTGTCGGATGATAACGTCCCAGCCCTCCCTTACCATGCAGGTTTAACTACAAAGGAACGAAGTGATCACCAGGATCAGTTTTTGCGTGATGATACCCGTGTCATTCGTGCCACCATCGCTTTCGGCATGGGAATCAACAAACCGAATGTCAGGTATGTGATTCATTACGACCTCCCAAAAAACCTTGAAGGATACTACCAGGAAACCGGGCGAGCCGGTAGAGATGGGTTGCCTAGCGAATGCCTGCTCCTCTTCAGCGCAGGGGATGTCGTGAAATATGATGTGTTCATCAAAGAAAAAACCGATGAACAAGAACGCATCATGGCTCGAAGTCAGTTGCGCCAAATGGTGGACTATGCCGAATTCTCGGACTGTCGGCGGGCAAAGCTGCTGGCTTACTTTGGCGAAACAGATGCTCCTGCAAATTGTGCATCCTGCGACAACTGTCTTTCTCCTCGTCAAACCTATGACGGCACGGTGTCAGCACAAAAATTACTTTCCTGCGTGTATCGGATCAAGGAACGCACTGGATACGGTTTTGGTCTTGCACACACCACTGCCATTCTTGTCGGATCAAAAGATAAGAAAATCTTAGATCGTCACCATGATCAACTTTCCACCTATAATATCGGGCAGGAGCATACTTTATCTCAATGGTCGGAGATCGGCCGTGAATTGATCAGGGCGGGTTATTTGTGTCAAAACACCGAACGCGGCAATGCTTTGGAACTCACCGCAGAGGGGAAAATGGCTCTTAAAGATCGGAGACCCATCACATTAACCTCCGCACTCGCCGGGAATTCGACAAAGTCTTCACCAAACATTTCCACTCCAAAAAAGAAATGGGATTCAGGTGCCATTGACTGCGACGAGGAACTATTCGATCAACTCCGTGTATTACGAAGAAAACTGTCTAACGAACGTGAAGTCGCCGCTTTCATTATTTTCTCGGATTTATCCTTGCGGGGTATGGCGCGCTTTTATCCACAGACAGAGGTGGAAATGTGCCGAATCAACGGCATTGGAGCAAAAAAGTGGGTGGATTTCGGAGAAATTTTTATCGCTGAGATTCGCAGCTATTTACAGAACCACCCACGAATCCCATTCGAGTCATAGACGTTTTCCACCGAGGCAGTGTTCAGTTGAGCGAATCAGGCCTCCCAATTATGGCTTTGTGATAGGTTCCAATGGCATGACGCCGTATTGACCTAAGGCGGACCAGAACCCATCAATTACTGAACCGTTGATCACAGGTTGAGCCCAATAATAACAACCGGGCGACTCAGAATATGCGATCCCTTGGAGTGTATTGGGATCGTAAAGAGTCATGTCAGAAGAGGTGCGGACAAGGATTTGACCAGCGATGGAACTCAACTCCTGAGCCGGCGTTGGAAGGAGTATCGAGGAAACCCGTTCCAAGTCACCCTTTTGGTTTAACTGTAACTTCTCAAGAACTGATTTAGAATTTTTCTCGTCTGTGATTCCAAGAAAAACTTGCCCATCTAGGATGGTGACTGGGTGCGGCCAAAAGTTGGAAAGGCGATTTGATGTGATCGAGAACGCTTTCACCCCATCATAGGACGCCACGTCGAGATATTCATGGTATCCCGTAACAGAATTATCCTGTGGGTGGTAACCCACCATATAAAGAATACTGCCATCCTTGGAAATCCCTTTGAGATCATTCGGGATGCTAGTCCCCGGCCGAGATGCAGGAAGCGTTGGATCCGTAAAATCAACCACGTCCAAATAAATATTGTTCAGGTAGGAAACCGTGACCGAATCCTTAGGGTCGGGCGTTTGGGTTGTGACCACTTCGTATTCATGATGGCTGGAATAAAGCAGTGTACCAGACTGAAATACAGCACTTCCACCCGACCATGCATTGGTTCCGGCGACATAGGTTGAGAGCGCCTTGGGTTGCTTCACATCGTTAACACCAACGGAAAAGAATGTCTGATTGCCGCCATACCCGCCCCAAAATGACATCCTCATGTAATACCCCCAATATTGCTGCTGTTGAGATGCCCAAACGAGGACATCCGGCTTGGGCCAAAATGCAGTGAGGTCGTTCACAGAGGCGTTGGAGTCAACCTTGTTATCCGTGAATCCCAATAGGGTCAGATTGGATGGCTTGGATGCATCAATGATCGTGGTGCGAAGATCCGAGCTGATATTGGAACCGTTATCGCCTACTGGCTCCAAATCCATCAGCATCCCTTTCCCATAATAACCGCCATAGGAGGATTGCGAGGCCTGGGCAATATACAGCTTATCTTTATTTAATTGGATTCCGACAATGGGTAAATTCGTGGTGAGCACCAAGGTCTGGATTATTTCATCTGGCTGCGTGGAAGTCGTGACGAGAATCCGAGAACCGTTTCCATCATCCGCAGCGAGTTGCAATAAATATCCGCCGACGGGAATGACGTGGGTCACATTCCACGAAAGAACAAGTTCTGCCTTCACCTCAGGACGATCCCTGTCTGGAGCCGCGACACTGAGCAGGCGATTGCTGTCGATCGAAAAAATGTGATCCTTGACCATGGTGGCTCGGCGTGGAGCAAAGGCGTGTGGGATCACTCCTCGCAGGGATAGCGAGGATCGATTGAAATCGATCAGTTGCATCCCATGAGTAACGGTCCAGTTGGTGGAGGAACTCTGCCAAGGCAATAAAATCAAGCCCGCATCCGTGAGCACATTGAAAGCTTTTTCGTCGTTGTTGGCTTCGCTCGAAGACCAGTTACCCCCCAGCATTTCACGATCAATCAAAAGAGGGTTCGTCACATCGGCAACATCGAACAAGGAAACCGTCACATGCCAACCGTTGGTGGTATCGATACCAACGGATAACAGACGATCGCCCATGGGATGCAGGTAGGTGGACCAACCCGGCACATGGAGTTCGCCTTTGATCTGGGGTTTGGATGGATTACTCAAATCAACAATCCACAACGGATCAATTCTTAAAAAAGTGACGATATAAACCTTATCCCCGTCAAAACGCGTCGCATACAACTGCTCACCTGCCGCCAACTCTAATCGTCCGAGGGCATTGGGTTTGTTGGGATCGGTAATGGAATAAGTTTGCAATAAGGTAACCCAACGGCGGGATTCATTCCAAGTTTGAGAGATCACCGTCAAGACCTCTCCATTTTGGTGGATCTTAAATTTATCAGGGATAGTACCGGCAATATTGATGGATCCTGCGAGCTTCATTGCGCCATCGGGTGCGGAAATATCGATCAGTTGCAACCGGGAGGAATTCCAATCTGACGCTTGGGTGCCCACGAAGAAAAACTGTTCGCTAGCCGCGACCATATTGTTATATCCGTCAAAAGTCAGACTCCCTTTGACAACAGGAACCAATGGATCTGCTAGGTCAAAGGAGCTCACGACACTCGACCAAGTCCAATAGGTTTTGGTGCCATCTTCAACCTGACGATAAGCCTGAGTGGAAACATAAAGAGCCGAACCTACCATGCGACTTTCCTGAATCCAGCCCATGACGGGAAGCTTCGAAACCAGCGTGGGTTTTCCATCCTTTACCTGAAGAATGATCACCAAGTTGCGGTCAGAGCCGGTGCCATAGCAATTGTCACGAGCAAGAAGAACCACAAAGCCGCTCGGCAGCACATACATCTGTTCACCGGCCGCAGGTAATTCATAGGTGCCTGTTAACTTGGGTGATTCGGGATCCTGGATATCTATGACCTGCAATCCTCGATACTGATTGTAGTAATAAATGGTCGAACCCTCCACTTTCCAAATGTCCGATTCCGTCACCGACCTCGAAGAATCGGTAGTGGAGTTCTTAGATTCTGGGGTCACTGCAGTCGTGTTGAATACTGGGGGACCATCCGTCACCGCATTCAAATCCCCAGAAACCTTTTCGCCGACGAATTTGTTTGTGCCTTTATAAAAATGTTCCGGCAGCGGCTCGCCTTCATCCCCTCGGACGCGAAGCAATTCCAATTCCGCCTTTACTGGCAGTGAAAAAACGGTGGATGCCCCCTTGCCATCGAGTCGATTAACAGCCCGGGGAATCCACGCACTTCCTACCGCCCTTGTGCGGCTCTCCAATGTGACTTTGCGCAGCCCTTCCGAAACATCGACTGTGACAATGACATTGGTCCGATTGATCTCAATGTTTATGATCTTCGGAGCGACAGGCCCTGCGAGAACTGTTCCGGCAACCGAGACTAAAAGAAAAAAACCTACGAAAAATTGAGCTATTGGAGAATTTCTGAGATTTTGGTTCATGGTATAAACCCTTTCCATTTGCAACATAAAATTTGAACCAAGATTGTCAACGTTAAAATAAACTTAAAAAAAATCTAAAACAGAGCATTCCGAGGTATTCACAAGCAATAACTGAACCAATATCTCGATGCTAGCTGGACAATCTTCTCGCCAACTCGATCCCAGCCGCGCTCGCCTCGCGAAAAGGAACAATCAATTCACCCCGTCTGACCTGGAAATCTCGAAATGAAACGGCTCGCAGATGAACCATATCCCCTAATACCTCAGCGTAAGCCGCCACGGGACTGAGGCACCCTCCTCCCATCGCATGTAAAAATTTCCGTTCGGCGTGGACGCAAAGTTCCGTGATCGAATCATTGAGTTTTTCGCAAATAGAATCCATCCGGGGGTCGTTCTCGCGGGATTCAAGACCGATTGCTCCTTGCCCGACGCAAGGAAGCATTTCTTCAATGGAAAGAATCGAAGCGTATAAGCCATTCGGGACACCCTCCCCACACAAACGACCTTCCGGATATAGGATCATACCAAGCCTAGACAACCCTGCGAGCGCGAGGATAAGGCCATCCAATGGGTCTTGATCGATCAATTTTTGCAAACGCGTGCCGACATTTCCGCGAATCGGAACCGTCTGCAAATCGGGGCGAACAATTAAAACTTGGGCCTGACGGCGTGTGCTGCTCGTGGCGATCGTGGATGCAGGCGCAAAGTCAAGGAGGGTCGAGTGCGGTTTTAAGGATGAGCTTCGGACATTGCCGCCAGCACCTAGCCTTTCTCCGAAATCGCGTTGTCGAAAGACCATGACATCCCGAACATCCGCACGCTTCAGTACAGCGGCTAGCTTAAGCCCTTCAGGGAGATCTGTAGGAAGGTCTTTTAAACTGTGAACGGCCACGTCGGCCTCACCTTGAAGCAATGCTGCTTCTAATTCTTTTGTGAAAAGACCCTTGGGAAGAGCCTGATTAGGTTCACCGATTTGAACCGATTGAAGTTTGTCCCCGGTCGTCCGAATGATTTTCAGTTCGAATGGGACGCCTGGGAAAAAAGTTCTGCATTGTGCTAAAACGCCATTGGCTTGCGCTAATGCCAAAGCACTTCCCCGTGTCGCAATCCGGATGGGTTTGTTAGATTCCATGTTCAAGTATGGGGCCGTGGATGCGGAAAAAACGAAGGAACCTGGGATTCACTAATTTGTTGGGATAATCGTCCTTCAAGTAGGAATGCTTTCGTTTTCCCTTCGATGATAACCAAACATTTTTCAATCTCCTCATGGCGTTGTTTCAAACCCTCGTCAGCGATCGACTGCAAATCGTCCACATTGTAAAGATACACGTTATCCAGCAGGTTCACCTCAGGATCGATATCGCGCGGAACCGCTATATCCACCAGCAACAAAGGCCGACCCCGGCGATGCCGGATTAAGGTCTCCAGCTTAGGACGATCCAAAACATAATGCGGAGCCGAAGTGCTGCTAATGACAATGTCGATATTGTCAAATTCCACTGCCCAATCCGTGAACGCAATCGCTCGACCCCCTAATTCCGAAGCCATGGCTTCAGCACGTTCCAGCGACCGGTTGGAAACCAAGATGCTCCTTGCGCCGCGACTCAGGAGAGCCCGAGCAGTTTTTTCACTCGTTTCTCCCGCACCGATCACCATCACCTGTCTTCCTTGAAGGGTGTTAAAAATCTTTTCAGCAAGATCCACTGCCACCGATGCAACCGATGTATTCCCACGCTGAATCTGGGTTTCAGTGCGGATCTGTTTGGCGACATTGAACGCTCGCTGGAACACCTTGTTCAATCGAGAACCTGTGCATTTGTGTTGTAGAGCCAGATCATACGCCTTCTTGAGTTGGCCTAATATCTCTGTTTCCCCCAACACCATCGAGTCAAGTCCACAGGCGACTTTGAATAAATGATGCACACTTTGAGGTTCTCTCAGACAATAGATTTCATCGGTCAGTGCGATCTCGTCCTGGTGTGCTTTCGCTAGGAACCTGACTAATTTTTGCTCTGCTTCCAACGGATTTCCTTCAACCACAGTATAAATCTCGACTCGGTTGCACGTGGAAAGGAGCACCCCTTCTTGGATCAACTGCTCCGATTTCATCCGAGCCAATGTTTCAGGGATGACTGCGTCAGCAAATGCAAACCTTTCCCGAACTGAGACGGGCGCGGTATGGTGATTAAGTCCGACGACAACAATGGGCATGGGATGAAATAGGAATTATTGCGGCACCGGATTATGAACCGCCGATAACAAATTGAAGCCCCAAAATGTTAGGAGCACGAAAACGAATGCCCCCATGGCTGCGTAAGAAAATCGGCGACCTCCGGTAGGGAACCATCGTGCCATAGCTAGCAAAAAACCATATAAAGCCCATACAAAAACAGACCATAATATTTTTGGATCCGCAGAGAAATAAACGCCCGCCTTTTCATACAGCAACCACGGTGCCATGAAGAGCCCAATGGTTAATAAGCAAAACCCGAGGAGCATGGAATGATGCACCACGCTTTCGAGTCGTTGGATCGGGGGCATCAGTGAAAAAACCGCGCGCAGTTTATGAAATTTTAAGTCGTGCTCTTGGGTAATATACATGAGGGCAGCGACTGAACTCAGACCGAATGCTCCGTAGGACAGAAGGATTAGGGCTGCATGCAAACTCGCCAACCCGTTGCCAAAGTAAGGTTTTACTCCACGGACATCCAAAGCAGGCATTAAAGCGAAAATTCCTATGGCACAAAGAATTGGGGAGGCAAATGCCCCAAGAAATCGGAGTCGTCGCCAAATTCCGATAATGAGATAGGTCGCTACAATCGTCCATGCCACAAACCCGATCGCTTCGTATAAATTATTAACCGGGCATCGATCCAACCGGAATCCCCTCATGAACATGGCAGAGGTATGGAATATCGCGCCAATAAACAGCAGGATGTAACTCACCCTATTATCCTCACGAAAGCCACGCCGCCACAGAAAAACGGAATGGATCGAACTCACGCCGTAAATAAAAACGGCGAGGGAAAATACATTGCGATCAGTGATCCACTCCACACCGTGAGAGTAACTCTTCAAAAACACGGGGCAAGTGGCTTCTTATGACTCAAACAGAGGCGTATCCCGGCGACCGTCCCATTATAACAACCTCCGACGCACCATCTCCAATGCTTGTTGGGACGTATAGTATTTAAATGTTTCTCGGTCGTATTGGTTCAAAAACCGTTTCACGACAACTCCCTCCGCGGTGGCCAACGCAATGAATACAGTCCCCACCGGCTTTGCTTCCGAACCACCACCCGGACCCGCGATGCCGGTAATTGCGAGAGCCAACGACGACCCCGACCTCAGTCGAACACCTGCCGCCATTTCGCACGCGGTCGATTCACTGACTGCGCCGTGCTCGTCCAGTGTGGTAGATAAAACTCCCAGATACTCGGTTTTCGCCGCGTTGCTGTAAGTGACCAAGCCTATTGTAAAAACTTCTGAAGCCCCGGGAACATTCGTGATTCGGTTTGCTACGAAACCACCGGTGCAGGATTCGGCGAGAGCCAGAGTATGACCATTTTTCTTTAATAAACCAACCACCACGGAAGCCAAACCTTCCTGCGACTCCGAAAAAACATGCACTCCTAGGAGTTCGCGCGCCAAGAACACTGCTTCTGCTACGATGACGGCACTATTGTCGCCACGCGCGGTGAGACGGACATCGACCTCCCCTACCCGGGCACAGTAGCCGATCCCTAATCCTCGATTCACCAAACCGCCCAATGCAGGAGCGATTAGCTCCTCTACAACGGATTCTCCCAACCCTGTCGTTTTAAGAGTGTTGCACGTAAATACAGTCGGAACGGGAAACCAAACGGCTAACAAGGGGATCAATTGATCCCGAACCATGGGGCGGAGTTCGCGGGGAGGTCCAGGCAACATGACCAGCCAACCTTTGGGTGTCGGCAATGCCAAACCCGGTGCGGTTCCATGTGGATTCCATAATACAACGCCTCCTTCGGGCACCATCGCTTGAACGCGTGTGCTCGCGGGAACGCCGCGTGACCGGCTCGCAAAAAACTCCTTGATATGAGCCACAATTGCAGGGTTCTCATGCAACGGTTTCCCAAGAAGTTGGGCGATCAAGTCTCGCGTGATATCGTCGGAAGTAGGTCCCAACCCTCCCGTGGTGATGACCAACTCAGCTCTTTCAATTGCCTCCGCCACGGCAGATTGGATGGCTGCACCCTCATCATGCACTGCCACCTGTCTTTCAACGGTGAAACCCAGATCCGAAAGTTGTCGGCTAATCCATTGTTGGTGGGTGTTGAGCACGAACCCCAACATAAGCTCGCTGCCTGTATTTATTATCTCGACTCGCACACTTGAACTCTGTCAATTGGTCTCAAATCCGCAAGCCACTCTTTAATAATTACGAGAAGAACTGATCGATACTAAAATCGATTCGATTTTTTCCATCGCGTTCGTTGACAACGGAATGAAAGAGCGTCTTAATAAAAAGCAATTCGTTAAGCATGTAATTCTCCAATTATTCGGAGGTGATAGAATGCATTCAAAAATTGAGTTGAAGTGGCGTTCAAATGGCGGTGTTTTATTGTCGGATATTCCTAGGTGTGATTTGGGAATTATTGAGCTAGGTTCGACAAAAAGGAAACTCAACCTAAGGGAGTTTTTTCCTACATGAACGCAATCAAAACGGGGTTTTATTGCCTAGTTTTTGCACTTTCTCTTTACCAAAGTGTTGCCACTGAATTTTCCGTGACTCGTTTGGAAAACGATGGATCCGGAAGCCTGCGGGACGCGATGGTGAAGGCTAATGCGACACCTGGCATGGATACGATTCGAATTCATGTTGGCGGAACTATATCGGCACCTACTCCTCTCCCCGCCATTACGGAGGATCTCATCATCATTGGGCAGAGCACCAAAGCAACCATTATCAGCGGACAGTCTCATACCAACGACTCCAGCTTATTCCGTGTTCAAAGCTCCGCTTCAGTTTTTTTAAGAAATCTCGCGATCAAAAATGCAATTTCCTCAACACCTGGAGCCGCTCTCCACAACTCCGGAATTGTCACTCTTGAGAACTGTTTAATTTCCGACAATCAATCGATGAATCAAGGGGGCGGTATTTACAACTCTGGGCACCTTGTTTGCCTCTCTTCGACGATCTGTTCTAATACGGTGATTGGGAATAAAGGCCCCCTTATTGTCACCGCAGGAGGAGGCGGAGCTGGTAAAGGAACCGGCGGTGGGATTCAAATCGCAGGGGGATCCGTTTGGATGACCAACTGCACGGTGAGCGGTAATATCGCCATTGGCGGACAAGGAGGGGACAACTCACAGAACGATGGCGGAGGAGGCGGGGGCGGAGGGGAAGGAAGCGGAGCTGGAATTTTTGTTTCTAACGGAACTCTAACACTAGTCAACGTCACTGTTGCAAGAAACCACGCCATCGGAGGTTTGGGTGGAGCAGGAAGCGGAGGGGGCGGCAACGGGGGTGATGGAACCAGTCGCGGAGGAGGCATTTTTACCGAGAACGGAACCGTTCGACTATTGAACTCCTTGATTGCTGATAACCAAGCAAACGCCTGGGTTGATACGGCAGCCACTCTAGGTTCTTTCCAGAGCTTAGGCCATAATCTCTTAGGAAGTCTTCCAACCCACCAATCGGGCACTAATTGGTTAAGCAGCACGGATTTGGCCAATACCCCTCCTCTACTGGAGGCATTGGGAGATTATGGAGGATCAACCTTAACTCATCGATTGTTACCCACCAGTCCTGCGATTGACCGTGGGGCAACACTTTTGCCGGGATCTCCAGTTTTTGATCAACGGGGTGCCCTACGCCCCCAAAACTTAGGGGTTGATATTGGGGCTGTCGAATCCGGAAAAATTATCCAAACAGTAACAATAAACCCCGTAGCGGATATCACCTACGGGGACGTTCCATTTCAAACAATGGGTAAATCTTCATCAGGATTGCCTGTTACTTTTTCCGTCGTGAATGATTTGAATGCGAAGATCACCGACACTCACATCACATCCACAGGTGCAGGTGTGGCAACCGTGAAAGCCACTCAACCCGGTGACGACAATTATTTTCCCGCAAGCTCAGTCGAGTCGTTCACCATACACAAGGCGATCCTCACGGTGAACGCAGTTGATATGGTGAAAACTTTTGGCGACCCGAATCCTGATTTAAAAATCAGTCTTTCGGGGTTCAAGTTTAATGAAACGAGCACCGTGCTGAATGTTCAACCTATGGCGTCAACTTTTGCCACTAAGTATAGCTCTGTGGGAACTTACCCAATCGTTGTCAGTGGTGGTATTGATGACAATTACGCTTTGATTGGGTTTGCATCGGCAACCCTTACTATCCTCCCAGCATTCCAATCGGTTCAGTTCGATCCCATCCCCACCAAGGTTTACGGAGATACATTCGCCATTTCTGCAATATCCAGTTCTGGATTGCCTGTCTCTTTCAAAGTAATCAGTGGACCAGCGACTTCATCAGGGCTCCATGGTGCAACCATCACCACGACCAACATAGGAACTGTAGCGGTTCAGGCTGTTCAACTGGGAGATTCGAACCATCCACCGACGGGATTAACTTTTCAATCATTTGAAGTCATAAAGGCGCCCTTAACGGTGAAAGGGGTGGATGTCATCGTTCCATTCGGTCAGACAATCCCTCCGGTGCAGATCACTTTTATAGGTTTCAAGCTCGGTGAAACTATCACGGTTCTGGACGTCCCACCCAAGGCCAGCACTCTGGCGAATCCTACCAGTCCGGTTGGAATTTACCCGATTGCAGTCACAGGCGGGTCGGATAATCATTACACGTGGCAAAGCGATTCACGAGGGACAGTCACTATCACTCCTGCCGCACAAGTCATCGCTTTTGATCCCATCTTACCAAAGATTTACGGGGATGTTTTCACTGTAAAAGCAACGACTCCGTCAGGATTGCCCGTAACTTTCAATGTCGTCGGAGGACCTGCAACTGCCACGGGGCAGAACGGATCGACAATAACGGTCACAAGCGTGGGAACGGTAACCCTACAAGCAACCCAACCGGGTGATGGTAATCACCAACCCGCCGCAGGGATCGTGCAATCGTTCGAAGTCTTTAAGGCACCCTTAACGGTAAAAGGAGTTGATGTCATCGTCCCCTTCGGTCAGACAACCCCTCCGGTGCAGATCACTTTTACAGGTTTCAAGCTCGGTGAAACTAACACGGTTCTGGATGTTCCACCCAAGGCCACCACTCTAGCGAATTCTACCAGTCCGGTTGGAATTTACCCGATTGCAGTCACAGGCGGGTCGGATGATCATTACACGTGGCCAAATGATTCACGCGGAACAGTGACCATCATTGAACCCACACCTCCACCCACTGTGACGCTTGTGAGCCCGACAAATGGGACGGTTTATATTCAGCCAATCAATTTAAATTTGATCGTTGAAACCACGGGGTCGTTGAGCCCCATTTCAAAAGTGGAATTTTTTGGGGGTGACGCTAGGATCGGCATTACCAATACCGCTCCATTTTTTGTTACTTGGACGAATGTTCCAGCAGGAACGAACATCATCTTCGCGACGGTCACTTACGAAAATGGAACCACCAATAATTCAGCCCCCATTCTCGTTACTGTATTGGAAGAAGTACCTGTGGTTCATTCGGCAGTCGTGACCAACGGATTGTATTTTCGGCAAACTGGACTGTTTCAACAAACGATTACCCTGTCCAATCCGACCCCAATCGAAGTCAATGGACTCAGACTATTCATCGAAAACCTTCCTGATCGAACGCAGGTGGCAAATGCCACGGGGATCACTAACGGCATCCATTTTATCCAATACAATACCGTCATTCCGGCAGGTCAAAGCGTCAGTATTCCAGTAGATTATTATGTTCCAACACGTGTGGTTCCGACTCCAACTTTTTCCACCCAAATAGTAACGAGCCAACCCAGTGTCCCAATTCAAGGAACTCCATTATCAATTTCACGACAATTATGGCTGCAAAACCTTGGGTTTCTTCTCGAATTCGAAACTGAATTATTGAAAACTTATTTCATTCAATACACCGATAATTTGCAGAATTGGAAAACCGCATGGCCTGCGATCTCCGGGAACTGTTCTAAAATACAATGGATTGATAATGGCCCTCCTCGCACTGAATCCTCACCTGTCCAGCAGTCGCAACGGACTTACCGTGTGATTTCCATACCTTGATGACTACTCATGAAAATTAACTACTTGTTGATTTTCGCCGTTTATCTGGCGGTGACATTCGGTTCGCTCCGGTTGCGTGCCGAGGAAACCGCTCTGGTATTTGGAAAGCGCGTGAATGTTCGTGGATTACCCACCATGACTTCCGAAGTGCTCACGCAATTAAATGAAGGAGAAACCGTATCTATTCTTGCTTGGGAGACCTCACCTAATTCAGATCAGAGCAAACCCGTGCGATGGGCGAAGATCGTGCTTCCGAAATCTGTGCCGGTTTATATTAATGCGAATTTTGTGAGGGAAGGAAGAGTGACCTCGAAACACTTAAATATTCGTTCTGGCCCTGGGGAACATTTCCTTGTGCTAAACCGTCTGGCTCAAGGCGCGAAAGTAAATGGATCAGGCAAAATTTCGGGTTGGCTACGAATCGAACCCCCGGTCGAAACTGCGGCCTATGTCTCCGCTGAGTATTTGAAAAGATTAAAGGTAACCCCCTCTCCCTCCCCTACCCTAGCATCATCCTTACCAACGAGCGTTCAGATTCCTTCGAAACCACCCCAAGTAATTTCACCGGTGATCTTGGAGCCTCCAACAGCAGTTCCTGCAACATCAATCAGCGTGGCTCCCGAACTTTTGAACGATCCACAACCGGCTCCTCCTATCGGAAAACCTTCAACCCAAAAGGTTGTGTTAACCCACTCTGAACCGGTGATCGCTACTTCAACCTCAGATCAGGATGAAGGGATCAAACCTTTACAAGCGACTCCAAAAAAGACTGATTCAACGTTTTACCCGAACATCCAACCACCTAGGATGCAATCGCCTGTTCAGAATCTCAACAGTTTGGGGTTATCCTACCGTATCGGTTTCAATACTCATGCAACCATCAAAAAGATGCCGCCATTCCTAAGTGGAGCCGATCTAGGAACCTCAACCGATCGTAAAACAACTCGTCTTTATGATGATGGCTTTGTTGGCGTGGATTCGAGCGGAAACGCCGGTGGTTTGACATGGTTTTGGGGCTATGCAGACCCAGAACAGATCTCATCCGACCGTAATTGGCTACATGAACATAGTTATTCAGGGAGTGTCGAATCCGCGAACGAAATCGTGAAAAATTCAGATCCAGAGCAAGGATTTGAACTTTTTTACAACAGACAAATAGGCACTTTTCTTGGAAATAGTGGTGCAACTTGGGGTGTTGCCGGTGCTCTTTCTCTATCTGATTTCCGAGCCCAAGAAAACCACACCGTTTCTGCCACACTCAATACAATAACTGATTCCTATTCACTGGGAGGGATCGAACCTCCGCTAGCTCCCTTCATCCCATGTTGCGAGACGCCTGGAATCCCGCTGATCGATGATAAACCAAATCGCACTACGATTTCCGTTCCGAATGGGGCTTCCGTGATCGGTCACCGCAATTTTGAGGCGGATATTTACATACTTCGGCTCGGGTCTTATGTGGATTTCCCGATGGGCAAATATGTCTCTGCTACCTTGAGTGCAGGCCTTGTATTGGGACGCATCGAAAGTCAACTTGGTTTAGATCAAACCATGGTGATTCCCCATTCCTCAGTTACGCTCAACCAAGTCCACCGCAGTGCCGATAATGGCATATCGACCGGTTGGTATTTGGAAGCTAATCTTCATTTTCCACTCTACAAATCGATCCAAGGACAAATTGGATTTCAGTATCAGAGTTTGGGGGCTTACATCCATGAAGGTGGTTTCGACCGTGTTGAGTTGGATTTGGGAAATACCAGTTTCCTCACGATTGGCATGAGCTACTCCTTTTAATTTCTTAAATGGTAATGCCTCTGGATTTGAAGGTTGTATTTTTACCAATCGTTGACTTGAACAAATTAATTCTTATAGTTGAATCATGATGGGTGATCTGAAAAACCGTGCCCGCGAAAGTTTTTTAAATTTTCTCGCTGATAAAAAACTGCGAATCACATCGCAGCGGCAGGCTATTGTGGATTCCGTTTTTAGCACTGAAGAGCATTTTACCGCCGAACAGTTGCTCGATTGGGCCCGCGTCCGCGACAAGTCGGTCTCCCGCGCCACGGTTTATCGCACCTTGCCACTGCTTGTTGAAAGCGGCATGGTGCGTGAAATGGATTTCGGTAAGGATTACAAGTTTTACGATCCTAACTACCTAGATCATCCCAATCACCACCATATCATTTGTCAGGACTGTGAAAAGATTGTCGAATTTGAGAGCGAGAAGATCACGAAAATCGAGGCTGAAATCAGTCACAAACTTGGCTTTTCCGTCGCTTCCCAACGGCTCCAAATAACCGGAAACTGCGAAGAACTCAAGAAAATGGGTGGTTGCAAAAACCACCCCTGTCCGAGCAACGAACACTGATCTACCGCTATTTTTTAACCGGAGACTGAGCCCCTTTCAGTTTACGGGCTCCGTTTTTTTCTGAACCGACCACTCGCAGTTGGTGGGTGAACTCCAACATTCGTTGGTAATCATCCTCTTTTAACTTCGACTTACGCTTCATTTTTGACATCCAGTCTTCCCACTCTGTCGCGGAGTAGTTCTCGGGAGGATACAACTTGTGGCACTTGGCGCACTTGATGAGGTACAGTTTGCTCGTTGGCTTCCAAACTGGATTTGTGACTGCACTATCGGCGTAGCTTCCTGAGAGCGGCAAGAATAAGCCTAACACGAGGATACTTGCCGGATGGAATGGCCAGGTCACGATTTAAAATTCGAACCCAAAACCTACTCGAATATTGACTCGTTCTAGGTCGGTGAGCACTAAATGCGGGTTGTTGTCGGTGTCGTTTCCGTAGTTGGTTCCGTAGATCTGTGGCATCACCGAAATCAGGCCCCAGAGTTTTTCATTTCGGTAGCTCAACACCGGTCCGAGAAACAACGCAGAATAGGTTGCTTTTTCATACTCCGGGAACCCCGTCACCTCCCTCGCCTCCACACCGAGTGTCCAATGTTTTCCCAAGGATCGAGCCAAACCTGCGGTTACCGCAACCTTCGCATCGGTAGCATTAAAGTTCTTTTTCCACTCAGTCTCGTGAATGAAATTGACGGCCCATATCCAATCGCCGAATCGATTTCCAAAGATAATTTTCTCCTCCAGTTTCGACTCGTCTCCTGCGAACGTGGGTTCGATATACAGGGTCATCCCGACAGGATTTTCTGCGGGATTCAGGACCATATAACGATTCTCGATCGAGACTCCAGCGAAACGAAACTTCGAAATATCACTTCCGCTAAAAACCTCTCGGTACCTCGTCTGTTCAAAGTTCAGATAACCTGACACCGTGTAACGATCAGTAACTCCGTATTCGATTTCGGATCTGACCTGCATCTTGGTGTAGTTCTCCTTGGCGTCCCTGGGATTGACCGTATCACTGGTTCGCCCTGAGCGCACCGTCACCCACTGCTCAAATTCCAATTCTCCAGCCGGACTGGTTTCGGGTTGATAGACGTATCCAAAATAACGATTGGAAGCGACGGTCCCTGCTGACGAAGTGAGCAAGGCGATTAGGACGGACAAGGCGATATTATTTGTTGTTGTTTTCATTATTCCTTGAGAATGAATCTCATTAACTTCGGTCAAGTTATTGCGAATGAGTCTCATTGTCAATAGAGCAACTTCTTTTTCGAACCTCAAACCATCGATTCCCGGATAGCCAACTCATTCGCAGGTATCTGATTATTCTTTGAACGATTTAGGGACTTCAATCGTCATATAGCCGATGGGTTTGTTATTGGTCGAAGTAAAGTGGTTGTCCCATTGCTTCGTATTGGGGTCTGCGCTGGATAATTAGCGAGACTGGTTGTTTGGGTTGGGCGGGCACCTCGGTGGTGCCCGCTTTTTTAATGCATTCTAGGCGAAGCTAGCCGCCAAAAGAACAACGATCTCCGAGATGTGAGACTTCGCGTAGGCTAGCGAATTCTTACGATGCGGAAGAATACCGTTTCGTCTGTAAGAGTCGGATGCAGATTTATAGAAGTGGAACTTTTGGATGTCTGTCGATCGCTTCCCTCGACAACCCGCCACGATTTCAAATCGGTGGAAGATTCAATTTGATATAATTCGTAAGGAATGGTGTTCCATGAAATCGAACGACTCTGGATATCCAAGGTCGCCCTAATGGGGTGCATCGAAGGTAATGTCTCGCTAGCATCAGCCGTGGATACTTGCAGGTGTGTTTGTATCGAATTCGAGGAGCGATTGGATAACGAAACCATCCAGTGACCTGCCAAATCAGCGTGGGTCGCGTCAGGGCGCATCAATAACATTCCTGCTGATGTGGAGGCACTCCACCCATCTTCAACACGTGTCAAGGTGATCAAGACATCGGGAAATAATTCACCTAATTCAACAAGAAGTCGGGTTACCCCTGCGTCAACTTTTGTGGTGAAAGTGTTCGTCGAGAACCTGGGGATCGTCGAAGCAAAAGGTGCGTTTTGTAACACCGACTGGTTCACCACTCCTTCGGTGCCATCGTAATCAACCACCAAGGAAAAGGGTGCCGGTTGCTCAGAATTATTCCGCACCGAAATGAACCATGAACCCGGGGTCAACGGCACGGGTTGGGTCGTGGTATTGATGCTGATCTCTTGTTCACCTTCGTTTGCCGATGTGGAATAGTCGAATGAATCGATGGTAGAAATCTCATTTTTACGCAGGCGAAGAGTCATTTTTTCATCCCCTCCTGGTGCAAGACGCACTTGAGCGGTCGTTCCATCTTCGGGCACAAGGAATTTATAGCTTTGTTCCAGATCCAAAAATGCACTTCCCGCAATATCGCTGAAATTTTCGTGGTTATTCAGGGGTATTGGTTGTGGTTGGAAACAATTTCCAACCGAGAAAATCTTTAACTGGAATGAATTTGTGGTGAACCGATCGATATTCCGCACTGCAATAAACAGCGGTTGAAAGGAGTTAAGAGGAGCAGCCTGAGGAAGAACCGGGGTGAGCGTCAACACCGCCATGCCATTCGCCGAGACGGGAAGCAGATTATTAACAACAGGCACATAATCGTCGGTCAAAGGATTGCCCGTAGGCAAACCACTTCGATCGACCAATAATTGAATGGCACCATAATTCGTCAAACCAATCAGAGTTATCTGAAGAAACTGTGCGTCAGGACAACTCGGAACAATGAAGTATTGTATTTCTTCCCCCTTAAGGAGTCCTGGATTGATCGCCAGAGGTCCATTGGTAAGGGAAGTAACATGAATTGTTTTTGGATAAAGGACGTTATTAGCCAAGCGTTCAGCAGGAGGTAATGGCGGTGCTAAATCCAAGTCGAGCGTCCATTCGATAAGATCGGTCATGCCACCCGAGGATTCCCCTGTTCGCGAGTCCTTGATCTCCAAAATCCATTCACCGAGGGTGCGCTGGCTCTTCAAGGCCTCCAAGGTTTCCTCGGATTGAACATAGATGTTACCTGTGTCGATCAATTGCACTTCGTCCAACCAAACGCCTCCTTCAATGCAGGCAATTCCTAAATCCTGATCATCCGCGGTGGCGACAAATTCAATGGAAGCGGTTTTCCAATCATCCCCAGCCATGTAAAAATTCGTAAATGTCGAACTAAGTTGCACCTGCAACCAACCATTGGTGAATGATTCCCATGCGGCACTACTCATTACCTCAGCTCTGAATCCGATCGGGGTATTGGTGCCGTTGTTTTCATTGGTTGTAACGAAATCAAGGGTATTAAGCCCCTGAACAAAATTTGTTAGAATGACAAAATTAGTTGAAAAACCAAGATTCCCACCATTGGGTATTAACGAGGAGATCCCCACGCCATTCAGCATTATTTCATCTCCGGCATTCTCTGAAGCCCACTGTCCGGTTACCTGAAATCCTCCCCCGGCAGTTGGTGATTCAAACACTGTTCGATAAACATATTTTCCGGATGGATGTGCGTTGCCTGCATTGGGTGGCTCCGGAGCGATCCATTGTGAATTCGTATTATTGGCGAACCATCCTGTCATGGGCGATAGCCGAGTATCCCCAACCACCAAATCCAACAATACTGAATTTGTGCCACTTGAACTATCAATGATGGAGTAATGAGGATCCTCGGAACGCACCGGCAAAGGACGTTGAGAATCATCCACCCCTGTATTGAAAAGGTTGAGAAATGTCGCTTTCCGATAAGCAAAGTTGAGTTGATAGGCACGACCTTGTTTGGTGCCCGATGGTTTTCGGATCGCACCTTGGCGCAAATGCAAAAGATTGGTGCCACTATAAGCTCTCACGCCGCTTGAGAGGACACTGACGAGATTGGACTCAACCACCCAACCTTCCACATCACTCCCTAATGGATAGTTAATATTTGTCGCCGTTTCAAAACCGCTCAGAAAAACCTCACCACGATTCGTTCCGAAATCCGCAAAAGGAGGTTTCCTAAACTTGATCGGAAGCTCAGACAGGTCTTCCTCCTCGGTAAACATCATCAGCGAATTTTGAGATTTAACTCCAATCAGTGCATTGGTGAATAAGAACGTGGAACCGTAACCGAGCAAATTGGTTCCACCTCGATTTTCCGCCAAAACAATCCGAGTCCCTTGAGGACTCACCAAATGAACGCTTAAATCCGCAATTCGGGAGTGATCAACGCGCAACCCCACCCTTGCTCCGGCGACTGTTCTGTCGAGATCTGAAAATACCGAAAACTTTGTGACCGCATCATCAGAAATATATCCCCCAAAGCTGGAGAAACTGAGTCGGTTTAAACCGGCGGTCCCGATTTCGAAATAGACCACGATCTCATAATCGACAACGAACGTATTTGCATTGGAAATACAAAGGAAGTAGTTCCCTCCGGGTATCAGCGGAGGGGTGCTTCGATCACCC
>CAMBHS010000006.1 GCA_945867235.1 Akkermansia muciniphila
GATTCGATCCAGGCACGAGGTCATGGCTTCGCGTGATGAAACCTCACGTCGGGACAATCGAGTCGAAAGGTCAGAGAGGGTCAGTTGGTTCAATGTCGGCATGAGTGGCGGAAATAAATATTACTCAACGATCTTAGGCACGATGAACAAACCATTGGCCGTGGCAGGGGCATTTCGAAGTGCATCCTCGGTAGAGAGAGAGGGGAAGACGACGTCCGGTCGGACGACGTTGACTAAAGGGACGGCATGAGCCGTAGGTTCGACTTGAGAAACATCTACCTCGTTAAGTTTCTCAATAAAACCAAGTATATTGCTCAACTGCGCACTAAGTTGCTGAGTTTCCTCTGGGGTCAATGTGACCCGTGCAAGATGCGCCACATAATTCACATCAATATCAACTGCTGCCATGCTTTGTATTGTGAGGAGGAGCTTAATTATTGAAAGCAGGAAATGCCGATCGAGACCCGTTTGGTCAGCCCTAGTTAAAGAATAATGCCAGTCCTTTATTTTCCATTTGCTCGGAAGCGGGAAGGTGAACCATAGTAATGGAGATGAAAACTTTTGTGATGAGTGCGCTTTTAGCACTTTTATTGACCCCGGTTTACGCGACCGCGGACGAACCATCGAAAACTAAAGCTTTCGGTGTCAAACCACCTGCAACCGAAGCGAAAGAGGTAGCCGTAATTAAAACGACCATGGGGGATTTGGTTGTTGAGTTTTGGTCTGATGTGGCACCTAACACCGTGGAAAATTTCAAAAAACTGGCGAAATCTGGTTTTTATGATGGAACCTCGTTTCATCGAATTATCAAGGGGTTCATGATTCAGGGGGGCGATCCTTTGAGCAAGGATGAGTCAAAAAAGGATCGTTGGGGCACAGGGGATCCCGGTTTCAAAGTGAAAGCAGAGTTCAATGCGAAAAAGCATGAACGGGGTGTTCTTTCCATGGCTCGATCTCAGGATGTCGATTCCGCGGGATGCCAGTTTTTTATCTGCCTTGAGCCAGCCGCATTTCTGGACGGAAAATACACCGCCTTCGGGAAGTTGATTAAGGGCGAGGATGTGCTGATGAAGTTGGGAAACACCCCGACAGGATCTCGTGATGTCCCTGTGACTCGAGCCAACATCGACAGCATCAAACTGAGTGCCCCTGATCTAGTCAAATAAGCCACACAACTCAAAAAATTAGGAAATATTATGGCGGAAGAAGTAGCAATTATCAAAACGAGCCAAGGTGGCATGGTGGTCAAATTTTGGACCGATGTGGCACCTAAGACTGTTGAGAATTTTAAGAAATTGGCCAAGCAAGGATTCTATGATGGAACCGCATTCCATCGAATCGTCAAAGGATTCATGGTGCAAGGAGGCGATCCGTTGACGAAGGACAAACAGCAGGAAGCACGTTGGGGCACGGGCGATCCCGGGTATAAAATCAAAGCCGAGTTTAACGCACGTCCGCACGTGCGTGGGGTTCTTTCAATGGCACGCTCACAGGATCCTGATTCAGCGGGCAGTCAATTCTTCATCTGCCTCGCGGATGCTCGCTTCCTAGATCGACAATACACCTGTTTTGGAGAGTTGATTGAGGGAGATGATGTGTTGGGAGTGATCGGCGACGTGTCAACGGGTTCCAGTGGTGGTGGAGAGCGCAGTCGTCCCCTTTCCAGAGTCGGTGTTGAGAGCATCACGATTGCAACTCGGGAATAATCACCGACCCTCGGGTCAACCATGAGTCCGGAAGAACTTGGAGCAGTCTTGGTTGCCTTGGGCTGCCCTCAAGAGAGATCGGTTGAGATGGCGTCGCAGTTAGACAAACGCGCACGCCAACTCTCGGGGGATGGTCGTCAAACATACGAGGCTGCATTAATCCACTTGATCGGCCTGATGAAGCAAGGATGGGCAGCGAAGGAACGAGGATTTTAAGTGGCTTCGAACGGGGTTATTCAACTATCCCAGAAATGACATATGAGTAAACCCTGGGAGCTGGTGAACTCGGTGCCGATCGGGAACTTTCGGATTTTTACGATGCGAAACGATCGTAAAAAATCTCCCCGAACTGGTGTCGAGCACGATTTTTATGTGATCGAAGCGGCGAACTGGGTCAACGTGGTTGCGATTACCACGGAGGGAAAATTCGTGATGATCGAACAGTTTCGACATGGATCAAACACCAACGAACTGGAAGTGCCGGGGGGCATGATGGACGAAGGGGAGGGGGATCCCATTGCGGCAGGAATTCGTGAACTGCGTGAGGAAACAGGCTATGTGGGTTCGAATGCTCAGATGATCGGGCAGATTTATCCGAACCCAGCGATCATGAACAATATTTGTTACACGGTGTTGATCGAGGGTTGCGAACAGAAACACCCCGTCGAGTTGGATGCGGGTGAGGATATTGTGACGCGATTGGTGGACGAATCTGAAATACCCGATTTGATTCGCGATGGAAAGATTGGGCACGCCTTGGTGGTGGTGGCTCTCCAGCATTATCAACTGAAGAAATCTAAATCACCACAGGATTCGGCGTTTACGCCTGGATTAAAGTAACGATCGCGATCCTTATTTTTTCACTTGAGGTGGGATCGGACGAAAACTTTTATATGAGAGTCCCTCCGGTGTGGTTGACAATGAATTCACTTCAATGTGGAAATACTTGCTGACTTGATCAAAGGGTGGCAGGAGAGAAAAATTGAACAGGTTTTGCCAGCCTTTGCCTGGTCCACTTTCCAGAATCGGGACGGGAAAACCGAACATCACTTCTTCGAAAGTTGAAGGATCTTTTCTGAGGCTTTCAAAATCTCGACGGGTTTTTTCCACGATGTTTTCGTAACCAAATATTCCCGTGTTGAATCCTCCAATGCTTCGAGCGGCCTGAGCCATCCCCGGAGAATCGCGCAGGCTTTTTACGGGAGTCTCGTTATTGCGAAGCGCCTCCTCAACTGAAGCGGCATCACCCGAGAAAACGACATAGCCGTTAATCGCTGCGGCGTGGAGGTTTTGGAAATCGAGTTTCGCCCCAGCTTCATCCAATGGGGTTTGGAGGTTCATGGTGTATATTTTTCGACCTAAATAAGTGCGCTCAACAACCGGGGCGTTGCAATAAGGCTCCGGAAGGATGCTTAAAGAAGCTCGAATGGCACCAAGTAAAAGGGTGGAATTTGTGGAGCCAATGAGCACTGTTTGCGATGCTACTTGGGGGCTTATAGGGTTGAGAAATTGAGGAACATTTTGGTAGATGATCAAATCGTCACCCAGTCTTTCAATGAGGTTTTTTTTGAAATCAAAATTCAGATCCGTGTCTTTGCCTGCGGTAATAATGGCGAGTTGAATCATTGCCACCAAACCTGGATCGATGTTACCTATGAGATTTTCAACGCCGTTCCACACTTTTTGACCTTCCCAACGGAATCGATGGAATGTGACCGCATTCTGAGGAATGATAGAGATGGGGGATGCGTCCTTGGACTGAGGCAGAAAAAGGCCCATCAAACCATCGCGAACATTTTGTGGAACTGCTGCGAATACCTCCCATAGTTTGCCTTCGGGCGTAGTTTCCCATTTGAAGGACAGAGCTTGAAGCCCCGCAAGACCGGAAGACGCCATGAGCTTGTCTGCTTTGAGTCCCGGAAGAGTTTCGTTTTTATCGTTAGCGAAATATTTCATCGCCATGGTGTAAAGAGGTTGACTCAGGAGAAGGACGTAAGCCTGGGCAGTGCGGAGTGATTTTGCTTGAGCGATCTTGAAGGCGGAGTTGTGAGCGAGAGTTTTTGGCTCCAGACGGTTGAGCCGTGTGATTACCATTTCTAAACACTGACTGCTGTTGCCGATGAGCAGTAGAGATTGGGCTTGCCCAATCGCGCATTGGAAAGTGTCGGGACTTTTTGAAGTTTCCTCACTCGTGATTCCTGCTTCGCCAAGGACGAGTTTTTGAACCAATTCGAAAATTTTGTTTTGAGGGAACGTCAGGTGACTAAATTCACACCCTCGTATCATCTCCGTTTTAACTTGTTGACCGTTGACCGCCCATTTTTTCCGCAATCCATCAAGAACGGCTTTGAGGTGATCGCTTTTATCCTTGGAATCGATGATAAGAATCCAGTCGAACGCCCGTAGAGCGGGAGCAGAAGAAGGAAGAATTGCCAGGGTGACCTGCCCACGGAGGATGTCCTGATAATCGGCCCATTGAATGCCGAGTTCCTTTTCCAAAGGTAGTTGCATGGTTGCCGCCAATCGAGCCTCGAAATGGTTTCGAAACGGTTTCATCGCCGCATCTGCCCAGAACTGGCTGAACGCGGAGTTGGTGGAGGCCAACCATGTCTGATCCCAATCTCGGATCGAAGCAACGGCGAGGGTGTCCTCAGGAAGGAGTTCTTCGGTTGTAGGTAGTGCCGCTATAGCGCGAATCAACCCACCGACAAGCAACATCCAAGTAACCAGCAATTTGAATCGGTTCATGACCATCACGCACTCGGCGATAATCAACTTCTTCACCGCAACCTCACAAGAGTCACGAACCTGAGCGCGACGCCATGGTAACTCGAATTCGATAATAATCAACCCATCGTGCTGAGATTGTGATAGATTGAGTTTTGAAGTGTGCAAAAAAACATTTTTTAAGGGACAGTTTTTTGAGACGTGTTTTGCTTTGATGGTCGTCATGTCGATGTTTGAAGGACACGCAGAAAACCTCCTCCCAAGAAGGACGCATGATGCGAGCCAAGAGGTCGAATCCATTCGTTCTAAATACGCACTTCCCGCCATGGCTGGCGCGGTGGTCGAAGGAGACCAAATCGTCCTGGCAGGGGCGTCTGGATTCCGCAAACTGGGTCATGAGGCAAAAGTAACCCTTGCAGATCAATTCCACATCGGATCTGTCACCAAATCCATGACCGCCACCTTGGCCGGGACGCTTGTGGAATCTGGAAAGATTCAATGGAAAACGACGATCAAGGATGTGTTTGGAAAAGATGGTAAAGGCGTTCATGCGGATTACCTCAACGTGACATTGGAACAACTGCTATCCCATCGCGGAGGTGCCCCATTGGCGGCTCCGGTCAATCTTTGGAAAACAGCATGGCTCAAACAGGGCTCCCACCAGGACCAACGATTCCAGTTTGTAAAAGGTTTGCTGGAGATGGGTCCGATCAACCCTCCTGATTCCCAATACATTTATTCAAACCAAGGATACTCGATCGCGGGTGTCATGCTTGAAAAGGTCGCTGAAAAACCATGGGAAAAACTCATGCAGGAAAATATTTTTTCTCCGTTGGGTATTTCATCTGCAGGCTTCGGTGTGCCGGGTATTCTAGGCGAGGTCACAGAACCTTGGGGACATGTGGAGAAAGATGGAAAATTGGTTCCTATTCAAAATGATAATCCACCCGCGATAGGTCCTGCTGGAACGGTGCACGCCTCCATTCCGGACATCGCACGTTATGCCTCCATGCATTTGCAAGGACATCGCGGAACAAATACAGCGATGCTGAAACTGGCGACTTGGAAGAAGCTGCATCAAGCGGTGAACGGTCAGGATTACGCGCTGGGGTGGATGGTCAGGGAAGGCACTTGGACACGCGGAAAATCACTTTGGCACAACGGATCCAACACGATGTTTTACATTGTGGTGTGGGTGGTGCCTCACGAAAACATCGCGGTGGTTGTGGCTGCCAATGCGGCCAATGGTCCAGCAAAAGCAGGTTGCGAAGATGCCGCTGCACTACTGGTCGAACGGGTCAGAAGAAGTAAAAATTAACGCGGATGATCAAGGGAATGGCCGGGCAGGGGATGAGCTATCCGGTTAAAATAATTTCACCCAATCATTCCATGCCCGTTGCAATTGTTCCAACGGCAACCCAATCACGTTGGAATAAGATCCCTCGATACTGTGCACGATCATTTCCCCAAATTCCTGAATTGCATAGCCGCCTGCTTTATCGAGAGGATTGATTTTGGATAAATAATCTTCGATCTGTTGGCAGTTAAGTGGTCGAAATTTGACGAGAGTCGTTTCAGCAAAAATGTTTTTGCGATGACCCCGACCATACATCAAACAGACCCCCGTAATGACCAAATGAGTTTGCCCCTGTAATTCCGTCAGCATTGTAATGGCTTCTGCGTGGGAATGAGGTTTGCCGTAAAGTGTTGTGCCTAGGTAAACGAGTGTGTCAGCCGCAAGAATTGTATTGTCAGGGTATTCGAGTGCGACCGCCTTGGCTTTACGGTGTGCGTTGATCAAACAAAGTTCACGAGCCGTCAGATTCGGATCATGTAACTCCACCGCATTGCTAGAGACCACCTCGGGATAAAATCCAATTTGAGCCAACAACTCGCGGCGACGAGGCGAGGTTGAAGCCAATATGAGTTTCGGTTCGGCCATAGCAGTCAAAATGTGGTTTGACTGATCTTACAACGACGAACCGAAGCACACCCTAGGGCTTGATCGAACGATTGGAGCTTTTGTTCAAGCTCGTTTTCAGTCAGCACTGGCTTGGCTTCCGAGGTTGCAATATCGCACTGTAATTCGATCCATGATCGGCATCCGACATATGAAGGTGAAGCTGAAATATCAACCGCTGTCGGAAGCTGGGCAACCTGAAGAAAAAATGCGTGAACCATGGGACGATCGCCCCAAGAAAATTTCTGGGCGACGGTTTCCTCATTCCAAATGTGCAGGGGGCTCAGTCGTTTTACGGCAGGAAAATCCTGAACCTCCGCCGAAGCAATCACGCGTGCACAATATTGGACGCGGATGGAATCAGATTGAGAATTCGTCAGGTTAGAGGATCCAAACCACAGTCTGGATTCTGGGGTGATTGCCTCATATTGCTGGTGAAAAAGCGTTGGAAACAGGAGAAAAGATTGATGCTCCAGATTGAATCCAGATTGATTCTCATGGATTCCACCTTTGCGGAGGATCACCACTTGAGCCCCGAGACCCAATGCGTTTACGACGACTCCCCACTCCTTGAAGGCAATCTTCATTCGAACTCCTTATTGAAAATAAAAGATGGCCTCAGGGTGTGAGGCCACTTAGTTCTGATCAACAGATTGAAATTAAGCGGTGCGCCTTATGAAGCGGCAACCCAATCAATCACCAAGTGATGCCATCCAGATATTTGAGGCTGATGGGAATATGTGCAGCAGCGTCTGGAGCTTCGTCCTCGATAAAATAGTATTTCACGCCTGATTTTTGGGCTTGGCTAAGGATGGCGGGCCAGTTCATTTGCCCCGTGCCAACAGCCACGTCATTGCTGACATCAGCCTGACCTGTTTGCACGCCCGTTTTGAGGCTTTTTTTCATGTCTTTCACATGCATTAACGCCCACCTGTTGCCATATTTTTTCAAGAGTTCCACTGGGTCTTTTCCGGGATAAACAATCCAAAAAACATCCATTTGAAAATTGACGAATTTCGGATTTGTTTCCGTCATCATCAAATCGAAGAGATCGCTTTTCTCATGCTTCGTAAATTCGAATCCGTGAGTATGATAAAAGAATTTTAAGCCATGCTTGGCCAATGCTTCGCCTGCTGTGTTAAAGGTTTTGATGGCGTCACGACATTCTACTTCGTCAAATTCATCTTTGTGTGGAATCCAAGCGCACCCGACATATTGCAACCCGAGAGCCTTCGCTTCCTTGGCAATTCCTTCGACATCCTTCTGATAACGCTCGTAGCCAAAATGACCACTGATGGGTATCAATCCTCGGGAATCCAGCATCTCCTTGAACTTTTCAGGTGAAAGATTGTAGGTGCCAGCGAGTTCCACTTCCTTGACGCCGTAATCGCGAACTTTATCCAACGTGGCAGGAACGTTGCGGGTAAAATCGGCGCGAAGGGTATAAAGTTGCAGACCGATCGGACCTTTGAATGAGGCTCCCGTGCCAATCGATGCGGCGTGGTTGGGGGTCAGGCTCAGAGCCATCGCGCAGAGCGCGAGGAGAGTCGATTTGATTGAGATGGTGATCACCCCACCATGTATGGACGGAAACCTTCGTTATGTCGATGTGGAAAGCATGATCGCCCCTGTTGGCTCAAGTCTCACGGCGACTAAAGTGCTTGTCTAGAATATTGAAATCAAGCGTTACATCAGGGGTGCAACACCCGATGACGGCCGGTTTTAAAACTTTGATGGATGGCTTTCGTTACCATTTTTTTTCCTGCCACCACGGATTCAAACAATGTGGCTCCTAACGCGAGATGAGCTGCGATGGCTGCGGAATACGTGCAGCCCGTTCCGTGAGTTTTGATTCCCAGAAGCCGGGGCGCTTGCAGAAGCCATTCGTCGATTCCGTTGTAAAAAATATCCAACGCAAGTTTTCCCGTGGCAAGGTGTCCGCCTTTCAGGAGGACAGGAGTTCCGTAACACTTGAAAATGGTTCGCGCCGCCTCTCGCATGGATTCTACATCTGGGATTTTGTGTCCGATCAAAACTTCTGCTTCTGGGATATTGGGAGTGAGAATGGCTGCCTTCGGAAAAATCAGCTTTTTCAAGGAGTCAAGTGCTTCAGGTTTGAGCAGCAACGCCCCACTTGTTGCGACGAGCACGGGGTCTATCACCCAAGGCACTCGGGGAGTGCGATGCATCCACTGGCCTGCGATCTCGATAAGCTCTGAAGAATAAAGCATTCCCGTTTTGATGGCTCCTACGGGGAAGCTTTCGCAGACCGCCGCGATTTGTGCTTCGAGCAAGGGTGGCGAGACGGTTTCCATCCCTCTCAATCCATTGGGGTTTTGGGCCGTGATACAGGTCACAGCGCATGTTCCATGAACCCCTGCAGCTTCAAAGGTTTTCAAATCTGCCTGTATCCCAGCACCGCCGCCGCTGTCGGAACCCGCGATGGTCAAGGCTGTGCGTCGGTTGGTTCATAGGGTTGTAGGCATGTAAAGAGTTTCTCAGGCAATAGCCTGAAAAAACGTAAAATCCAACTTAAAAAATAAGAACTGCATCCCTATTTTATTGAAATTTCATGGAGACAAAAAATTCCCAGCCGTTGCGATGGTGTGGAATCTGCTTATACTCCAAGGTATGCGTTCGAAAAGAATTACAGTAACGGTTGGTGCTGTATTCGCGGTGGTGATGCTTCATGGGTGGTTCACTTCTACCCCTCCCACTGCCATTAGCGAGCCAGAGATTGCCTCGTTCTCACGTTTCGCGGAAACTCAAAAACGCATCCCATCCAATAATTTCTTTGGAGCGATTTCAAAAAAAATCACGCCCCTTCGTTCCAAGGAGTCTTCCCTTCGGCCGTCGCTGGTTGTGAGTGAGCCTGTTTTCGCGGCATTCAACTTATGGATGACCCGATATCTTTCGCAGGCTCCGAGCGATCGCGTAGCGTTGGTCGAGGAAGGGATGAATCTCGCCCGAAGTCGCCGGGAAGAAATGGTTGATTTGATTGAGTCAGATCCGCAACGCGCGTTGCAACTGTCAATTACCTTGGCTCAGCAGTCATTCTTGCCCAGTCAGGTGCAGGCAGAGTTGGAGCAGCCGATTAGCGCAAAAGGCGACCTAGAGATATTGGCGGCCTTGCCTGCTCTAGGTGAAACAATCCCTCCCGTGACTCGGCAAGTCGTAATGGGTCAGCACCGTTTTGAGGCTTTTATTTATGGTCGTCGGGTGGGCGAACCGACTCGTAGGAGCATTGCCTTGAACGGGATTGTGTTGGGCAACCGAATGGCAGTGAATGAAAATCCCAGTCGTTTGCTGGAGTCTGCGGAGGTGGCTTGGCTACGCAGCAGGAATCAACTCGCACCGTTTGAATTGTGCCAAGTTTCATCTCAACTGACCCTCAGTAATGATGACGAAGCGGTTCTCGAATTAGCGGGAGAGATTATACCGCTCTGCAGTACGGCCCATGCGGAACGGCTTAATGAGGAGGCCATCCGCACCGAAGCCAGTGGTGGCGAGGAAGGAGGTGGGGGCGTCGTATTGGGTGATCCAGCACCTTCGGTATATACCGAAGGGATCAAGGATTTAATCATTATCCGAGTCGATTTTTCAGACCTAATCGGCGAGCCATTCAGCCTGAACACAGGCACCAACATCGTGGTTGGACTGAACACGTTTTATCGCGATATGTCCTATGGTAAAGCAGGGTTTACTGAGGTGGGTTATGGTTCCGATCTGACTCCACTTTTCCGGATGCCCCGCACGGCTGTTTACTATGGAACCAACGATGCCTCCGTCCTTCGAACCGACGCCCGCTCTGCGGCGACCACGGCAGGTTATAGGATGGCGAACTTTAATTTTGACGTGATTTGCTTTGGCGATGTCCCGGGATTTAAATTCGCCGGGTTGGGTTACATTGGCGGACCAGGCGCATGGATTCGTGGCACTTCCTCTTTAGGAGTTGTGGCGCACGAACTGGGGCATAATTACGGGCTTAACCATGCCAACTATTGGGATACGGCCGGGAAAAGTATCACCGGCAGCGGGACAAGTGTGGAATATGGAGACAAATTTGACACGATGGGAACAGCTTCCGCAGGTAGCAAACATTTCAATGCTCGTTACAAAAATTATCTCAATTGGTTAACATCCGCTGAGGTAACCACAGCCAGCCAAAGTGGAACCTACCGGATTTATCCACATGATGATCCTGCTTCCACGGGAATTCGTGCGTTAAAAACTTCCAAAAACACGACCACGAATTATTGGGTGGAATATCGCAGCCGTTACGGCTCCAACAAATGGATGACGAACGGAGTGGGGATTCGGTGGGCGGAGACGAAAAACCAAAGCTCATTACTGCTCGACATGACGCCAGGTTCACCGGATTCCAAAGATGATTCTCAATTGTTGTTTGGCCGAACCTTTTCCGACAAGACGGCGGGAGTGCATATCACACCCATCGGACTTTCTGCAACGGTTCCAGTGGGAGTGGACATCGTCATCAACCGAGGCACTTTTCCTACGAATATCCCTCCAATAGCCCGATTGGAAGCTCTCGCCACAAACGGTTCGGTGAATTCGTTTTTTAATTTTTCCGTAGTTGCCAGTGATGCCAACAGTGACGCGCTCGCCTATTCATGGGATTTTGGAGACGGAAGTATTGGCAGTAATACGGTGACTCAAAAGCATGCGTGGACCGCTGCGGGAGATTACGTCGTCCAATGCACCGTGACGGATATGAAAGGGGGCACGAGCATGGATTCAATCTTGGTCAAGGTGGGGAATCCGACAACCTACCTGATCAGTGGTCGCGTGTGGGAAAACGGGATTCCGGTTCCAGGAATCAAAGTGACCGTATCCTCCACCAAATCGATTCTCACGGATTCCTCAGGTCGTTATTACATTACGGGTTTGCCTGCTGGAGCCTACACCGTTCAGGCGGTTCAAGAAGGATACTCATTTGCACGGTCGGGTTTTTCCGTTCCGCTCTCCGTTGGACCCTCGAGGTTGGGGATGGATTTCGTGGTGATTTCAGAGGCGACATCAACCACTTCAATACTAGTGGCGGCAGGATCGGTCTGGCAGTACTTGGATAATGGGAGCAATCTTTTGAGTGCGTGGTTGGGATTTGATTATGATGATGCGGCGTGGAGTGAAGGGCCGGCACCCTTGGGGTATGGCGATGACACCGAAAAAACGGTTGTGCGTTTCGGGACAAGTGCGAACAACAAGTATGTCACGACTTATTTTCGCCGCAAATTTGAGGTTTCAAATCCCTCCGCGATCTTGGATTTGACGCTCGGATTGCGCAGGGATGACGGCGGGGTTGTCTACCTTAACGGTAAGGAAGTTTTTCGCAGTAATATGACCACGGGCTCGATCGGATACACCACGTTGGCTTCTTCCAGCGCGGGTGGAGTCGAAGAAACCACATTTTACGAAACGTCCATCAGCCCAGATTTGTTGATATCTGGAACCAACTTGCTGGCGGTTGAAATTCATCAAAATTCTCGTTCCAGTTCGGACATTGCTTTTGACCTGAGACTCGAAGCCGTTATAGCCGCATCGGTGACCCCGCCGGAGCTTTCGGCCAAGGTAGAGGACGATGGATTGGTATTGATCTGGCCGGATACCGGTCTCGAATGGAAAATGGTCACGACCATCACACCGGACTCACCACAATCATGGATACCATTAGGTGTTCCTGCCCTGAAGGATCAGGGTTTCCGAGTGCTGAAACTGCCTCTGACGACTTCATTTCAGTTTTTCAAACTCAACGCGCCCTGAATGGGGTGCCTGTTTCCATCAGGATATAATCACTGACAAGCTCGATTCGCTTGGACGGTTAACGATTTCTCGAACCTTCGATGCAGGAAGGCAATTGCTTCGACCAAAAGTCCTGCAAAATGTTCCCATCTGCGCCCAACCCTCCAAATACGAACAACTCGTGATCGGTCCAAACGGAAACATGATTCATTCTGCATTCGGGGGCATCGTCGGTATTAATCTTTTTCCACATGTCAGTGGTAGGATCATAAATAGCACTGTCCATTGAGTTTCCTGCATCGCCCTCACCACCCCACACAATCATTCCATGACCTGTCCATATTGCAGTGTGAAACTTCCGAGCACTCGGAGCCAGCAACGTGGAGATGGGGATCCATGTATCTGACTTTGGGTGATATCGGCTCCCAGTATTCCAATTTGTGTCGCCTGTATTTCCTCCCCAAATGATCATTTCTTTTCCCGTCCACACAGCACTGTGATTTTCTCTCATCACCGGAGCGTTGAGCGTTGAAATCATTGTCCATCGATTTTGGGTGGGTTCATATTCAGCCCCTTGGATCAGGGTAGTTTTCGGATCGGGAGAAAATCCACCCCAGAGAATGGCCTTTTTTCCAGTCCAGATCATCGTCTGGTTGAATCGCGGTTGCGGATTATTTTCCGATGACATGGAGGACCAAGAATCTCGTGCCGGGTTGTATCGAGCCCCGCCTTTCACTGGTCCATCCTTGTTTCTTCCGCCCCAGATCACCATTTCTGTGCCAGTCCAGATCGCTGCATGATCCGCACGAGGAGAGGGGCAATCGAGGCTTCCCAGCGGTTTCCAACAATCCTTCGATGGATCATACCCCCCCCCGTATTCACCATAAGACCAAGAGGATTGGAGGACCTTTCGTAACCGCCCCAGATTATCATTCGTTTTCCTGTCCAAATTGTGCTGTGACCGCAACGTGCAGAGGGGGCATTTGATTCGGACACTCGAAGCCAACGATCGGATATTGGCTGAAAACGCACCCCTGTATTAAAGAATTCAATGTCACCGGATCCGCCCCACAGGATCACGTCTTTGTCCGTCCAAACCATGGAGAGAAGTTGCCGGGCTTTAAAATCGATCGCAACCTCTCTTCGTTGCCACAGGAAGGAGTCGATTGGATTGCTTCCTTTTTGGTCTGTAGTGGAACGAGTTGTGGACGTTCTTTTTGAAACCCCTTCAGGGTTGAAGCCTTTCGACTCTTTAACGACCTTCTGATGCGGTTCGAGACCTTGGGATGTCACCGTTAATTTAAGGTGCAAAAAACAGACGCCGAGAAAAAGGCGACAAAACCTTGGAAACCACCGGGTCATGGCGATGAGACCCAGAACCCGTTCGATTCTGATTACAAACAATTCACCTAAATACGCAAATGACACTATGAACGTCGACGAATTCACTATGAACAATTCGGATGATGCTTCCTGAGTGAACAGAAAGAGGTACCGAATAAGCAGGTTTCAAGCCAGTCGGTATTGGCTCACAAATAATTGAATCATGTGATCGCCTTTATCGAGGGTCAGCACTCTTCAACCCCTTTGAATGACGCAGGAAGGGTTAGGTTCAGACACATTATTCAAGACAATGCGTGAGGAAGGGTAGTAACTGTTTCTTGCGTGAAACGACTCCATTCAGTTCGTAAATACCTGATTCAACCTCTGGGTAGTCGATTTTGGACAGAAATGTGGACTCGCCCGAGAGGAGCAACAAAGAAGACTGCGCGACGACATCGGTTACAAGCAGTGCCGAAAAGTAGAAATTTTTTGATTCGCGGTGTTCTGCAAGTGCAGTGATGACTTCGTTTTTGCGTTTCCAGAAATGGTCGAATCCCATCTCCTCAATTTGTGCGACCGAAAAATATTTTCCGTTTTCAGAGTATTCCTTGCAATCAGTGGTCACCGCTTGTTGTGCTGGTTTGGAGACCAGTAGCGATCCGGAAGCGAAAAGTTTTTCGGTGAAGCTCGTGGCATTCACACCGGAAATAGTTTCCAACTGACTGAGCACATCCGCATCGCGTTCCGTCGTAGTAGGCGAGGTTAGATTCAACGTGTCGGAAACAAGACCGGAAAGAAGTATTCCCGCTAACGACGGGGACATTTCGAATCGGTAACGGAGGAACATTTCTGCGACGATTGTGGAAGTGGAGCCAACGGGTTCGTTCCGGAACAGGATCGGAGTCTGAGAGGTCAGTCCTATTCGGTGGTGGTCGATGACCTCGATAATGTCTGCCGTATCGGCACCGTCAACCGCTTGAGATAATTCATTGTGATCCACTAAGATCAACTGCCGATCCACCTTCCTCAAAAGATCAGATTTTGAAAGGATTCCCACCGTGCATTGCTGTTCGTCCAGAACTGGGAACGCTTGAAAGACCGATGCGGTCGCCAAAGCCCGAACATCGGCGAGGTATTCCTCCGCATGAAACGCGAGGAACTTGTCATGAATCATGTTCTCTACGGTGATCGAGGCGCGGGAGAGCATGGCCGTCGTGGCTGAATCATGAGGAGAGATTAACAACGAAACCCCGTTGCGACGAGCTTCACCTAACCTCGCGTCTGAAACCTGCAAACCGCCTGTGATGACAATCGCTCTTACGCCTTGGGAAATGGCAAAATCCTGGATGTCATCGCGATCACCCACCACCACGATCAATTTCTCTTTTGGATAAAGCGGAACACGATTGGAAAACGCCGGCAAAGACATAGCTCCGATCATCAGGATGAGCGATTCCACGCGATCAGGATCCTGAACGCAGACCATTTCTGCAGAGAGTGTTCGTGCCAAGTTTCGCAAGGAAGCATGCACGGTGCGTGAATCAAAAAGACGGTGAGGGGCAGGGAAAAAGAACTTGGACATCTTGAATAATGAGAGGAGCCCTTTACAACTCCTATCGGGATTCAGCACGGGGAGAACCCGGATATTCCGTTCATCCATAAGGCCGAGAGCCTCAGCGACTGTCGCTGTGGGAGGGAGCGAAACCACGTTGTCCTGCATGACATCGCGCACCTTGGGAGCGACATTTGACACGAACCGTGGTGCGGGAAAGCCAAAGGTTCGCAACACATGGTCGATCCGGTCATTCGTATCACCGCACCGCGCAGCCACCGCGTTGGACATGCCCGTGCGCCGTTTGAATTCAGCATAACCGATTGCAGAACAAATGGCGTCGGTATCCGGATTTTTGTGGCCTATGACAAGAACTTCACTCATGAACCTGCCTTGGATTCGGCTTTATTCATGGATCAATTTCTAACCGATTATTGGATTCAAGGCAAGTCACAGAGCGGGTTCAAAATTTTAAGAATATTTTCCGCCGATACATCCAATGCAGTATAAGCCACAGCACGGTGAGCTCTGCCACACTCCGGAACATTCCTGACCAAGGATCTCCGAACAATTTGAAAAAATGTGGACCTAAATGAATTTGAAATGAATTGATGATAAAACCGCCGATCAAATGAGCCAAACTATAGATCACGATGGAATTCATCCCCACGACAACCAACGGGAAAGCCCAAGCACGATAATTCTTCAATTCGATGGTGTGATAGAAAAACGCCATCAGAAGGCAGCACCACCCGGTAGAAAATATGACCCATCCCGGTGTCCAGATTTTTTTCACCACCGGAGCGACGCCGGTCATATCCAGAATCTGACCCATCGCCAAACAGACAATCCCGGTGACGATCATCTTTTGCAATTTGGTGATGTTCGCCATTCCCGATCGGATCAATTGCCCCATCAACAGTCCGCAAATCATGGTCGCCAATGTCGGAATGAAACTCAAGGTCAGGTATCCCCCTCCATTAAACAAAAATGGTTTTGATCGAGGAAAAAGGTTCAGAAACCAAGTCTCAAAATGAGCGGCTATATTTGTATTTTTATCCCAATGGGCGGCGAATCCTTGGAGGTGCGGCCAATTGGCCGGAACGCCTACGGAGGCGTAATCAAACGTCGCTGAGGGCAGGGGATAAAGCGCAAAGGCGAGCCAATAAAAAAACAGCACAAGCACTAGGGTGATCCATTGAATTCTTGGCTTCACCCAACCTAGCAGGAATAAAAACGTGTATCCCAGTCCAATTTGTGACAAGGTATCTTCAAAGGTCCACATCGTTTGGGAGTGATGAGTGCTTCGCAGAAACACCCCCAATAAAACCAGAATCACCGAACGCCCCAATGCATGAGCCAACAACCTATAAAAAGTGTCCCCTTTGGCGACGCGACTGGCGATTGAGAAGGGCAATGCGACACCAACCATGAACGTGAACGAAGGTTGGATCAAATCCCAGAGAGTGCACCCCAACCATGCCACGTGATCCGTCTGGTAAGCGAGGAATTGCAAGAAATGGGACTGCGGAAAGCTGGAGGCCAGATGACCCAGGCCCAACCCTCCGGATGCCATGAGCAACATGACAAACCCACGGTAGGCGTCTAAGGAATTGAGTCGAGCGGAAGCATTGGAACCTGGAGAAGGGGTGGCACAGGGTTGCATACCAGAATTTTTAACAGATTGTTGCCCAGAGCCAAGAGCGAAAAAAAGCGCAAAAAGCATTCCCTCAACGCGGGTTGCTTGACTTGAGTGGCTTGGCTCCTTTAGTTTAGTTCCATGATTCGTGGGTGCATGCGTTTCCTGCTTTGCGTCATGGTGTTCCTGTTTATTCCTCGGGAAACACCAGCGCCACTCGTTTACCGTCCTGGGGAAGGCTGGAGTTGGGAACCTATCGGTGGGGCGAAATGGCGGCGCACCCGCGCCAAGGATCAATTGGAGGTGGCTCAAGAAGCATTCGACCGCAAGGATTTCCGGACTGCCCTACGTGCTTCCCGCTACGGATTGAAGACTTGGCCGTTGTCCGATTATGCCCCCCGTACCCAATACCTTCAGGGACGCTGCCATGAAGAACTCTATCACGACGAGAAGGCGTTCAATACCTACCAAGCCTTGCTGACCAAATATCCCAAGGTGGATAATTACGGCGAGGTATTGGAACGCCAGTATGCAATCGCGAACCGGTTTCTGGCTGGGCAATGGTTCGAGTTGTGGGATGTGGTTCCCTTTTTTCCTTCAATGGATAAAACCGCTCAGATGTATGACAAGCTCATCAAAAACGGGCCCTACAGCTCCGTGGCACCTTCCGCTCAATTAAATATCGGCGAAGCCCGTGAAAAGCAGTCGGATTACGCCGCTGCGGTGAAAGCCTATGAAAAGGCGGCAGATCGGTATCATGATTTGGAAAAAGTGGCTCCTGAGGCTATTTTTAAAGCGGGTGAGGCCTACCGCAAACAGGCAAAAACTGCGGACTATGACCAAGGAATTGCCGGCCAATCCATCGCCACTTTCACGGATTTTACCACCCTTTACCCGAACGAACCTCGGGTGGGTCAGGTGCAGAAAGTGATCTCAGAATTAAAAGCCGAACAGGCGCGTGGCAGTTTCAATATTGCCAAGTTCTACGAAAAAAAGAATAATCTGGATGCCGCTCTGATCTATTACAACGAAGTGTTGATAAAAGACTCTACTTCCAAATACGCCGAAGAGGCACGACTGAAAATCGCGGCCATTAAAAAGAAAAAAACACCTCCGAGCCCAGCCCAGTGAGTGTTCTTGCATCACCATCCGCAACGAGGATCCGACATCGGCACCTGCTGCAGTTTTCCCCGTTGCTGCTTTGCTTCCTATGGCTTGCCGGTTGTGCGGGGTATCGATTAGGACCCACGAATGGGGTGCCGGCTGGGGCGCGATCAGTGCAGGTGAATTTGTTTCGCAACGAAACGATCGAGCCAAGATTAGGTGAGTCGATGGGATTCGCTCTTCGACGCAGGATACAACAGGACGGAACCTACCGCCTCGATACCCAAGGTGACGGCGATATTATCATCAATGGGGTGATCGTTGGTTACGATCGCGGAGGTCTGACATTTCAGCCCAATGACCTACTTACTGTGCGTGATTTTGATTTGCGTATGACGGCAAAAATTACAGCAATGGAACGAGCCACCGGTAAGCTGCTGCTTGATGCAACAATCACAGGCTCTAGCAGCCTGAGGGTTGGGGCGAATCAACATGCCGGCGAGGTGCAGGCGTTACCTATGCTTGCGGAGGACCTTGCTCGTAAAATCGTCGGACGATTAGCGGAAGGCAAATGGTAATTGGAAAGTTTGATGCATCTGCGGAAGTAGTGCGTCCAAAAAGCCTACTTTTAATGAAAATTCATCTAACAATTCCTATTTTTGCCGTTTTTTGAGCGTTTCATTGCGTTCCGCAGATTGGCCCCAGTGGCGAGGTGCTCAACGGGATGGTCTTGCTCCCGGCCAGAGCGTCACTTTTCCTAAAGATTCCTCCCAAATGGCTGCCAAGTGGAAGATTCCCATCGGCACGGGATTCTCCTCCCCGATCGTCAGCGGCGGACGGGTCTACATATTGGATGATCAAAATGGACAGGAAACTGCCCATTGTCTGGACGCAAATACCGGCAAGGAAATCTGGCGCAAAGAATACGCGGCCACGTTTGGCGATGAATGGGGCAAAGGTCCCCGATCCACCCCTTTCCTCGATGGTGATCGGCTTTATTTACAATCTTGCACGGGCGATTTCCAATGTTGGGAAGCAGCCACCGGCAAAAAAATTTGGGGGTTGAATTTCGAAAAAGATTTTGGTCTTACATTTTTAGGAGCCAAACTTCTGGAAGGAACCGCGAGACGACGGGGTAATAATGGAACGTCCGTTATCGCGGGTGATCTTGTAGTGGTGCAGGTCGGTAATTCTCAGGGTGCAACCTTGGTCGCCTGTGATAAAAAGACTGGGGAAGTGCGATGGAAAGCGGGCAATGATGAGGCTGCCTATTCGTCCCTGATTTCCACAGTGCTTGCGGGCACTCCCGTCGTTCTGGCGTTTACTGCCACCCAACTTTTAGTGGTCGAATTGAAAAACGGGCAGGTTTTGGCCAACCCAGCGTTGAAAACCAAGGCCAACCGCCACGTTGCCACTCCGTTGGTTCTTGGGGACACCGTCATCGTCAATTCCCATAGTTTTGGAGTGTCTGCGTTCACCGCATCTATTGCCGACGGCAAATTCCAATTCACGCAAAAATGGGTGAACAGCGATTGCAAAATCAATATTGCGAGTCTAGTTGCGGTAAAGGGTGCACTGTATGGTCAGGGGCCGGCGAAAAATTTTGTCTGTCTTGACGCGTCAACAGGTCGTCAGATTTGGTCACTGCCAGGATTCGGCAATGAGTATTCCGCTACGATTGCGCTCGGGGGAACCTTGTTGGTTCTGACCGATCAGGGCGAAATGATTACCCTCCCCGCTTCCACGGATAAACCCCAGGAATCCACTCGATGGCAGATTTGTGGTCGTCAATGGAATCATCCGGCGTTGGGCGAAGGAAAACTATTTATCAAGGATCAGCGCGAGTTGGCCTGCTACGATCTTCCCCAATGATTGGACATTCGCTGTCGTTCCACGGATTGTTTCTGGCTACCGCTGATGTCTCGTGGTAATGTGCCCTATGCGCATGGCCATCTATCCAGGCAGTTTCGACCCGCTCACCAATGGTCATTTGGACATCATCCAACGGGCGTCCAAAATTTTTGATCGAGTGGTGGTTGCTGTCGCAAAAAACGAGAGCAAATCATCCCTTTTTTCCATCTCCCAACGTCAGGAATTGGTGACTCGTTGCGTGGGGCATCTGCCCAATGTCGAGGTGGACACCTTCACGGGGCTGTTGGTGAATTATGCAGAGAGACATGGAACCGATGTGATCATTCGCGGCCTCAGAGCCGTGTCCGACTTCGAATTTGAATTCCAAATGGCCTTGATGAATCGCAAACTCAACGAACATGTGGAAACTATTTTCATGATGCCCAAGGACACTTACACCTTCCTGAGTTCGGGCTTGGTGAAGGAAATTGCCCGTCTTGGAGGGGATGTCGGGGCATTCGTTCCGGTGCCTGTCCGTGAAGCACTTGCCTCGGTATTCGCTCCCGTGCCTTCTCAAACCACTGTCTAGGATATGCCTTTACTCATCAATCTTCATCGTCTCGAAGAGGAGGATTTGCACCTCACCGGTGAACTCTCTCCTGCGGAGGTTAATTATGAATTCGAGGACGAAATGATCCGGGTGGAATCCCCTCTGCTGTATGATCTGGATATCAGCAATTCCGGAGATAACCTCCTCGTGCAGGGGCAAATTAGCGTGCAGTTGGCATGTGAATGCGTGCGTTGCCTAAAGCCATTTCAACTCACAGTGGCACTTGATCCTTGGGATTTGCTATTGCCTTTGATAGGGGAGGACAGTCCTGAAATCGTGGACGATTGTGTTGACATCCTCCCGTATCTGAGAGAGGATTCCCTTCTTGAGTTTCCGCGGCATCCGGTGTGCAGCGTGGAATGCAAAGGGTTGAACATGGAACCGCCGACAATTTCGGCGACGCCAGCGACCCCCTCTGAGGCCGAGGATTCTTCGGCGTGGAGCGAGTTGAACAAGTTGAAGTTAAAATAATTTTAGAGTGATTTATGGGGCTACCTAAGCGTAAACCTTCGCGAAGCCGCCAGCGCATGCGCCGGGCGTATAACAGTGTTTTGACACTGCCACAACTGGGGATCTGTTCCCAGTGTGCTGCTCCCGCCCAACCCCACCGTGTCTGTCGGGCCTGCGGTTTCTACAAAGGTCGCCAGATTCTGACGGTTGAGGCATTCGCTTAATTCGATTTGAAAAAGCGCGTTGGATCTAGTGGTCTTCGCGCTTTTTTCATTTATGCGGATTGTCGTGGATGTCATGGGGGGTGACCACGGGTGCGAGGTGGTGGTTCTCGGGGCGAAGTTGGCGTTGGAAGCCAATTCTAAAATCACTGAACTCCATCTCGTAGGGAATGAGCCTGATGTCTGCTCAGCTCTCAAGGCCGTCGGACTTTCTGATCGACGTGTTCTGATCACCCATGCCAGCCAGGTTCTCACGATGGAGGACAAACCTGTCGAAGGGTTGCGGCGCAAAAAGGACTGTTCACTCCTGCGTGCAGTCGATCTCCTGAAGGATGGTCGCGCAGACGCGATGGTTTCACTAGGTAACACCGGAGGTCTTGTTGCCGCGTCCACAATCCGGTTAAGAACCTTGCCCGGAGTCGATCGTCCAGCGATCGCCGCCGTGATTCCCTCGGAGACACATGAATTTATCCTTGTCGATGCTGGGGCGAATCCTGATTGCAAACCCATTCATCTCGCCCAGTTCGCGATTATGGGGAGCGTTTATTCCCAAGAAATTCTCAAGCGCGACCGTCCACGCGTGGGCGTTCTAAGCAATGGAACCGAGAATACCAAGGGCACGGAACTCACACGGGAAGCCTCCGTGCTTTGCTCACAACTCGGATTGAATTTCGTCGGATATGTGGAGGGTCACGATCTTTATTCCGGCGGTGTGGAAGTTGTCGTGACAGATGGTTTTGTCGGTAATATCGTGCTCAAAACATCCGAGAGTCTGGTGAAGGGAATTTTTGGAATTCTGAAGAAAGAATTGATGGCTACACCGATCCGAAAAATAGGTGCCATGCTTTCTAAAGGAGCCTTTCGTGCCATCAAACGCACCATGGATCCAGATGCACACGGGGGTGCGCCACTTCTTGGGCTGAATGGAAATGTGATCAAGGCTCATGGATCAGCCCGCGAACGTGCGATCATGAACGCGATCCGTGTTGCCAGTGAAGCGGTCGAGCACCGCATCAATGATTTGATTGTTAAACAAATAGCCGCCACCCAGGCTAGTCCGGCGACTCTTTCCCAATGACCAAAAATACCGCACCTCAAAAACGCACAAATCCACGCCAGAAACCCGGATTCAACGTCCGTGAATGTTCAGTGGCTGGTGTGGGGTCGTATCTGCCGGAACGTGTTCTGACTAACGCAGAACTAGAGAAAATCGTGGAGACTTCGGACGATTGGATCACCTCTCGCACGGGAATCAAGGAAAGGCGTATCGCGGCCGTTAACGAATACACCTCCGATCTCGCGGCCCAGGCAGCGCAAAGAGCGCTAGAAAACGCTGGGATGACTGCTGATCAAATCGATCTCATCATCGTCGCCACGATTACACCGGACATGCTTTTTCCTTCCACGGCCTGTTTGGTTCAGCAAAAAATTGGAGCCAAACGCGCTGTCGCTTTTGATATCGAGGCTGCGTGCTCCGGATTTATTTTTGCCTTGGAGATCGCCCAGCAATTCGTGATGTCCCACACTTACGACACCGTTCTTGTGATCGGTGCCGAGAAACTTTCTTCGATCATCGATTGGACCGATCGCAATACCTGCGTTTTGTTCGGTGATGGGGCAGGGGCGGCCATCTTGCAAGCCAAGTCCGGCGGTCACGGATTGTTGACGACCTGCATGGGTTCTGATGGATCCAAAGGCGAGATGCTTTGCATGCCCGCTGGCGGGAGTCGGTGTCCAGCCTCGGTTGACTCAGTCGCTTCACGTCTCCATTACTTGCGGATGGATGGCAAGGAAACTTTCAAAAATGCAGTGAACGCCATGCTGTCTGCTGCCCAGGAAGCCCTTCGCCGATGCAATCTCGAAATCGGTCAAATCAAATGCGTTATCCCGCATCAGGCGAACTTGCGTATCGTTGATGCCGTGGGGGATCGACTTGGCGCAAAACCGGAGCAGGTCTTCATCAATCTTCATAAATACGGGAACACCTCCGCTGCATCCGTTGCAATCGCGCTTGATGAAGCGGTGAGGGAAGGGCGTGTGGAGCGCGGCGATCTGGTGTTGTTGATCGTTTTTGGTGCGGGTCTGACGTGGGGTGCTGCGGTGATTGAGTGGTGAGTCGCTCGAATGGGATTTGTCCCAGACGATGGATGGCGAGGGCTTGAGTTTGCTCGACAGTTTGTATTTGCGGCTACCGAAATGGTACGTCCCTTGCTAGTATTTTCGTCATGGAAAGTTTTCAACAATATCTCGGAGCAGCGGTTCAAGCCGGAGCCTCCGATGTCCATATTAAAGTCGGTGGATCCGTGGTCGTGCGTATCAACGGCACGCTGATCGAAGTCCAGGGGCCTGTTCCGACAGAAGAATGGATCAATCACATCGTTCAAACCATCGTCCCCAAACACGCCCAGGCTCGGTTAGAACGCGATCGCGAGGTAGATTTTTCCTTTTATTCCCCAGGATTGGGGCGGTTTCGCACCAATGTTTTCCAACAGAAGGGCACATTCGCTTTGGCAATGCGGTATGTCAAAACTAAGGTGGCGAGCTTTGAAGAACTCGGGCTTCGACCGATCCTCAAGACGATTGCTGCGGAGCATCGGGGAATTATCCTCATGTCCGGCACCACAGGTTGCGGCAAATCCACCAGCCTCGCGGCGATCATCCAGTATATCAATCTCCACTCCAAAAAGCACATCATCACGCTCGAGGATCCGATTGAATTCGTATTTGAAGACCATCAATCCGTCATCGAACAACGCGAAGTCGGGCTCGACACCAACTCTTTTCCCGAGGGTCTCAAACATGTGCTCCGCCAGGATCCTGACGTCATCATGATCGGTGAAATGCGGGATGCAACCAGTTTTGCCGCTGCCATCAGCGCAGCTGACACGGGGCACCTTGTCCTTTCCACGCTGCACACCACCAACTGTGCCCAATCAGTAGGGCGTATCCTCGATTTTTTCAAAGCGGACGAACGGGAGCAGGTTCGCCGTCAACTCGCCGGCACGCTCAAGGCCGTTGTCTGTCAACGAATGGTCGCCACCGTCAATGGAGGGGTCACCCCCGCGCAGGAGATCATGCTCAACACTCCGACCGTGCGAAAATTAATAGAGGAAAACCGCCTCGACAAGCTCAGTGCCGCTATCGAAACAGGCATGGACGATGGCATGAGGAGCTTCAACCAGGATCTGTTCGAACTCGTCAAGGAACGCCGTGTGACCGAGAAGGAAGCCCTTTCCAAAGCCAGCAACCCCCAAGCCTTGGAAATGAATTTCAAAGGCATTTTCCTCGATGAAGGTCGCCGCATTCTGAGCTAGCTTTCCAACTAAGCGGCTCTTTTTTTGACCCATCAACCTCAGGGAGGAGCTGTCTTTCCGCACTACGCTGTTGGTGTAGGTTTCGCGGCTTTGTCCTCTTTACGCAACGGTGCTAGGATCATTTCCACCGAGCGTTCCACAGCACCTTTGTTTTCCTGCATCACTTTTAATGCTGCTTGGCCGAGTCGTTGGCGAGCCGGTTCGTCGGCCAGCAACTCACCCATCACCGCTTCCAATTCTTTTGCGTCCGCCACCTGCCGAGCTCCGCCCGCTCCCACCAACGAGTCGCTGATAGTTTTGAAGTTTTGCATCTGAGGTCCATAAACCATCGCCTTGCCAAGGATAGCAGGTTCCAACGGGTTTTGACCTCCTGCCGCTGTTAGGCTCTTGCCTACAAAAACCAAGGCTGCACACTCATAAAAATGTCGCAACTCGCCCGTGGTATTCACGACCAAACAATCCACTGAACCCGGACTCATCGGAGTGTTGGCTGATAGTTCCGTTCGGAAAGCCACCTTGACACCCACCTTTTTCAGATCCTGCCCTGCTTGCTGGCTCCGCTCAAAGTGCCGGGGCACGATGACTAATTGCAGGTTCGAAAATCGAGTTTTGAGTCTGATGAAAATTTCACCTAGGATGGTTTCTTCACCGTCGTGAGTGCTTCCGGCCACTAGGATCAGGGGATCCATGACCCAGCCGATCTGTTGCAGAATATCCGCAACCGCTACGGACGGGCGTTCATTTAATTTCGCCGTGTCATACTTGAGGTTCCCCATCACCTTCACCGCTCTTGATCGACAACCCAATGCGCGGAGTCGTTCCGCATCCGCCTCGTCCTGCACCCCCACACCGGCCAACCCCGAAAACAGGCTGCGGAAAAGAAACCGAGCTCTGTGATATCCTTTGAAAGACCGTTCCGACATCCGGGCATTGACCAAAAAAACGGGAATTCCTCTCGATTGGGCTTTCCAAAGAAAATTCGGCCAAATCTCCGCTTCCACCAGCACGATCAGCGCTGGGTTAAACACCCTTAATGCACGGCTCACAAACCGGGGCCAATCTATCGGAAAGTAAATCCTTAAAATATGCTTCGGCAACTTACGCTTCAACTCGCTCATCCCTGTCGAGGTCGTCGTCGAAACCACAATCTTCAAATTGGGATACAGCCTTTCGATGGATCGTATCAACTGCGTCGCGATATTCACCTCACCCACACTCACCGCATGGATCCAGATACTGCGTCGATTGCTCACCGCCGCTTTGGAGAACGTGTCAAAAAAGCCGAATCGTTGCCAGAACCCACGCTTCCAATGTCCCCGCCGCCACATCTTGAAAAAATAGAATGGCGCCGCTAATAAAAATCCGCACAGGAACAGTAAGTTATAGATTAACCGCATGGATATCTCGCAATTCAGTCAGTATAAACTCAGGAACCCCGCATCTTAGCGCCTCATCCCGTGGTGGCACCACTTGGAACTCCTCTTTGGTAAACCACGGAGTGCAGATCATTCAAGCGTTTTGATGGAACCATTCTCCTCGGGGGAAAAATCCACAGGTCTCCAAACGCGACTGGATCGTAATCTTGATTGGGATTTTCAAGGTCTAGGTTTTGATCTTTGCAAGCTGGCATTGCCGATTTAGGGTTACCGTCCCGCTTCTGGCGGCAATTATGAATCTTGAAGTTGAAATATACGACACAACGCTCCGCGACGGAAGTCAGGGTGAAGGGATCAATTTTTCTGTCGCCGACAAAATTCGTATCGCCGAGCGGTTGGACGCTTTTGGAGTTCACTTTATCGAAGGCGGGTGGCCCGGCAGCAACCCGAAGGATATTGAGTTTTTTAATCAAGCGAAGGGGCGCACATGGAGGAACGCGCGATTGGCTGCCTTCGGTTCGACTCGACGCAAGAACATACGAGTGGAGCAGGATGAGCAGGTTCAATTGCTGATCGCTGCTGGAACTCCGGTGGTTACGATTTATGGAAAAACGTGGATGCTCCACGTTACCGAGGTTCTCAACACGACTGCCGAAGAAAATCTGGCAATGATCGCCGATACGGTGGCCTACTTAAAACAGCACGGCAAGTATGTGATCTATGACGCAGAGCATGCGTTTGACGGGTATAAAGACAATCCTGACTACGCCTTGGCGACATGGGAAGCAGCGCAAAATGCGGGAGCTGATAATGTCACGCTTTGCGATACCAACGGCGGATGTCTTCCTTCGGAAATCGCCACGATTGTGAAGGCAGCCCAAGCGCGATTGTCACGGGCAAAAATCGGAATCCATACTCACAACGATGCAGGTTTGGGGGTTGCGAATGCGTTGGCGGCTGTGGAGGTCGGCGTCTGCCATGTGCAAGGAACGATCAATGGTTACGGGGAACGAACTGGAAATTGCAACATTGTGTCGATCATTGCTAACCTCGAGTTGAAGTTGAACAAGCGTTGTGTAATTCCGGGTGCTTTGGAAAAATTGCAGGATATTTCTCAGTTTGTTGATGAGATCGCGAATATCCGTCATGACCCGCGACAACCATGGGTTGGGGCTGCGGCTTTTGCCCACAAGGGGGGCACCCATGTCAATGCCGTGCTGAAGATCGTTCACAGTTACGAGCACGTAAATCCTGAGCGGGTGGGAAATACTAGGCGCGTTTTAATCAGTGATCTCGCGGGACGGAGCAACATCGTCATGAAGGCGAGAGAGTTAGGTTTTGATCTGTCCAATGACACTCCCGAGTTGAAGGATATCCTGAATCAGATCAAAGCACTGGAGCATCAAGGTTACGAGTTCGAAGCGGCGGAAGGTTCCTTGGCATTGTTGATCCGGAAATCGATGAAACATGTGGACTCCCCTTTCAAGGTGCAGGCTTATCATGTCTCGATGCGACGAGAAGGGCAGATCTCCGTCTGCGAGGCGACCGTCAAGGTTCAGGTTGGCGATAAGCAGGCTCATACCGTGGCTGAAGGAGATGGCCCTATCAATGCACTAGACACAGCTTTGCGTACCGCATTGATCCGTTTTTTTCCCGCCCTAGCAAACATCGCACTCACCGATTATAAAGTGCGAATCCTTAATTCGGACACTGGCACCGCAGCTAAAACGCGGGTGTTGATTGGTTCGAGCGATGGGAAGGAAGAGTGGAACACGGTCGGGGTCAGCGAAAATATTGTCGAAGCCAGCCTCCAAGCCTTGGTGGATAGTCTCGAATATCGATTGTTGAAAATGAGTTGAGTGGATGGATCCATTCGGGTTTTTTTATCGAGATCATCCGAGGTAACCAACGCGCCAAGATCAATCAATTCTGCATGTTAGAAATACCCAAAAATTACGAGCCGCAACCTGTCGAGTCGAAGTGGTACCAATACTGGTTGGACAACCAGTCTTTCGTCGCGGACGCGCAATCGAGCAAGCCCGCTTTTTCGATTGTGATCCCTCCGCCGAACGTGACAGGGATCCTTCACATGGGGCACGTGCTCAACAATACCATTCAAGATATTCTGGCGCGGAAAGCTCGGATGGATGGCAAGGAAGTGCTGTGGTTGCCTGGGACGGATCATGCGGGAATCGCCACCCAGGTGATGGTCGAAAAAAAGATCAGAAAAGAGGAAAAAAAATCTCGATATGATTTGGGTCGCGAGGAATTTCTAAAGCGGGTTTGGGAGTGGAAGGACAAGCATGGCGGCATCATCATCGACCAGTTGAAAAAGCTGGGAGCCTCCTGCGATTGGTCCCGTGAACGGTTCACCATGGATGCAGACTATTCGAGGTGCGTCCAAAAAGTTTTTGTTGATCTGTATAAAAAGGGTTTGATCTATCGCGGCAAACGCATGGTCAATTGGTGCCCTGTTTCGCAAACCGCACTGTCAGATGAGGAGGTCATCATGACGGAGCAAAAGGGGTTCCTCTATTATTTTAAAGTTGAAGTAGCCGAGGATCCGGGCACCTACCTTACCATCGCCACAACCCGACCTGAATCCATCCCTGGGGACACAGCCGTCGCGGTGAATCCCAAAGACCCACGCTACGCACACCTGATCGGCAAGCACGTGGTGCGCCCGTTACCGGCGGAATTATCTCGGGATCAAAAACTCATTCCGATCATTGGCGATGAATATGTCGATTTCGAATTTGGCACGGGAGTTCTAAAAGTGACCCCGGCACACGATAAAGCCGATTTCGAAATCGGACAGCGCCACAAGCTTCCACTCATAGAAGTCATTACGGCGAATGGTCGAATGAACGCATTGGCGGGGATAGATCTGGACGGATTGGATCGCTTCGAAGCACGGAAGAAAGCTTGCGAGAAACTGGGTGAATTGCAATGCCTTGAAAAAGAGGAGCCCTACATTAACAACGTCGGCTTTAGCGAGCGGGAGAAAGTGCCCATCGAACCTCGCTTGAGTGAACAATGGTTTCTTAGATACCCGAGCACAACAGCTTCTCGATCTGTTGTGGCGGAGGAGCGGATGAGGTTTTATCCCGAGCGATGGGCTAAGGTTTACGATCATTGGATGGCGGGGTTGCAGGATTGGTGCATCAGCCGTCAGTTGTGGTGGGGACACCGTATTCCTGTCTGGTATCCAAAATCCAAGGGCGCCCCGGATCAGGATATTCCTGCAAGGGAGCCCCGTGTGGAAATAGATCCTCCAAGTGACCCTGAGAATTGGGTTCAGGATCCTGATGTTTTGGATACATGGTTTAGTTCGTGGCTTTGGCCCTTTGCCACCATGGGTTGGCCTGAAGGCTCGGCCACACTGAAGAAATTTTACCCGACCTCCGATCTAGTCACAGGACCGGACATCCTCTTTTTCTGGGTCGCACGGATGATCATGGCGGGCTACGAATACACGGGGGAGATGCCGTTCAAGAATGTTTATTTCACCGGCATTATCCGCGATAAGCAGGGGCGCAAAATGTCCAAGACTCTAGGGAACTCGCCGGACCCTCTTGATCTCATCGCAAAATATAGCGCGGACGCTCTGCGTTTCGGGGTGATGCGTTCGGCTCCCTTGGGTCAGGATGTTTTATTCGATGAACAATTCGTGGAGTTGGGTCGGAATTTTTGTACAAAACTTTGGAATGCCTGTCGATTTCGACAGATGCAGGGTGGAGAATCCGAAGGCGAAATAACATCTGCACTCCTGAATAGTGATGACAAATGGGTTCTCCTGCGACTGGATCGCGCAATCTGTGAAATCGATAAATCCCTCGCAGAATACAAATTCAGCGAAGCGGTAAATACGCTTTATCGATTTTTCTGGAGTGAGTTTTGTGACTGGTATTTAGAAACCTGCAAAGCCGTGTTTTATGACACCGACGCACCCCAGAAGGTCAACACATTGGCGGTGCTCGATTTTGTGCTTTCTAATACTCTGCGATTGTTCCATCCATTCATGCCCTTTATCACCGAGGAACTTTGGCACGGCCTTGGATTTAATAAGGATCTTCCAGAAAATCAGGGCGGAAAAACCGTCCTCTACGCGCATTGGCCAAAACCATTCGATCAGGAATTCAAGGAACATTACGTTCTGGATGAAACCGATGAGCAACTCGTTTTAGAAAAATACGACCTGATCACGCGAGGGCGCAATTTACGCCGCGAAGGAAATTTGCAGCAAAGTAAACGGGTCAAGTTTGTTTTCCAGCCGGAGGCGAATGGGATTTCAGCTTACGACACGGAAGTTCTCCGCATCCTGCTGAATGCAGAATCTGTCGAAATCCACCCCGCTTTCATTCCCGCCAAAGGCACGCCAACCGCATTGGGTTCCATGGGGACAATCTTTCTTCCCTTGGAAGGTTTGGTCGATGTCGAAGCCGAGCGGGCTCGGTTGCAAAAGGAGATCGAAAAAAACTTCAGCGAAATTGAAAAAGTTCAACAAAAACTAAATAACCCAGCTTTCACCCAAAAAGTTCCCCCAACCGTTCTTGAGGAACATAGGAAAAGATTGGTGGATTGGCAGGCAAAACAGGAACTTGCCCAACGACTACTGGAAGGACTTTGAAAAGCCATTTTCCTGAGTGTTTACGCCCTAATTATGGTTTTCCATCTTGTCAACGGATGGTGAATAAACGATGCAACCCGTTAATAAATAGGTGTTTACTCAACAATTAGGCTGCATGAATATCCGATCCAATGGGGCGTCCAATGATGCAGATAGATGAAAACGATTCTCTGAATCATAAAACGCGGTAGGCACCGCCTCTTACCATGAAAACCCTGTTTCCAATTCCTCAATCGCAAAGCCCCCTCCCACTTCCCATGAAAGGAGGAGGGGACTCAAAAACTACCTCAAAGCAGGAAAAATCCATCAGGATGGAATTCTTCGTTCGTTGTCAAAAAGTAATGAATGTAGGGGTCTTGTTTTTGATCGCTTTTGCAATGTTAGTTTGCAACGCCAAAAGCAACGCACAGGCAGCAAAAAAATCAGACTCACCTGTCCCCATTTTTACCAATACCACCCCTAATACCGTAGTCATTACGACTCCCCCGAACGAACTATCCGGAAATGAGGCGACAAATCAAACGATTCCCATCCCACCCCCGGTGAGTATTCCTGTTTTGGCGTTGCAGAAAGAAACTTTGCAAGTGATCCAATTGGCTCAAGCGGGATTGGGTGAGAATGTATTGATGGCCTATATTGGTCGCTCGACGAATGCTTTTCATCTGACTTCGGAGGATGTGGTTTACCTGAATGATGTTGGAATATCCTCACCGGTAATTGCGGCCATGCTTGCTCATGATAGCTCGAAAGCCTCACAGCCCCAAAGTGTTAACAAGTCCATCGAAATCGATCCGACTGGAAAATCGAATGTCGCGACTCCCGCAGTGCCTGTAGTGCAGACTCCTCCATCCGCCACCCTAGGGATTCCCCTAGCAGCAGGGATCGAAGTGTCCACAAATTTTATCCCCAACGCCACGACAATTCCGAATGCTCCCACGGTTGCCAACACTCCGCCTGTTTCTTACGCAGAATCCACTCCTCCTCAAGTCATTACGGCACTGCCGCCGCAGGAGCAAGTGACCTATCAGTATTTTCATAACTCTTTGGCTCCATACGGTTCGTGGTTGAATATCCCTGGGTATGGAGTTTGCTGGCAGCCGACAGTGGCCTCCACCGTTGTGGATTGGCGTCCCTACGGTCATTCAGGGCGATGGCTTTATTCTGACTATGGATGGTATTGGCATTCAGATTACAGTTGGGGTTGGGCTCCTTTCCATTATGGTCGTTGGCACCGTCCTGTCGGTTATAATTGGTGCTGGATCCCTGACACGACCTGGGGACCTGCTTGGGTGAGTTGGAGGTATTCTGATGCCCACTGCGGATGGGCACCCTTGCCCCCAGCAGCTCACTGGCGGCACGGCTACGGGTTTAGCTATCACGATTCCCATGTAGGGGTCGGTTTCGGCTTCGGACTTTCGTGGGACTATTACACCGTCGTAAGTTACGATCGGATGTGCGACCGGCGTCCTTTTGACCACCATCTTCCTCGTCATCGGGCGGAACACTTCCATCACAACAGCTCCGTGGTCAACGTCGCAAGGCACGAAAAACATGGATTGATCAACCATGGTGTCCCCGTGGAAAGGGTTTCAAGAGCGTCCCGCAGCGAAGTTCAACGAGTATCCGTTCGAGAGGTTCCCCAAAGTGCCGGACATCCAATGCGTCACAACGGAGCTAACCGTGACGGTTCCCAACTCGTGGTTTATCGAAACACGTCTGTTTCCCAACAAACGCAAGCCGCAGACATCGTGCGTGAGTCTCAGCATGTGAGATCAAGACAGCATATTTCACCCACCAAAGGAACCCCAACTAGTCCAGCAGCACTGCGGAATTCCAGTGTCACCGTTCAGTCGCGACCGTCCCCGGCTCGCACCCCTTCTGGTAATGAATCCATCCAACCCGTACCGACACGAAATGTCGGCAACTCTCAACGCCCCGAAACTCCTGAGGTTCAACGCCCCATCCGCACACCACAACCGCAATCGCAAATTCAGGTAATTCAGAATCGGCCCTTTAGTTCAAGGCCTCAGGCAACGCGGAGCGAAGGGCAACGTCCAGTCGTGCCCACCCAGATTGCACCGAATCCCATTGCGATAAAACCGGTGCTTAGCACCCCTCCACGTCCGGTCACCACACAGCCGACAATAACGACCGTGCCGTCAGCTCGACCTCAAAATCGCCCGACTACCCCTGCTGTGCCTTCCCAGCCTCAATTCAATTTCAATCGACCTCCGGTGGTTTCAACACCGAATCCACGGATTACCCAGCCTCCTACTGCTGCGGCTCAACCGGAACGTTCTGCCGCTCGCAGTTTCAGTCCACCTCCAGCCAATGTGAACCGTCCCGTCATCTCAACAGCTCCAAGCCCCCGATTTGTATCTCCGCCCTCTGCATCTGCTCCGGCTCCAGCTTTTCGGGCTCCTGCACCTCCCTCGGCTCCGGCAGTGAATTCAAATTCTCGTCAACCAGGCTCTAACGAGCGGTCGCAAGACAAAGGCAACGAGCGTCGCCAACCTCAGCAGCGATAAATCCTACTTATTAGAATGGCACCGTTGGGTCAGGACAGTAGCCTGAATAGTGAGTGATTTGGTGGGTGTGGAATTTAACTCGCAAATATTTGGAAACCTGATAATTTGCCTCCACTCAACAACATCTACCCACACTGCACTATGGACGTGACCTTCCCTTGTCCCAGTTGCCAGCAGGATCTTGCTGCGGACTCATCACTTGCTGGAGCCGAAATTGCCTGCCCCACATGCAACACCAAGTTCTTTATCCCAAAAGCTGCTCCAGTTGCACAACCTCCACCTCCACCGCCCGCCCCCGCAGCACCTGGGTCGCACCTCCACGCAGAATTGCACTTCAGCGTTCCGACGACGGAGGCTCCGACTCAAAGTTTGATTAAAAAAAGCAACCCAACTTTAGGAACTCCAGTGAAGCAGGGGCCTGCCCTGATTCAAATAAAAACGATTCGTCGCATCGAATGTCAGGAGGTTGGGAAAGATCATTTCGACGAAAGGGTTACCAGCTTTCTCCAAAAAATTGGGGAAGCCAACATCGTCAGTATCAACACGATCACCTATTCGTATCTTCCCATGGAATCCAAGGTGGCTACGGATGATTATGGAGTGTTGATTGTTTTCCATGGTTGATAGCGGCGCGCTGAGAAAAGTGGGGCTCCAAGACTGAGGTTTACCTTTTGCGAGCAAGCACGAAGGCACTGAATGTGCCAAATCGTAACGCCGTTGCATTTAACACCCAGTCTAGGGGAGGCCAAACGTAGCGATCCGTGGTTGAGATACGCGTAATATCACAACCATATTTTTCCAAAAAGAATCCGATCTCCAAGGCATTCGTAGCGATGATGGCATCATCATCGGGGGTGAACGGGATTTTTACGATTGGAGCCATCCGATCAAACCGGACAGATTGAGGGGCTACTGACATTTGACGCCGCTTGAATTGTTGACGACGAAAATTCCGCCACTTGGAGGCCAAGCCTCGCATGTGAACATGATAATCTCGAAAACCAGCAAACCTGAGAAAGTTTGGGCTGGAGATTAAAACTTTTCCACCGGGTTTAACCACTCGCACCAATTCCTCCATAAACGCTTCGGGTTCATCCACATGCTCCAAGACGTTCAATGCCCCTGCGTTCGTAAAATGACCATCGTCAAATGGTAAGTGCCTTCCATCATACAATTGGCATCTGGGGCTGAACACGCGTGCCTTGGCGATGCTGGGTTCACTCACATCCACCCCGTAAGCCTCGGCTCCGGCTTGAGTTAACCGATTCACCACCTGACCCACCCCGCACCCCACATCCAAGACGCGTCCGCCTTTTCATCCGGCATCAAAGTGTCCGCATATTTGGCATAAAAATTCTCATCCCAACCTGCGAGAAACTCCGCGTAGGCTTCATCGTGCGTGTAGGTGTCTTGATGATTCATTGTTTCAAACGCGGTTTTTTCAAGGAGGTCAACCTCCCTAGAGAACTTAGTGATCCATTTTAATCACCGAAAATCAACCCCTTAGAGCATTAAAGGCGAAAACCGAAAAAGAATTGATGTGCCGATAAAAGCACAGTTGCAATGGATCGTCCGAACAACTAAGGTGCCCTGTCATCACATCTAGTAACTATCTGTTTAGTTTTTATGCAGCCCATCAATCAATTTAAAAGTAAGCCCACCAAGGGATTCACGCTGATCGAACTTCTCGTGGTTATCGCAATCATTGCGATTCTGGCTGGCATGCTACTTCCCGCCCTCGCAAAAGCGAAGACAAAGGCTCAGGGGATTCTTTGCATGAGCAACAACAAGCAATTGGTTCTCGGGACCATCCTTTACACGGTGGACAACGTGGAACGTATGCCGAACAATTTCACGATTCCAGATACACTTCTGGCGATCACGACTAGGAAATATAACAACTGGGTGAATAACGTCATGACGTGGGGAACGACGGGAACTGAAGGGATTAGTGTTACGAATGTGGATTGGGTCAAAAATGGCGTTCTCGGCCAATACACTTCGGGGGCCGTTGGGATTTATCAATGTCCTGCTGACAAGAAAGTGAGCCCCGCACAGGCCAAACTCGGTTGGAGCCGCCGAAATCGGAGCAACGCCATGAATGCCTTAATTGGCTTGTCGGACAATAATGCTGCATCCCTCGGGGGCCGGAGTTGGGCGATGGGCGGAACTTACCGCCAGTTTCTTAAAACCAGCGATTTTCCAGCCCCGGCCAATACATGGTTAACTTTGGATGAGCATCCGGATTCGTCCAATGACGCTTTCTTCATCAACGATGTGAATTCGACACAGTGGAGCGATGTGCCTAGTTCCCTCCACAACGGGGCCTGCGGATTCTCTTTTGTGGATGGACATGCCGAGATCAAAAAATGGCAAAGCGCGGCCTCCAAGTATCCCAAAATCACCTTCACAACCGTTCCTGTCCGTGCTGATGGAAGTCAGGCATGGAAGAACGATTGGAAGTGGTATAAAGACCGCACCCAATACATTCTTTTCCGTTAGTCGGTCAAGATCAGGGAGATTTGATCCAGTGGTATTGGTTCGCCGCTGGGCGGGATAACGTAATCCTGCGGCCATTGGGTTCGACGATCTCTACCTTTTCCACCGAGTGGTTTCCTAACCCAAAATGGATAGTCAAGGGGTGTTGAGACCGATAAGAGTCTCCGGTAACGAGGGCTCTTGTCTGAACACGGTTTCCAGCCGAACAATGGACTTGGGTTCCAATAAGAGATTTCCCTTGTGATTCTTTGAAGCGAAACCCGATCCAATTCCCTTGGGTTTCGAGACGGTTTTGGAAGATTCGCAATGTATGGTCAAGGCTTGGCCAAGGGGCGTAACTAACCACCACGAGGTCCATTCTGCCATCCCCATCCAGATCCTCTGAAACGACATTCCGCGAGTCCTGCTCAAGCGCGACATCAAACAGGTGGGCAGCTTCAAAGAATTGTTTGCCTTGTTGATTCAAATAAAGCCGGTTCTTTTCAAACCCTCCGTAAGATTGGCCTTGATCACGAGTGCGGCTAAATTTGTTTCTAAAATAAAGATAAGCAACAGGATTGTCCTCTGAGTTTCCGATAAACACATCGTGCCACCAATATTCTGCCTCATAATCGCGAACCGTTTTCTTGCTCTCCATCCCATTGACGACGTAAACTTCCGGAAATCCGTCGTTGTCCACATCAAACGCGGTGCAGCCCCAAGCCCAACCCGATCGCGCGATACTGGTGCCTAATGGGCTCTGAGAAAATCCTCCTTTTTGCTGAGCCAGGTAAAGTCGATTTCCGGACATCGAGGCGGCTCGCATCCGGGAAGCCTCCGGGGAGATGGGGCGATTGGATCCCGATTTCACTAATCGATCCACAGTGGGAGATGTCATCCCGATCATGAGCAAATCCAAGCGTCCGTCGCTATTAAAATCCGATAACGCATGAGCCATGCCGAATGCATGCGGTTCATCGATCCATTGTTGGGTGCGATCCGTGAAGTGACCCCGTCCATCATTTTGATAGACGTCCACCCCTGAAAAATCGCTCACAACCACCAAATCGAGAAAGCCATCCTCATTCAAATCAACAAATGAACTACTGTAGGAACGGCGCAACCTTTTCGGTGCGAGCCCTGCGGAGACGGTTGCATCCTTAAAATCCCCATGCCCATTATTGAGAAATAAATAGGAGGGAGAACCATCGTTGGCGTCGTAAAAGGGCGTGGGCATGGATCCGCCTTCATACGGTTTTTTGTATTGTGCAATAAAAAGATCAAGGTCGTTATCTTGATCAATATCCCCAGAGGTCATCACCATCGGATAGGTCATATCGGGAGGGTTAGGCCAGACGAGTAGTTCAGGAGTTGGAAATGCCCCATGGATCGCCCCTTTAAAAAGAACCAGTCCTTCGTGCTTGAGACACAGTAAATCGACAAAACCGTCACCGTCAAAATCACCTAGGATCGCACTAGAAATCAAACCAGGGGGGTGGTTGCACAATTTTTCTTCGCGATACCCTCCTTCCTTTGTTCGTCGAAAAATCAAATTTTTCCCTGCGAGAATAATTTCTGAATACCCGTCCCCATCAAGATCGTAAACTAATAATGGATCGATGGAAAAGGCATTGCGAGGCGGTGAGATAGTCTGGGCATGAATAAGTTGGAAGGGCGGGGGAGCCGTTCGAATTTTTAACCTGAGTTTACTGGCATCCAATTGGCGAATTTCGGTGCGATCTTTTTGGAAGGCCTGTGCATCCCATTGAACTCCAAGGTTGCCTTCAAATATCGCTCTGTCAGGTCTCAGGTGGTTTGTTAGGTGGGCGGAAAAATAAAAAGTGCTGAGGTCAGGAAGTCCGACGAGATTCGTTTCAAATTGGATATGGCGGAATTCAATCTGACTCAAATTCCATCCATTCGCTTGCTGAGTATTGATAAATTCCGACCAAGCAATTGGGGCGAGATTGCGTCCGTGCCGCGTTGGATCGTAGGTTTGGATTTCAAGCACTTTAGAGAAAGAATCCGTAAAGGTGGGCAGAATTATTTCCCCAAAATTAGACTGCCCAAGAATATTGAGTTTGTTGGTTGCTGTTAGAAGGGAATCCCAAATTGTTTCAAAAAACCCACCGCATTTTTGCGCGAGCAACTCTTTGCCCCAATACATCTGTTTGGCACGTTCTTCCGTGTTATCGAGTTTCCTTAACTGAGCTGCAACGGTTGTATTGGTAGTGCTGTCGCCTTTTTGAGAATCATGACTGAGGCGGAAATAATGTGTTATCCACCCTGAAAGCAAGATGACACTGCCCCCGATGAACAACCCTAAAACTATTTGGCGAGGCGATCGGTGCATGTTTTGGAAGATGCGATGATCCTAACAAGACCTATCCCAGAATCGAGACGAAAAAGTTCGTGCCGTGGAAAAGTCACTCCACTCGACACGTCAAATCGACGGAAAGTGCAGTTGATCTGAAATTATCGACTGATTCGGGACTGGCAACCAAACCGACTATTTCGCCTTGGGTCGGAAAATCATCGCTTTTTTATCGGAACCTTCGACCTCAACGCTGCGAACCTCGATATCGGGGTCATCTCGAAGAACACTATGAATAATGCGACGATCAAAGGAACTTAGGGGTTCCAATTCGACCATGTCACCCCAACGACGAACCTTGTCGGCGGCGTCTTTGGCTCTTTTGACCAACGCATCCCGACTTTGAGTGCGATATGATCCAACATCCACCATGACCTTCGGTTGTGTGGGGTCTTGGCGAAAGATGATTCGGTTCGTGATGTATTGAAGATCGGCGAGCGTTTGCCCTTGCCGACCGATAAGGCGCCCCGGGTCATCTGTTTGAATTTCCAGAAGCAAACCTTCTGCCAGATTGTGTTCTTCAATCGTGACGGTGAAACCGAGCTTTTGAAGGATTTTTTCTAGGATGACTTTAGGTTGCTCTGGCATAGGTTGTCTGGTTTGAATGCTTACAGAATCACGTTAAAAATCGTCACTCAGGCTCTTTTGACAGGGCGGATAGCGGGTTGCAAGGTAGTGGTTTCCGGCTTGTCGCGGGTCAATTTCATCTGTGCTATGGACAACAAGTTTTGCACGGTCCAGTAAATCGTCAAGCCCGCTGAAAAATTATAAAGGAAAACCATCATCATCAACGGCATGTATTTCATGATTTTCTGCTGCGTCGCATCGACTGCAGGCGAGGTGGGAGTAATTTGTGCCTGCCAGATCATGGTCGCTCCCATGAGCAGGGGAAATATATTGATGGGGAACCCTGCAATGGTGGCGACGGTGTCAGGACTGCTCAGATCAATTGCCCAGAGAAACGAAGCCCCTCGCAACTCGATCGCTGCTTGGAGCATGCGATAAAATCCGAAAAATACAGGAATCTGAATAATCATAGGGAGACAACCTGCGACAGGGTTGATCTTGTTTTCCTTCATGAATTCCCCCAATTTGGATTGCATCTTCGCGGGTTCAGCCTTGTATTTGTCCTGAATGGCTTTCATCTGCGGTTGCAGTTTTTGCATCCGTTTCATGGACCGGGTGCTGGAAGCTGACAACGGCCAGAAAACCAATTTAATGATGATCGTAATCACAATGATCGCCATTCCGTAACCCATGCCCATACTGTTCAAGCCGTTTAAGGAAAGCAGAAGGCTTTTTGCGAAGAAACCGATGAAACCATCGAAGCCCATCACCAAATCGAGATTACGGCCGAGGCGCGCGAGGGTATTGTATTCCTTGGGTCCCGCAAACACGTCCATCGACGTGACGAATAGTTGATTGGGAGGCACGGTCACTTCGTTGTAAGCCAACGATGTTTGGTAGCCCAAGGGTGCCAGCAAGGCTCCAGATTTCGTGCCGATTTCCTCCTTCGTCGGAGCCGTGATTGGAATCTGACGACCGACCACCTGAGCCGCCGGTGTTTGCGGGACGGCAATCATCGTAAAGAATTGATTGTGAACAGCAGCCCAAGCGACATTTGAATTCCCTCCCGAATAGACAGTCCTGGTTTGACCTGGGAAACATCCCAAAGTCCGATTTGCAAACCATGATTCAGTGAGGTGTTCTGCATCGCTGCCGTTGAACCAGTTCATTCCCAGAAACATCGCCTCATCTTGGACGCCAATGGGGGTGGCCGTGCCGATCACGATTTCGCGAGCCGGGACGGTGATGGGTTGTGCGGTGGGGTTCTCAAACTTGAGGTTGAATTTGATTAAATAGTTGGTGGAAAGTTGGTATTCCTTGATGACTCTCAAGCCGTTCGGTAAATTCTTTTCGGCTCTCAGGATTGTAGAATCGACTTGTTTGAGGCTATAGACTCCGTCCCCAACGAGGGTATCCGGGCCCAACAAACTTAATGCCGCCAAAGGTGCTTTCGCGTTCAAGTTCGCCAACTTGCCTTTTTTGTCGGACTTTTTTTCTATTGTTTCCGGATAATTTTTTAAGTGAACGTGTTTTAAGCCCCCGCCTGCTGATGAGAAAACATATTGTCCATCTTCATTTTCCAATGTCACCGTCACTTCTTTGCCTTGGATTCCGCTCGATTCTGTTCGGAGGCTTGGATTGCCAACGGATGCGCTGCCTTGGACGATTGGCTGGGTAGAATTGAACGTGCTATTAGTGGCTCCTACTACTGCGTTGGTGGATTGAGGAGGGGGTGGGGGTAATGCTATGGGCGGGAAAAATTTATTCGTGAGTGGCATCCACGCGAGCAATACGCCGAATGCACCAGCGAGGATAAGGAGTGATTTGCGATCCATGATTTTAAAAGGCTAAGAATGGGGGGGTGGACTGAACAGATTTTTGTCTTTTGGTGGGCACAGGGTCGTGTCCTTCACCACCCCAAGGGTGGCAGCGAAACAATCGCTTCATTCCCAACCAAAGGCCATGGAACGGTCCATGAACCCAGATGGCTTCCAACGAGTAGGCGGAGCAGGACGGGGTGAACCTACACCGCGCAGCGGAGCCGAAGAACACCGATTTTAATGGAGACAAGGTAAAGCGGTAAATGACTATAATTGCCAACAAAGGCAAACTCAATATTCGGAGGAAATAATCCTGATATTGTCCAGGCAAAGCGGAATCCCCACGACAAATAAGACGGTCAACTGGCCGGCAACAATCGGGCTCGACGTAGGACGTGCAGGTAGTCGCATTCGACTTGGGCGTAAGTTTTTCCAACGATGGAATTACGTGCGACCAGAATGATCGTAACGGGGTGTTGAAAGTCATGCTGGTGGCGTCGGAACGCTTCTCGGAGTAGTCTCCGTGCACGATTTCGCAGCACCGCCCCTCCAATTTTGCGGGAGGTGACGACCCCAAGGCGTGTGGTTGCGCCGGGTTTACACTTGAGCCAGTTGAGCACAACGCAGCCATGGGCTAGTCGCTGACCAGTGTTGCGTAAGAGGGTGAATTCCCCAGAACGAACGACCCGCTGGGCTTGACCCAATGTTAAGGGAAGTGGCTCTGGGCTTTGCATTAAAACACCCTACGCAGCCTTACACTGGTGTTAGGCGTTTGCGACCTACGCGACGACGGTTGGCAAGGATTCCTTTGCCGCTGCGAGTCGAGTTGCGGTTTAAAAATCCGTGCTGGCGTTTCCGTCGCATTTTCGACGGCTGGTATTGACGTTTCATGACAGTGTCGCTTCTTTAATGCCGCCGGTGAACTGGACTACTCTGGAACCTACCGTCACCAACGGAGCATGGGACATTAACAGAGGCGCGATCCGTGTCAACTCAGTGATGGAGAAATCTTCACACAAATTGATCTCACCCGGTTCGCCGAATGTTTCGCTTCATGTTCCTTAATCAGTCCCAACACCTCGCTTGATTTTCTTGAGCCTTGAGGCTTCAGGCTTCGCGGCATAATGCGGATCCAAAGGATAACACCCGCTGGGCAAACCGTTCCGCGGCGCGGTGGTGCAGTCGCTCAAGGTTCGGCAGATCAGTTTATTATTCGGGGGGCGACCTATGACGGCATCTGCGATGCACCTTGGATAGCTTAAGGACATTCTCCCAATGCCGACGATGTCGGTCCAGCCTTCAGCCACCGCTGCTTGTGCGACTGACGGTAAAAATTCCTGCAAATAACTGTATGCCGAGCCAACGAACACCATGCCTTGCGGGGCGAGTGATTTTAATTCTTTCACGACACGCATCTGGCGAGCGACATCCACTAATGGATCATGCGGGGGCGCATAACCGTCGGAAGGTGGAAAATACGCAGGGCGTTGGATGTGAGGATTGTAGTAGGGTGATCCGGCGGTGAGATTGATCAGTCGAATTCCGAGTGTATGGCACAATCTCAAGAACTCCAACGGCTCTGTAAGATCGACCTCCCCCAAGGTGTTCGCATCCCCTCCAAAACTGAAACGATACGGCCAGGTGACTGGCTCGGGTTGCCCTAGCCTTAGTTGAACCGTAGAAGAGTGGGTTGGGTCTGGGCGAAAAGGCACGAAGTCGAACGAGCTCAAACGCACGCCAATTTCGATGGGGTTATTCGCCGCACGGATCGCCCTAACGATCTCTCGCAGCAACCTTGTCCTATTGATAAAGTTCCCGCCATACGGACCCAGTCGATCATGGGCGGTTAAAAATTCATGCAATAAATACCCATGGCAGTGTTTGAGGTCGATAAAGTCAGCTCCAGCCTCTTGGGCGATCGCCGCCGCCCTCACATAATCTCCGATCAATGCGGGGATATTCTCATCTCGAAGGATGGAAGTGTCAGAGGTGATCCCGAACTTGCCATCTAACACCGGGTGACGATAGGCGATACAAGGTTGCAATTGTTTCTTGTCCAAAGGTCGGCAGAACCGACCCGAGTGGGTGAGCTGAAATCCAACCACCAGATCCTCCTCATTTCCAAAACTGGCACGATGAGATTCGATGAGCACCTTTTTTAATTGCTTCAGGTCGGCCAAATTATCATGGGTCAGAATCAACTGATTCGGATTCGCACGACCTTCGGGGCATATCGCCATGGCTTCGCCCCAAATGAGTTTTGCGCCACTCTCCCCGAATCGTCCCCATCGCCGGAGAGCATCTGGCGTAACTCCTCCTTCAGGGGTTCCATCCCATCCTTCCATGGGTTGGATTGCCCAGCGATTTCCTATTATTTTGCCATTGATCCTCGTGTTTTCAACGGGTTGACACAGGGGTGAAGAATTCCCGATCACTATCCGTTCACTACAAGGAATGGTGACCCCTAAAGATTGCGTGTAGCTGCGGAATTCCTCGGGTGATTTGATCGATGAAATTTTTTTTGGAGAAAAAGCGGGCATAACTTAAAAATAATCATCTGGCCATCAGCCGAGCCCACACCCGTTGAGGAGCACTGACAAGCACCTCCATAAGAAGTTCCTGCACACGTGCTGCCGAAGGTTCTTCCAAAGAGCGCACCAACGAGGCCATGACGGCGAAGGACAATCCGGCACCCACAAAAAAGATTCCATAGCGATCGATCGTCAGGCTAAAGAGGCACCATTCTCGAGTTCCTAGTGTGGTGAGTGATTAGTAAGTGCAATAAGTTGTCGGGCCTGCGATCGTAGGCCATGCGCATGGGACGACCGATGAAGGAACTGGTTTTATTAGCCGAGGAACAAGCCAAGCTCGAACTGATGGCGCGGCGGCCCAAGACCGACCA